>JABGYE010000325.1:0-11606 GCA_018675395.1 Akkermansiaceae bacterium
GACCATATGAATCATCACCCCAAGCAACAACTTCGCCATCACTCTTTAGAGCCAAAGAATGGTAGTACCCGGCAGAAATGGCAACAACATCAGTTAAATCTTCCGGAACACTAGTCTGCCCATAATCGTTTCTTCCCCATGCAACTACAGTACCGTCTTCTTTGAGCGCTAGACTGTGCTCTCTTCCGGCAGCAATTAATTTAATTTCGCTCAACTCATCAGGTACACTTATCTGACCATAGTTATCCCTTCCTATTCCGATGACTGTACCATCTTCTTTAAGGATCAAAGTATGGGCATGACCCGTCGCAACTGAAGCAGCAGGACCCAAGCCTTCAGGTAAGGTTATTTGTCCATAATTATTCCTTCCCCACACGGAAACAGATCCTCCTTTTGTCACTGCCACTGAATGATAGTATCCCCCATCAATGGAAATGATCCCGCTCAGATCAGAATCAATGTTTGCCTGCCCATAATTGTTCCAGCCCCAAGCAAGGCAATTCCCCTCCTCCATCAGGACCATGTTGTGGTAATATCCTGAAACCAAAGAGACTGGAGGGGTGCCCCTCAAGTCAACTCCAGGCCCAATGAAGTAACCTTTTACTGTCCCGGTCCCGTCAGGGCCAATCTCTGCACCGACCGGAGCCAAGTTCATTAAAATAAATGAAAATAGTATTATATACTTCATTGATACTAATTATAGACTGAGAATTATTATGAGAAGGTTATGAATATAAAATTAACATCCCATTCTTAATCAGAAAAAGATACGGGAAAGTTCTGCCATATTAAATCCAGTGGTTCATTCTCATTTGCTTTGTCTGGCTGAGAATTACTAGCACGCACTTTCCCTCCGTCATCTTTTAGGTTCCAACCCAATCCGTAAATGCGATACTTACCTTTACCCTCAAGAACATAATAGTAGGAATCTCCGGTAAAAACATCATGGGGGAGATCTTCCCCGAGTTCATCCAAACTCTTCGGGTACTTTCCTTCCTCAAGGTAATAAACCTCCAAAGCGCAAGCAATACGAGCCTGATCAACTAAATTCTGCATTTTCCCGATCTTCTTGGCCAATGGAACCGGATCTGAAAAAAATAAATTAATTAAAAAATTATAAGGATGAAATTTATCGAAATTCGCTTCTTTAAAATACTGATCAAATTCCTTCGCTGCATCTGGAATGATTTGTCTCGATTCCAAATCAACTATCCAATCTAAAAATTTTAAATACAGCTCATTTGAACGTGCCTGACTACCGTTAATGAAAGCCGATGGTGATATGTAAAACCATTTCAATGGAAATAATTTTAAACCTCCATCACCAACTAAAGCTAGAGGAACCCCAAAAGAAGCAAGCGACGCAGTGAAGTTATCAGGATTCTGATCCAATAATCCTCCTAAATAATGATGGATCCCATTTAATAATTGACGCTCAAAGCGCATCGCGCTCTCCAAACCTTCTAAGTAATTTATATCGGCAAGACTATTTTCCAAAGACTCCAATTGCTGTAAGTTCCAGCTCTTCTTTGATAAACCTCCCCACAAAGGAACTAGCGCTGATCTCATTAAAGTGATACGACACAATTGAGAAACTAAACCAAGTTCATTTTTATTTAACTCGGCCAAGAACATTGACATCTTTAGATCTGAAAAAGCAGAATCCACATTACCATTTTGCATATGAGCTAAAGATCTTAAGTTAAACCAATACTGGACATTCCGATGCGAAGAGAAACTTGGCGTACCCCCGATGACTGTATCTATATCTTTTATGTTATTAATATTCTTTACTTCATATCTCTTATCTATCCGATAAAACGGTCTCTTTTTTGAAGCCTCGACAAGTGAATCCATGTTCTCAGAAACCTTGCCAATAGCCAATAACACATCATCGGCAGGTTCACCTGCCTCCACTGGTTGTGACCATAATTCAATTCCATCCTCTCTGAAAAATTTTTGGAAAGATCTCAGGTCATGATCATGATAAATTTCTGGACCCTTAGCTCCGAAATTAGAGGGCCAATTTTTATCATTTGGAACAGAGAGAAAACTTGATGATTGCTCATACTTTTCTGAGTCAAGAGAAGTGACTCCATCCGATTCATATTCGAGCAGCGGCTTAAGTGCCGCCACATAAGCAAAATTCTTATCCTCCGGAACCGGATCAGGGATAATATCACTGAAATCAAAACTTAAGCCTTTTTGTTCACATTCATCACGAACAGATTCCCATAGAGCCTTAACTCGAAAAGTGTTTATCTCTCTAATAATAATTAATATCAGAAGGATTCCTATTATCCCCAGAAATAAGATTTTTATCCTCTTTGTCAGGTTTCCCTTCACTCGTTTCATTAGATGGAATTAACGGTATCGAACCTCAAACCTGTAAAAAACTCTCCCTTTCTGAAGGACCAGATCAGAGATTTTCCATGAGGTAGGATCCTCGCCATTAGCTTCAAAACCGTCACCTCGCCAAACCCTCAGGTCCTCACTCCATTGCGGAACAATTAGAATATCATTTACTCCTTCCCTTCTCTTCATGGAGAGGGTTCCATTAACAATATTAAAATCAGGACCCTCTTCAATCGCGTATCGGATGAGGTCCTCACCATTATAATTCTGTCCTCCATCAAATCCTGGGCTACCGCCATCAGATCCGGACGCTCTCCAACTCTCTGGATCAGAATGATCAGGCCCGCTCAAGGGATTTGTAAGAACCAGGCTAGGTCCTTGCCCATCAGGGCTCTCAGGCCAAGGTGACTTGTCATCATACTTGAAACTCTGAATCTCGACTCCCTCCGAATCAATGAGAGTTAGCCTTTCACCACCATTATTTAAATTACCTGTGAACTGGCCCACTACTTTAAGCTCAGGCCAATCAACACGAAGAGCATCAGGATCCGAGGCGATGACAGCTCTCTCCCCTGGACCAAGAATAAAGTCTACTGGAAACTCATAACTTATCCCGTTATCGAATTTTACTGAGGTCAGATTAATCTCTTCGGCCTGAGAAATATTCATTACCTCAATGAACTCATCACTCTCATTTTTCAGTGAGGGATGATACATGATTTCAGAAACGACGAGGTTCTGGGCCGTTGGTTTGGACCCGATAATGAAAGTCGCCTCATTAATTGGTGACCACTCATTACCGTCAAGAGCGCGGGAACGAACTACCGTAGTCCGGTCCATCGAAATAGTATCAGCAGCCTCTAGTGAATCTCCTGCAAGTTCTGGGATGATAAGAAAATCAGAACTTCCAGAACTATCATTGAGGGCATGAATTGCTAGGACGTTAGATCCCCTAACGAGCAAATCCTTATAAGCCGTAATATCAATAACCTTAAAAGTCATTGCCTCCTCATCAGTCGGTGATTGTGTCGCTGACGAATTCCACAACAACTGTTCCGGAGCATTCCGCTCAGCGACCCTGGTCCCATTTAGGTAAACCACGAACCCATCATCTGACTTCATGCGGAGATAAAGACTAATGAAATTTGCTGGCTCCACCACCTCAAAAGGAATCCTCACATAGGCAGAAGAATTGATGCCACGCATCTCATCATAGAGGCTCAGAGAAATTAGGTCCCTATATTTACTTCCTCTATCATAACCAACACCGGAATTTCCTGAAATCCATTTTGAATCATCATAATCTGGTAAGAACCAGTCCTCGCCCTCGGACCCATCCTGAGGCACGTTGACACGTAACGCTGAGCCCGTTTCTATGAGTGAGAGGATCGTACGGCCTCCGGAAACCATCACTGCATCTGGATTCACTGCCCCTCCAACGAGCCTAGGGTCAGACCCGTCCGTAGTATAATAAACTACACTTTCGGAATCAAATTTGAGCCGAAAATCAGGACTCACTACACCACCACGCTTATTAAATTCAGGCGCAATCGTATCAGGATACAGGCCCTGACTCCGCAACTGAGAAAAGAGAACTGATTGCCTCTTTGGAAAATAATTATTAACCATTCTCTGATCCATTACGTCCCAGTTATCCTGCACTGTCCGGAGCCTCTGTCCTCTCGAATCACCCCAACGCGCTGACTCAGCAAATAGTGCAGGACGGACCATCTCAGCTAACTCATTCCAGCGATTGATATTGTTCTCGATAGTCATTGCACCATCATGATTGAAGTGCTTATAGACACGGTCCGCGAAACGGACCCGGTACTCAGCGTTCCGACGTATTGGAATTTCTATTTCACCGGGCGACTCGGTCCACCAGTTATGTCCTGGACTACTCTGAACCTTATTCCCGTTATTCGGGTTCGCCGCACCCAAGGCAATGTCATTATCCCAGGTAAAGAACTGAAAACCAGTCGTGCGACCCTCGACCCGGTCCCTGATCACGTAATAATTGCCGGGCCAGTCAACTTGAGCATGATAATAACCATTAATCGAGTAATCGATCAGGTTATCCACATCAAGGAGCACTGGAAACTGAGGATTAAGTGAACCGTCAGGATTCTTTCCCTGAACCCGTCGATAGCTCTGATGGCTCGTCAGTCCTGACCTCGCGGCAGAGAGTAACTGGTCCCAGATCCGAATCGATCCCGCGATTGATCGATCAGGGCAGCAAAACTTGACCACATCATATTCGGTCCGGGCCCCGCCAAGATGAGTCTCAGCAAAATCATCATCGGGACGCTCAGTCGGATTATAAAGCCCCCAATACATACCATTCAGATAGACATGAGCATAAGTGCCACGGACCGCGGGCTGGCCCATGGCCTTTTGCGACCTCTTGGACCACTCATCACCTATGTATAAAGCACTTCCGAAACCCTGATACTCAGTGACCCAGGCATCACGGATATTGCCCCGCAAGGCAATAGTATTGAACTCGTCCGGGCCCTCTGAACCTAGTAAAGGATATTTCATCTTACTGTCCCCGTACTCTTTCTTGAACAATAAACGCATATTCAGTTTTGTCGTCGTGCTGAGATTACGTGATGTGAAACCCATGACACGAATCCCGGCATCGGTCTGATAATCATCAGCCCCCTCACCATTAATAATTTCCACGGAAACTGGTCGCTCCCACTGACTCCCACGACCACTCGGGTTCTGGTAAATTCCCCTACTCCGATCAAATATATTATCCTTATCAGTAACAATGGAAATGGTCGTTATCGATTTGAGCGAATCGGCAATAGCTGACTTGGCCGATGATAAGGAATGATTGGCATTACCAGCAGCTCGGCGAAAATCAACAGGATCATTATCCATCCCATAGTCCGCACTGACTCCACCCCAGCTAGAAGGGTATCCTGCCGGGCTATTCGTCTGAACCGCGACTTTTTCCGGGAACAAATAGGTCTGAGTGTCCACATTGGTCGATGTGAAATTATCCTTATATGCTATGGCCCGAAGAACCGTCGTGTCATTAATATTAATGGGACCATCATAAATCATCCCACTCGATTCACTCGGCTCAGAACCGTCCAAAGTGTACCTGATCATGGCCCCTACAGTCTCGGTACTAATTTCCAGATCAAAAGGACTATCATAAAAGCCTCTCTTAAAACTGAATTTGGTGTCACGTACCAGACCATCGATAAGTTTTCCGTTAAGGCTCCCAGGACTAGGAACCATAAAAAAACCAGTCCTAGGAGAATTAAGATCTGTTTGCTTCGCTGTCAGCTCAGGGGAGATAAGAAAATCCGAACTGGTACTTGAAGCATTGAGGCCATGAATTGCCAGGATATTCTCACCCTCAATTAATGGTCCTGATACCGGATAATCAAAGAACGTGATAGCATCATCCTCATTCGAACGGTTCGTTGTTGCCTCTGAATTCCATTGAGGATTTTCCGGAGCACTCATTGATTTAATTTTGGTCCCATTCAAATATGCAACGAAACCGTCTTCCCACTTCATTCGTAAAATCAAATTACTCAACCCGCTCAAATCATTAACAGTGAATGGTACCCTAATATAAGCCGTAGCATTCACTCCACGCATAGCATCCATGAGATCCCCCCCTTCACCAATATGCGGTAAATATTTAACGGACCTGTCATACCCAATGCCCGTCTCAGCCAAGGACCAGGAAGAATCATCAAATGTAGCCTCTGTCCAACCTCCGATTGCCGCTTCCGGGACTATCCATCTTGCATTGTCTCCGGATTTTAAAAGTTTCACATCCTCAGGGTCACCGTATCCGCTCCCGTATGAAATATCTTCGAACTGCTTAGAATAGTTTTTGTACTCACTAGCAACGGTTATTCCGTCCGGTTCAACTAGTGCAAGGTATCCGTCCCCGGACGAACTTATCTTAAAATTTGTATGCAACTCATCTAATGGTCCGTTCCGGTCCTTGCCCGAAGCAAATATCACCACGTACCCGTCATTATTAAATGCCGCTTTAGCAAAGGTCCACTTGGTCAGATCCTCAGGATCATCAGTGAGGTGATAACCTTGCAAGTCACCCGGCCCACCTGAAACGTTCCATATTTCGATCCAATCCGATGAATCACCGTCCTCATCCTTGAGTCCCGATGAATTTGATGCCATGAACTCGGATATGACCGGATCCACTGCCGCTAACTCAAAACAGCAAGTCATAAAAATACTGACCCAGACAAATGGATTAAGGAATTTCATGGGGAAGAGAAATAATTACTTTGTATTATCCTACGAATTTCAGACTAAGGCAAGGAACGTTCCTCTATTGAATCTCCTTCATTACAATAGCAGATCCTGCACTGACTAATGATCGACTCGTTGTAATTTTTCCTGATGGCCAGCGGATCTTCACCGATTGAACTGTGTCCTCTGAGCCAATGCCAATGGTCATAGTAGCACTGTTCTGAGCAGCGTACCCTTCTCCAAGGTTACGGACTCTTTTTATCAATCGGTCACCGGACATAACTTCAACGACTGCCCCTACCCCGTCCCTATTACTCAACCCTTTACCGGGATCCTTTCCTACGGCCCCACCGACAAGAAGGACCTTAATATGATTGGATTTATTTATTTTTCCGATCCCGTTACGGTACAGACTAAGGAGCGGAGCATTCGCGTTCACCAAAGCAATGTCAGTCCAACCGTCCCGATCATAATCGAGAGCCGCCCAAGTCCTCCCATCAGCCACATCATCAGCACCGGACACTCCCGAAAGGTCAGCAAAAGTGTTTCCTGAAACGTTAAGGTAAAACTTATTCTTTTCGTAACCACTGTAGGAGTGCCTATGATAGTTCGGACCATAATAATAAGTGAGCCGCTCCTGCGATGGTTTTAGTTTTCCTGTCCTCGGATCCGTTCCCCACGATTTGTTATTTCTGAACTGATCAGGTAAAGACTCATCGGAGCGCACGACCGCACGCCAGAGACAACTTCACAAATCGACACCATTATCCTGTCCCGGAGGAGGAGTATAAAATCCGCTAGAAACATAAAGGTCAAGGAACCCGTCATTATCAAAGTCCGTGAACATTCCACCCCATGACCATCCAGCGAGGTGAACTGGGACCGGCTTCCCGTCAGCGCCCGATAAACGCTTCATGCCTTCGTCCCCGTCATTCCTATAAAGAAAATTACCATAAGCCACTGCTGACATCCGGTCATCAAGTCCGGGGACCTGTGCAGTGATCCGGCGACCGGCCTTCGAATACATATTGGAAACATAAAGGTCCTGGTCCCCGTCCCCGTCATAATCACCCCACGAAGCACCCATCGCAAAGCCGATCGTGTCAATTCCTGAACCGGAAGTAATATCAACGAAAGTACCATCATCATTACGGAAGAACTGGTCTGGGGCATAATCATTAGCCACATAAAGGTCCTGATCTCCGTCCAGATCGAAGTCGGCCCATGAGGCCTGGAAACTGTTATGGTAACCAGCCACAGAGACTGATCCCGGCGCAATTTCAAAATGGCCTCCACGATTGACAAGGAGGACATTAGGCGGGCCTATCTGATTCAGGTAAGTATGGTCATTTGCTTTTCTTTTCACGACTTCCTGAGCCTGTTCCGGTGAAAGAAACTGTCTGGCCCATTGCGGAGCATCGCCCCTGTCTTGGAGCCTAGTATTCAGGTCCAGAGGGCTATAAGTGCATATGTATATATCGAGAAGTCCGTCATTATTGTAATCAGCAGAGGAGGCAGAAGTGACTAACCACGGTAGTTTCCCGTTAGAAACGGGACCATTATGAACACGAAAAATTCCTTCATCATTGACCATGTAAAGAGACCTCTCAAGTGAACGTCCCAGAAAGAGATCAGGGTCCCCATCATTATCAAAGTCAGCAAAGATCGCAACCGTGTTCCTGCCACTAACATCAAGACCATACTGCTCAGCACATTCCTCAAAGGTTCCGTCCCCCTTATTTCTAAGGAGTTGGTTCTTTCCCCACCGCACACATATGTAAATATCGTCATAACCGTTCCCGTCAATGTCGACAATCGAAACCGATGGGTGCGTATTAATTGAGTCCGGATAAAAACGGGTATCAGTGTACTTGGGTATATTGGTTGGTTTTTTGCCACCAAAATAATTATCAACGAGGATCCTCCAATGCATTGATTCCCTGGCCCGAGAAAGAGACCCTTTGTCCGGAAGGGCCTCATTAAGAACTTCTTTAAACAATTTACCTGAGGACCTTTGAACGCTCAGCCTTTGAACTTTCCATGAATTAATTTTCCATGAACTGCCGACCCTCTCCCAAATGACTTCATTCATTGAACTGATCGAGGAATCATCATTGGATCCGGAAAAAGAAACGCTCGTAGTGAAAATATTCATACCTTCAATACTGAAATTACCGGACACTAAAGAAAAACTAATGTCCTTGAGTTTCAATTCACTCACGGGCTCAGTGATTTTTGCAATGGTCGGCTTTCCTGCAGCGGATTCATTATTATCTGATTGCCCTTCCCAGTGAATCTCAACGGTTCCGAGCCCGGAATATTGCTTCTCCTGGACAGGGTTCGGGTCAACACCAACAAAATGACAATTCTCAGTGAAAAGAGTATCTTTGAAACTCTTCAATCTGGGAGTCAGTTCAAGGATCAATTCCTCAGAAGCGACTAAGGAAGAGACTGTCCTTTGATCAGCGTCACTTCCATCAGCACTTTTCTCCTTATCATTTCCTCCACAGCTCCACAATGATACCACGGCAGGGACCATCAAGAACCTTATTAGCCGGACACTTTTACCCATGGGCAATCCTGAACAGATAATTTATCAGCTTTATATTATTCCTGGAGCCTTACCCTGAAGAAACTCTTTCCAGGCAATGTATCAATCGTGAAGGATGTCGACATTCCTTCCGAAGCAAGACTATCATCGAGCTCCTCCCAGGTAATAAGGTCAATAGATTCATCAATCGCATAGATACGGTTAGGGACAGATGACCAGGTCATCGTCGTTTCCTCTTGGACCGGATCATAACTGATATCAGTAAATCGTAGTGGAGAGGAGAGAATTTCAAATGCAAACGTTCCGGCAGCATAACGGTTCTCTGGGCCCCCGTCAGGGACTCCAGGATAAGCGGTCACATCGTTCCCGTACCTGCCTCCGCCGACAAAAGTAATAATAGGGTCCTCGGTCAAACTCATTCCAGGCGTCCCAACATTTCCGTTCGGCTCACCTGCCCCGTACCCACTCGCAACAATAGTATAAGCTCCCGGCTCAAGGACCAACTCATCCTCCAAAGCAATGGTTCGGTGCGCATCACGCAGGTCCCCCTCATTACCCGGACCAAATTCAATTTGAGCCAGCATTTCAAGGCCAATGTCATCATTGACCTCGCCCGGTGTTTCCATGTCATCGCGGGACCACATACTGACAGTGATCGGCCTCTTGAGACCATCTGCACCACTGTCGAAGGCTCCGAGTTCCAGCACTCTGATCGTCTCCTCAACAACAAAATCCAGTCCTAGGGCACCCGTATAGTTCTGGTTCCCAATCGTTCCCTGCTCAATCTTGTAAGCAAGTTCTCCGGCAAATTGTGAGACAGGACTACTGTTCGAATCTTTCGGATCCGTTCCCTTCGCCACTTCCTGGCCGTCCTTGTACCCATCATCGTCCGTGTCAGGATTCAACGGGTCCGTGCCTGCCGTAATTTCCTCGCCGTCGCTGAGCCCATCATCGTCCGTGTCAGGTTTCAGTGGATCCGTTTCATTATCAATCTCTGTCCCGTCCTGCACACCATCATCGTCCGTGTCAGCGACCTTAGGGTTCAGACCCGCCTCAAATTCAGTCAGGTTACTGAGCCCGTCATTGTCCGGATCATCTTCAGCGTCCTGCGCCATTTCAGGGTCCAGCCCGTTATCCTCTTCCCACGCATCCGGCATCCCGTCCCCGTCCTCATCATCAACAATGACTTTGAATGAACCGGCACCATAGCGCTGCTCAGGACCTCCGTCCAGGTTTCCTGGGAAAGTTCCCGCATCGCCCCAACGCGATCCTCCAACGAAAGTAATGATCCCTTCAAGGTCATTCGTGGAAAATTCCTCTGAAGGACCGATTCCCCGGTTATAGTTCTTTTCGCTCGCACCGTAACCAGTCGCAACGATAGAGTAGCTCCCGGGATCAAGGACCGCAGGTTCAGTCAGAGCCTTGAAACGGTGCCCTCCTTCGAGGACCCCCTCATCATTCTCATCAAAATTCATCTCTGCCAAGACCTCAATTCCGCTATCACCTTCGCGACTCCAAAGCTCAACCTTAATAGGAAGAAAGAGACCATCCGAACCACTATCAAAGGCTCCCAACTCAGAGATTGTGATGACTGAGTTGACCTCAAAGTCCATGCCTAGTGGACCTCCAAAGTCTTGGTTGCCTTCGGTCCCCTCGGCCACATCATAAATAATAGCACCTGGTCCACTCTCAATTTCCGGAAAACTGTTCGAGTCATTAGGATCAGAACCTTTAGCCACCTCAAAACCATCACGAAACCCGTCACCGTCCGTGTCAGGGTCCATTGGATCTGTTCCCTCGGCAAACTCCTCACCGTCATTCAACTCATCATCATCCGTGTCAGGGTCCTTCGGGTCCGAATCATTATCGTATTCAAAACCGTCCTCGGCACCATCACCGTCCGTGTCCTTCGAGTTCGGGTCCAGTCCTAACTGAAATTCCTTGAGGTTATTGAGACCATCATCGTCAGCGTCCTGGCCAGCGTCTTCAGGATTTTCCGGATCCAGTCCATTAGCAATTTCCCAGGCATCAGAAATCTCATCCTCATCTTCATCCTCATCCTCGCTAGCAACTTTAAAAGAACCGGCACCGTATCGCTGCTCAGGACCACCGTCCGCATTTGCAGGGAACGATCCAGCGTCACCCCAACGGGATCCGCCCACGAAAGTAATCGCGCCTCCAGCATCATTACTGGACAGACCAAAGTTTTCAGCGGGCTGACCGCTGACATTAACATTCGGCTCCCCTCCCCCATAACCGTAAGCCACGATCGTATAGCTTCCCGGCTCCAGGGCCACTGGGTTATTGAGAGCCTTGAATCGATGACCTCCTTCTAGGATCGCCTCATCATCAAGGTCGAAGGCCTCCGAAGCAATCACCTCAATGCCCACGGTCCCGTCACGGGTCCAAAGTTCAACCATTATCGGCTGAAAGAGGCCATCCGAGCCCC
>JABGYE010000259.1:0-4896 GCA_018675395.1 Akkermansiaceae bacterium
CCTGTAATTGCTTCTGCAAACTGGGGGAGTTCGGACTGGAACGTTCAGGTTGATCTTGAGGAGGGCCTGAATCAGATCGAGGTTCTGTACGTGAGCGGCAGAGGAGCTCAAAGCCATGCTCCTGTTTATTTGTTTGATCCGTTAGGCAGAAAATTTACCGATCTGGAGGTTCCAAACACTGAGAAAGAAATCAAAATAATGGCCGCTGCCTATCAGAAAGATAATGGGCAGGACGATAATGCAATACGAGTCAGTGCGGTTCCGAACCAGTTAGCTTTTTCGCCTGCAGAAATTCGATTGAAAGCAGGAAAGAAAATTATTCTTACCTTTGATAATCCGGACCTGCAGATTCATAACCTTGTCATTGTTAAGCCCGGGACTGGGGAAAGTGTAGGCCAGTTAGCTGACCAAATGGCTCAAGACTCTGATGCTTTGGAAAAGCAATTCGTTCCTGATTCTAAGGATGTGATCTGGTCCACGCCGCTGGTGAACGGGAAAGGAACATTTCAGGGTGAATTTAATGTTCCTGAAGTTCCAGGAAGGTATCCGTTCATATGTAGCTTTCCAGGTCACTGGAGAGTCATGAAGGGTGTCATGGTTGTTTATGACTGATATTTCCTAGGAAATTACGGTTTCCTTGCTTTGCTGTTATTTTTATCTGATAGTTTGCCTATGGATATGATAGTCAAGAACCTATTCGTTTGTGCTTTGTTAATGATGTTCGTTTCGGGGTGCGGTGATAATAATGTTGAGCGAGGACCGGCTTCGGGCGGTGCTGAGGATAATCAGACACAGGCCTCAGCTTCAGAAAATTCCAAGGACGTTGCGCCGGAAGAGGTTTCGACCGAAGGTTCAGAGGAGCCAGCTAGTGATCCAGAGGAGGAAGTGCCAGCTGAGCCTGAGACGTCTTCTGAAGAAGATGATAAAGAGCCGGCTGATGAGGTTATTGTTGAGGATGAAGAACCATTACCCGATGCGGTCCTAGGTTTGAAGGAAAGAGCGGATCAGGGTGAAGCCCTTGCTCAATTTAAGCTGGCATCCCTTTATGAGAGTGGCCGCGATGGCGTCTCAAAGAACCTACCTAAGGCTGCGGTGTTGTATCGTAAGGCCGCTGAGCAGGGAAGGTCCGACGCTCAGTACAACTTGGGGATGATGTATGAGAGTGGCCATGGCGTTGAAAAGGATCCAGCAGAAGCGGCTCGATGGTTTAAAGCCTTTAACGAGAACCAGTAGAAAAGTTAGAGGAACTCTCAGGGGTCAGTTGCCCATTATCTGATCTGCGGGACTTAGCTGCTTTCGGAGTCTTCTCTTTCTTCGTCAGTTTTCATTTCGGAGGCGGCTTGCTGTCCTTTTTCTCCTAAAGCGACGATACCTGAACTAATCTTTCCGAGCCACTTCTTGGCGATAGGTTTGGATGCCTTTGCCGCAGTCTTTCCTTCTCTTTGTGCTATCTTGATCAGTTTTCCAGCTTGTTCGGTAATCTTCTTTTTATCCATCACTTGTTATGATCAATCTATATGAAATATAGTAATAATAAATATCATTATTCTGCAACAATAAGAGTGCGGAGATTTGATTGGTTATCATTTGTCCGACCAAATATATTAATTGCATAAAATATTCTTAATATTGTTTGGATTGGAGGATATAGTTTATAACTGACACTAAACCTTATTTAATATGGATCAAAACGCTGAATTCGTACGTTTATGGACCCAATATCACAGGGATGTTGAGCGTTACGTTTACTCGATGATTCCGCGCTCAGCGGATGCAGCAGAAGTCGTGCAAGTAGTTTCAGTTAAGCTCTGGGAGAAGTGGGAAAAGTATGATCACGAGAGACCCTTCATACCCTGGGCCATGCGCTTTGCTTATTTAGAAATTTTAAAATGGAGACAACGCCTCGCCAGAGAGAAACTCGTTTTTTCAGATGAGTTATTAGAGCAGTTGAGCTCGACTCATGAAGAATTGGATCCGTTAATGGAGATGAGACGAAAAATTTTAGGACAGTGCCTCGAAAAGCTCAATGAAGAGGATCGTGAATTAGTTCGTCTTCGTTATGGTGGTCGGCACGGGGTCATCAAGAAAGAGGCTGAACGTACCGGAAAGAAAATGCATAAACTTTATTATGCTCTAGAAAGGATACGCGTTCAGTTATTAAATTGCATTGATCTTAACATGAACAGGGGAGGAATGACTGATGCATAGTTTAAAGAATACGGATTTGGATAATCTACTTGCCAAGCTAGTGGAAGATTCCATTACGGATGAAGAGTTGGCCGCCCTCGAGGAAATTCTTGATGGGGACGTGTCAGCGCAGCGTCGGTACTTCCATTACCTTGACCTTCATATGGATCTTCAGGAAAGAGTCACGCAATCCAAGATTCATCTTAGGACTAGGTTCCGTTTATCTAAATGGAAAGTTGTAGGCGTTGCCGCAATGTTTTATCTATGGAGTGGTTTGAGTTACTTTGCTATTAGTGGGAGTTCAGGGTCCAAGTCTCCTGCCTTTGCCCGCATCACAGGGATGGATGGTTTGATCGAGTGGAGTGCGCAGGACGGCTCAATCATTAATGATCTTAGTATTGGGGATCCTCTGAGTGAGGGAACCATTGAAGGGCTAAATTCAAATTCATGGGTTAAGATTGAGTTGAATGATGGTTCGGAGGCAGTCATTTCAGGTGTTTCGAAATTAAAATTTTCTCAAGACGAAGGATTCAAGGTTCTTCGTCTTAGCCAGGGCTACTTGTCCGTTAATGCAACGCCACAACCTGAGAATAAGCCTATGCTGGTATTTTCTCCCGGAGCCAGGGCCGAAGTTTTGGGGACCCAGTTCAATGTTGTGGCTAGTCCAGAATCGACTCGTTACACGGTCAATGAGGGGTTAGTTCGCGTGAAAAGGATTGATGATGGGAGTGTTCAGGAAGTGTCCGCAAATCATTATGTAGTGGCTAAACTTAAGAGTGAGGATGAATTCAAATCGGTTTTCCTTAAGGACTATTCTGAAGAATGGAAAAGCGAGTTTCCGCGCGATGCGAGAAGAGGTCATCTGTATCAGTCAGAGAAAATTACAGGCATCAATCCAGCTGTTAAACTTTTGACTAAGTTCAGTTCTTCGGCGCAGCGTATTCTTGCTCCTTACCGGTTACGGACTAAGCCATGCCTGTGGTTTGAGAAGGGCAGGAAGCCTGAGCTTCACTTTTCAGTAAATATTGGAGTTTCTGCCACTGGTCCTTTACCTGTACGTATTAATGAGGACGCTAAGTTTAAGGTCCGGGGAAGAATTGATACGAATATGTTTGGTGTAGATGATTCTAATTCTTTCCTCGTTGGGTTCACTTCGAATTACACGCATGGTGGTTTTTCCGGAAAATATATCACTAAGGAGAAAGTTGATCTGAGTCCCAAAGACAATAATGACCAGTTCGAAATTGAGATTCCAGTCAGTGAATTTATGAAAGTTAAGAAGGGCAAAATCAAAGATTCATTGGTCCTCGGTTCCTCTGCAGGTCTTGAACTATTGGATATTTGGTTCGTTACTTACCAAAACATTGGGTTGGAGATATTTGATGTCGAAATTATATTAAAGGATGAATAGGAGTTTATTTCCTCATATTATCTGGATCTTCGTTGCTTCAATTTCATTTATTGTTGGTTACAAGTTCTTTCCTGCTGATGATGGTCGTTCGGCGGGTCCTGCAGTTTCGGGGCAAAGGAACCAGTCCTTAGCTGATGGAAAGTCTCTTAATCGTGAGGACAATGGGGCGTCGAAACAGCAGGGGGATGGAGCTGGATCTGAGATTGGTGGTAATGCCTCATCAAAAAAGAAAATACTTTCTGATCTTGAGATCGAATCGCTCGGGCAAAAGCTCAAAGACTCGACTAGCCCGATCGATAGGCGGCTCGCTTTCTCTCAGTTACTTGATGGCCTGACTGCGGAAAATGCCTTACTGATCAGGGACCAGATCAAGGACTTTGATGCCGGTAGTCCGGAGTTCAAGGAATTTCATTATGCGTGGGGAGCGGTCGGAGGAACTGACGCGGTCATGTTCGGAGTGGATACGGTAGAACCTGACATGTCCCCCGCACTTTCGGGCTGGGCCAGCTCAGATCCTCAGAAAGCGATTGCCTGGTTCGAGGCACTGGACATGGAGAATGATTCTAGCTTTGATCCCTTACTCAAGGACCGAAAAATGAAGGCGGATGATCTTCGTAATCACCTGATGGGGGGATTAGTTCAGGGCCTTGCCGACACGGATCCTGATCTTGCAATCGAATTTGTTCAAGGGGTCTTGGACTCAGGTAATAAGGCCGCTCATGGGATGGTGCATGCTCCTATCTCTGCAATGATTAGATCCAGTTCCCCACTCGAAGCGGCTCAGTGGGCCAACCAACTCGATGAGGGCTTTGTCCGAGACCAGGCCATGAGTCGTACAGCGGATCACTTCGCCAGGAAAGATTTTGAAGCGGCTAAAGAGTGGGCCGAATCGGTGAGTTCTAATGATGGAGCAGAGAGAATTATTGGCTCAGTGACTAGGAACTGGGCATCAAGAGATCCTGAAGCTGCAATGGATTGGGTGTCCGGGCTGCCTGAAGGTAAGGCCCAGCACTCAGGCACATGGGCAGCCCTGAATGGTTGGGCCGGAAAAGACCCGACCGCGGCGAGTGATTATCTTGCAAATATGCCGGACTCCGAAATGAGGAATGCTGCTATTTCCGGATTCAGTGATCGTTTAGTATGGGAGAACCCTCAAGCCGCAATGACGTGGGCAAGTTCGATAACATCCGATGAAATGCGGAACGACACCATGACTCGGGTCGGAAGGTCCTGGGCCAGAAAGAATCCTCAGGCAGCGGCGGATTGGGCTCAAAGCACACCCGGAATTCCTTCAACGA
>JABGYE010000197.1:0-42898 GCA_018675395.1 Akkermansiaceae bacterium
AACGCCAAGATGCAATGGGTAATTCCAGTCAGTCCCTTCAGCTTCAAGGGCTGAAACTAAAAGGCGATAAGCATTGATCATTACCTTTGGATTACTTGCCTTCATTGAGAAAATAAATTCATGATAGTCCAATTCTCTGGCAATCCGTGCAAACTCCATTGCACTCTCAACCATCCCCCTCGGAGTGTCTCCATAACGATTCATGATACGATCACTGAGGCTTCCATGATTAGTTCCAATCCTCATAGCAACTCCTCGTTCCTTGCAGATCTGAACTAATGGTGTGAACTGTTCTCTTATTCTTTGTAATTCTTCTAAATATTGCTGATCGCTGTATTCACGTATTTCAAACTTCTTTTTATCTGCATAGTTTCCTGGATTGACTCTGACCTTTTCTACCCACTTAGCAGCCTCCAATGCAGCGTCTGGTTTAAAATGAATGTCAGCCACTAATGGTACATCGCATCCGTTCGAACGAACTTTCCGGGCAATGTTCTCAAGGTTAGCAGCATGCCTTCGAGTTTGTGCCGTTATCCTTACTATCTCACAACCAGCATCAGCCAGTTCCATGACCTCTTTCACGGAAGCATCAGTGTCCATTGTGCCCGCAGTAATCATTGATTGTATACGGATCGGATTCTCAGCACCAACGCCCACCGCACCAACGCTAACCTGACGAGTAATTCTCCTCTGATAACGATAAAAATTTTGAGGATATTTAAAATCCATCTGCGTCTATTAATTCAATAAGATCAAGGAGCGAATACGATTGGCTCAGGATCCTCTGACTCACTAGATAAGTCACCAATATCAAACCAGGTCACGTAAACCATGAAAGATATTAAAAGTAAGGCACAACCAAACTGCAACATTTCCATTAATTTTATATTGAGAGGAGATTTAAATATCCATTCATAAAGCGCCATCACAATATGACCTCCATCTAGGACGGGGAGTGGAAGAAGGTTCAACATTCCTAAGTTCACATTAATAAGAACACTCAAAACAAAAGCAAAACGCCAACCATAAACTGGATCACTAAGTGTTTCATAATAGTGTTTACCGATCCCAACTGCTGAGCTCATCTGTGAAACACTCACATCAGCATCATGCCAAGGCATCAATGCGCTAAGAGTTCTATATATAGCAGTGGCTCCGTTCCAAATCTGAGTAAAGGGATTGGGCCCTGGACTCTGAATGGTCATTGGAGGTAATTGCCATTGTAATCCAAGCATAGCAGGATTCCCTTCTGGTTGAATTGGAACTTCTGGCACTATTGAAACTTTTATCTTCTCATCACCCCTCAGAACAAGTAATTCAATCGGTTTAATATCATCACCCATTTTCTGTATCATGAAACTTAACATTTCTCGGCCAAATAATCTTTGACCGTTCGCTTCTAGAATTTTATCTCCTCTCTCAAGACCGGCCTTGTCTGAAGGGCTATTGGAAATTGTAATATCAACAACGGCTTCTGATATCGGCGCGACTCCAATCCTTCGGAAATCTTGCCTCTGATGAGCTGGTCTTTCTTCTTTATTAAAACCACAAGGAATCTCTATAGGTTCATCAATTCCTTGTCTTTTTATTAATAAAAAAATCTCCTCACCCTCACTATAAATGATACGCTCTAACACTGAATCAACCATCCCTGCAAAGTTCTTTACTTTGACTCCATCAATTTTAAGAATTTGATCTCCAGGAAGAACGCCAGCTAGCTCAGCAGGCATTCCTGGTACCACTGAACCTACTACGGTGCTCTGAAGCTGTTCTCTTACAGGCTTACCAAATCCCCAAACAAGAAGAGCAAAAGCAAAGGCCAAGCCAAAACTAAATAATGGTCCGGCAAAGGCCACGATAATCTTATCTTTCGGTGTTATTGGAGGCAAACTTTCCTGCTCTTCGTTCTTACCTTCCAGCATTTCCATCGGAGCCATTTGAGGCAAAGCAACGAAGCCACCCATAGGAATCCATCCGAGTCCCCACTGCACATCCTTAATCTTTTTTTTCCAAATAGGTTTACCAAACCAGATCTGGAATTTTTCTACTTTGAGCCCTCTCCATTTAGCTGCCCAGTAATGGCCTAATTCATGAACAACGATTAGTATATTAAAAAGGACAATGACCTGAAAAAGAGTCCATAATATTTTTCCGAGGCCTATAACTGAATCCATTATTTTTTATGTATTTATGAGGTTTTATTTATTGAGATCAGTCACTATATCACCTCAGATCTATGATCGCAAAAACTGTATCGAAATTGAACGGAAATGGATCATACAATAGGGTAATTTCGAGCCCATTGATCGGCTTCTATTAATTCATCAATGCCTGGGCCCTCAATTACCTTATGATTTGTCATTACTGATTCAACATGTTCCCATATACCGGGAAAGCTTAATTGGCCTTTCAAAAATTGTGCGACTGCAACCTCGTTAGCTGCATTCATCACTGCTGGCAAAGTTCCTCCAGCATTACCAGCTACACGGGCAAGATTCAGTGCAGGGAAATCTTCAGTCCTAGGTCTTTCAAAATCTAATTTTCCAAGATCAGCAAAGTCAACAGGAGGCAAACTGTTCGGAACGCGATCGGGCCATGTAAGAGCGTATTGAATAGGGAAGCACATATCTGTAACACTGAGCTGAGCTAAAATCGATCCATCAATAAATTCAACCATCGAATGAACAATGCTCTGCGGATGAACAATGACATCAACTCGATCCATCTCAATATCAAAGAGCCATCGTGCTTCAATCATTTCAAGACCCTTATTAAAGAGAGTCGCTGAATCGATAGTGATCTTTGGTCCCATGTCCCAAGTAGGATGATCCAGAGCCTTTTCAACACTAACATTTTCTAAATCCTTCTTTCCGTATTTTCTGTAAGGCCCACCTGAAGCTGTCAATATTAACCGCGACACAGTGTCAGATTCTTTACCCTCAAGGCATTGAAAAATTGCATTATGTTCACTATCAACAGGCAAAACTTTTGCCCCTGTCCGCGCAGCTGTCTCCATGACTTCTTGCCCAGCCATAACAAGTATCTCTTTACTCGCAACGGCCAGATCCTTGCCTGCTTCTAGGGCAGCCAATGCTGGCTTGAGACCCGCAACGCCTACAATGGCAATCAACACAATGTCTGCCTCTTCAAGAGTAGCAAGCTCAACTAATCCCTCTTCACCCGAAAACATATCGACTCCAGAAGGAATGTCAGCACTAATACTTTCAGCCGCATCCTGATCACTGAGGCAAGCCGCACGTGCACCAGTCTGATTCAGCTGAGAAAGCAACTTGTCCGCTGATTGATAAGCACCGAGCCCCACAATTTCAATTCTTTCAGATAAATCATTGGCTACTTTTAGCGCGCTGACTCCGATCGATCCTGTTGACCCCAAAATGACCGCTTTCTTTGTACTGTTGGCCATGATTTAAGATAAGTAAGTTAAATAAATAAACAACACTGGCGCAGTAAAAAGAACGCTGTCCACTAGATCCAGAACACCACCGATGCCGGGCAATATATTACCAGAGTCTTTAACCGCAAGACTGCGTTTAAGAACTGACTCGGCCAAATCACCGAGAGCAGCAATAAATGCAAGGACAAAGCTTAAAATGACAACTGATTGCCATCCAAGCAATGGCATTTCATCTTTGAATAAATAAAACATTAAACATCCACCTCCAACAGCAAATGTTAAGCATCCAAAAATAAATCCTTCCCAAGTCTTACCCGGACTAATATGTGAAATCATCTTATGTTTTCCAATGAGTGTCCCAATTAGGTAAGCACCCATATCAGAAAATTTTGTTACGACTAATAAATATATTATATAATACTCACCCCCTTGCCCCTCAAAAGAATCATAATTCAAATAAAGAATTCGTAGCAAAAACGAAATCAATAACGGGACATAGATAAATCCGAATAAGGAACTAAAAAATAAGTCCTTAGTATTAGTTCCATCAATGGGATAGAATAAAAGAAGGATCGTCAAAACAATCACTACCAAAGCAATAGAGGCAGAATCAATATATATGATTCCTATATCACACCCTGCACTCAAAAAATAGGCCATCATAGACAGATACAGAAAACTGAGGATCAGAGTAGAAATCCTAATACTTTGAAATGCGGGAGTAGCTCTGAGCCCTAACAAACCAAAAAACTCATAAACTCCCAAGGATCCTATGAGTATAATAATGGAAGAAAAGATTATTGGCCTATCAAAATAAACAGCAGAAGCAATTAGAGCCCATAAAAAAATTGTGCTTATAGAACGGGATCGAAAGACTTTGGAGCGATTATTCTTAGTGCCAATATTGGAATGATCAGGCATTTGGTTATTTGGTGCAGCTATCAGTCATTAAAAAAGAGGCTTTGCCAAGATATTTTTGGCTGTTTTCAAAGCATTTGATACACTAACGCTAGAAATTTTACGTCGAGAAGAGCGTTCTTTATACTTATTTCTTAACATTAAATTCGCATCCTTATAGGGTTTATAGAAATGTTCAACCGGTGAACTATACAGTTCCGTAAGTTGCTGTCTTATCCGCTCTCGAATGGCAGCGGATTCCTCTTCATATAATGAAATGACCTTACGTCTAATCTGAATCGACAACATTAAGAAAATTCCAACCATTAATAAAAAGACAAATGAAATCCCATAAAAGGGATTTTCCATTTTTGAATACATAAACCACAAAGAAACAGAAGCTGTGAATAATGTGCAAAAAGCAAATAGGGACGAATTTCGAAATTTGAAAGTTATCAGTTTAAATTTATCACTTTCCATGATCTCTTTTTCAAGTATGTCCCTCGCGGAATTGGAGGTCTCGTGGCACCAAGACTCAAATGAAACGCTCTGCGAATCATCAAAAGAAAAGGACTCAGTATCATTCATCAGGTCACTAAACCCTTCATTAAAATATTGATCAAGATCCTTAGTATTTTTTTCTATTTTCTGCACAATTAGAACCTCATGATTCGTTATGCTTTTATTCAAATTTTCTACTATCCGATGCTTCTGTGAAAAGAAATTTTTACTACCAATAAAAAATAAAATACTAATTAAACTGTTCGACTTAATCAAAATCTTTCGGAGATCTATTAATTCATTTTTTAAGACATCAAGATCCTTTTTAAGGGCCTCAGCAAAATCATAAATCATTTCTTCTTGAGAAAGAGATATCAATTTATCAAATGACAATAAGCATTCCTCTTCGATCTTAGTTGTCTCGGCAGCACTCTCCAAAACTTGAGCCATCTGATTTGTAGCATTCGTGAGCGTCAATTCGGCTCGGAGCCGCCTATCCACGAAAGACTGTCTCTTTTCCAGAGATGTAATTATCCATTCGAGAAGCAATTGCCTATTATTATTTAATCGATTTGAAAATGGACCAGATGAAGAAATTTGATGGATTGGAATTTCATCATTCAGCCTTTTATTTCCTGAGTTCCCCACAAATTCAGTAATAGCATTTAATTCCTCATCGGTACGTTGATCAATATTAGTAATGACTGATGTCACCGGGCGCTTAACTCCAATTTTTAAATCACTAACAAAATCAAAGGATTCAGTGTCCCAAGGATCCGTTGCCGTAAAAACCACCAAAACCACATCAGCTATCAAATACGCTTTTCTTAGCAAATCTGGATCAGAAACGTTGCAGGTATCGAGAGCCTCAATGAACTCAAATTTCTTTAATCCTGAGCATGGACGATAAGACTCCGTGAAGCCGTTATCAATCTCGTCAGCTGGATAGGTCCCGTGCCGCCAAAATATGATTGGCGCAGATGATTGATTCTTGGAGGTTGATAATTTTTCTCCTAATAACGTTTCAATTAAACTAGTCTTACCGCAACCTTTGGCACCGAGCACCATAACTATTAGCGAGCTGTCAAGTGACGCGGCAGCAGAGCTTAGACCTGCAAGTTCCGATTCAGGCATGCCAAGATCATACCCAGCTTCCCTAAAAGTGGTTAAGATTTTCCGCAAGCCTTCACGAGCAGAAAAGAAATCATCGGCTTGCATGCTATAAGCTTAGCAGGACTTTCTATCTGTGTAAATGTACTTGAAGGTACTCTTCTTATCGGACTTGTTTTTGCCCATTCAAATAAATTGAACTGCTAAGTAAATTATCATCATAGCTAGGGCGTGAGGCAATGCTTCGCCGCTCTATAGCAATGAGCTGGCTAACAGTCACAAAGCGATACCCATTGGCTAACAGCCCATCTAGTGCCCTTGGCATAGCTGCGATTGTCGGACCATGAATATCATGAGCCAGCACAATTTCACCTGGATCAGTTTCTGATATAATACGATGAGCCACCACATCAGATCCTGGACGCTTCCAGTCCTCTGGATCAACTGCCCACATGATTGTGCTATATCCAAATTCTTTCTTCAACCAGACCTTAACTCGATCGTTGATATGTCCTCCAGGAGGTCGGAGTATTCGGGGTTTAACTCCACAAGCCGCTACTATTGCCTTCTCGCAGCCAAGCACTTCCGCCCTTGCCTGTTCAACACTGATCCTACTCAAATACTTATGGTTTACAGTATGATTTCCAATCTCATGCCCCTCAGCAATTATTCTTCTAATTAACTGCGGATATCGTCGAGCATTTGTCCCTACAACAAAAAAGGTAGCCCTTATGTTCCTTCTTTTGAGAATGTCCAATAACCGAGGCGTATGGACTGGATGAGGGCCATCATCGAAAGTCATAGCAATGAATGGTCCGTCAGTTTTTACACGCGAGTAAGTCAATGAACGAGCTAAGTTAGGATCCACTCGGATATTAATATTTGGATTTTGAAGAGAAGCTGATTTTTTTCTCTTACGCCCACCAAATAAACCACTCCCCTTGCCTTCTCCATCTAAATAGGCCGTATTGCCACTATTTCCGTATTTCCCACCAGTAGATGAACATCCTAACAACAGAACGAGAATAATAGTAATGAATCCTAATTGAGTGAATGGGTTTCTCATAAATATTTAACAAAACTTAACTTTAGCATTTTTACCAAACAACGCGAGAAGGAAACCCAAATAATAATTCAATTCGCAATGAGCTAAAACTAGCCATCATATAAGAGACTCAATCTGACGGTTTTATATAAATAATAATGTGAAAGAATTTTGTATTCGTAATATAAAAATGGGAGCAATAATCATAGCATTACTTGCATTACAATCTTTGAGCCATTCAAAGCCCTGGCCCCAAAGATTTGACGCCCCTAAAGCTAAATGGACTGAGATTAAAACCTTAAATGGATACAAATACGAAACTAATTCATACCTCATAATTGCGGGCCAAAGGATTAGACAAAATAAAGTTACTGAAATCGCAACTTTGGCGGAATCAGTCCAACGTGCTTTGGTTTTATTTCCACTTCAACTAATTTACGAAGGACAGTCTGGAAACAAAAAAAAACATGTGGTCCGTATTTTTGAAAATAAATCGGAATACATTAAATCGGGAGCTCCTAAAGGAACGATAGGATACTTCGATGGAAACAGCAAAGAAGTAAAAGTCAGTTTTGATCATCTAGTAATAACAAGAAACAAAGATTCAAATTTACAACCGCGCCAACGTTACCAGTTACTCGTACACGAACTCATTCATCAAGCCATGGGCGATCAATTTCATGCATTGCCAACGTGGCTCACTGAAGGAATAGCAGAATATTTTTCAGCGCTACAATATGCACCAGGAAGATACAGGTTTATTAATTGCTCAAAGCAGATCATCGAACATTTAAATGTAACCTGGTTACGTAAAGATCAGCCGACAATCGTGATCCCATCCCTCCAGAACCTCACAATGATGTCTGCCCACACTTGGGCAAAGGACACCAGAATCAATGAAAAGAACGCTTATGCTAAATATGCAGGAGCATTGTTTTTAACTCACTATCAAATGGAACTAGCTTCTCGTAAGCTCGGAGGACTAAAAACGTTTCTTGATAATTCAGCCAAAAACATTCATGAACATAAAACAAAATCAGTTCGTTTTATTCCAGCTGATCAGGGAACGCTTTGGAAGGATAAAGGGCTCAACAAGATCGAGACACAAATCTGTGAATACTGGAAAAAGAAAGGTCTGAATATCAGTTTTTCTGGAAAAATTGAAATAACTGAACCAATTAATAAATGAAATTTATTCTTTTTTGGATTCTTCAGGTTTGTCCTCTTTTTTGGGTTCTTTCCAACCCATATTAACGTCCAGACCAGGAATAGCTTCTTTCAATTTATTGGCTCCAGCCTCAGTAACACCCGTCTGCCAGACATATAATTTTTTGAGTTTCTTTAAGCCTTTAAGATGTTCCAGTCCTGCATCTGTTATTTTGGTCCCATAAACATTTAGATACTCAAGATTTGAAAGTTTCCCTACATGTTGGAGCATCTGATCGGTTATGCTCGTATTCTCAAGATGTAACTTTGTTAGCATTGATAATTGGCCAACGTCAGATGCGGCTTGATCAGTGATACCGCTACGAGAAACGTCCAACCATGTGAGATGGGTTTTGACTGGAATCAAAAGTTTGACCTGAGCGTCATTGAAACTTTTAGCAACATTAATTGCGTTAGCAGATAAATATTTGGTGTCTTGAGCCAGCTGCATAATAAGCACCCCAGCCTTCCCTATCGCTCCGACTGCACCAGCGTCAGCAGGTTGAGCAAGATCTGGAAGATTAAATGCTTTCGTAATGACCACCTCCTTGGGTTTTGAATAAACAAGACCTGCTATAATTGTTCCAACATCGCCAGGAACATTAAGCTCTGAGATTTTCTTATCAAAACTGGCTCCTTCTGCTATCCACCAGTTAATAATTTTTTTCTGTTCCGCACTAAGGCGGTCCTTGCCTTCAGGAGGCATCACATCCTCGTCATCGTCAGGAAGCATAATGCGTTCAATGAGGGAACTCTCTCCAACTTTACCTCCTACGACAGTTTCGCTCTTCTGTATCTCCTCTTTTGTATGTAACCGAAACTTCCCTTTTGCTTTAATGGCTCCATGACATCCTGTACATCTTGATGCAAGGATCGGTGCAATTACATGTTCATATGCCTTATCGGTCTCAGGATTAACTTTTCTTTTTTCATCCTCAGCAGAAGCGACCTGAATCATGAAACTGACCGTTGAAACAGCCGTAATTGTAATAATAGCGTTGAGTTTTTGTAGCAGCATAAAAATCTTAGGTTTTGCAGTTTACTTCCCTAACATCAGGAAAATCACATAAAAATAAAGACTTATTTTGTGGTTGAGAGACAAAGAAGTCAATTCCGCATGTGCTCTAGTGCATTAAAGAAATGATTCCAAAAAAAGCATCTATAGAAAATAACAGAATAAACTAAATATCTGACTCAGTTTATAGAATCTTTTTTCGCAATAAATCACCTATAATTTTTGGATTCGCTTTCCCTTTACTTGCTTTCATGACTTGGCCCGTTAACCAGTTAATGACCTTCTCGTTACCTTCTTGTATCTCTGTCACTTTTTCGGGATTATTGGTAACGACTTCATCTACGATAGATTCGATGAGGTCAGAATCAGCTGGCTCAAATCCAAGTTCCTTAATAATTTCCTCAGGATCCTTATCGGGATTATCAAATAGGACTGCAAAGATTTCCTTTGCCTGGTTATTAGAAACTTTCCCGGATTCAACCATTGTAATAATTAAAGCTAGTTTGAAAGGACTGACAGGACATTGAGCAACTTTAAGATCACGCTCATTCAATACCGCCAACACATTATTAATGACCCAGTTTGCTACTTTCTTCTTCGCTTCTGATTCATTGGCTGTTTCTTCAAAATATAATGCTAAATCTCGGTCACTTGAGAGAACGCTAGCATCATATTCACTGACAGAAAAATCCTTTACGAATCGCTCTGCTTTTTGATGAGGAAGCTCAGGGACCTGAAGCCTCATTTTTTTAATAACATCTTCAGTCTTTACGGGTAAAAGATCAGGGTCCGGAAAGTATCTATAATCATGAGCGTCCTCCTTAGTTCTCATCTGTTGAGTTTCACCTATATCATCATCCCACCTACGCGTTGACTGCACGAGTTCTCCCCCTTCTTTAAGTACGCGAATCTGACGACTAATCTCGTAATGTAGAGCACGCCGAACCGCACTTACAGAATTCATGTTTTTAAGCTCTATCTTAACGCCAAGATCTTCCTGTGAATCAGGCCTTATAGAAACATTAACGTCACAACGCATTTGCCCTTTTTCCATGTCAGCATCTGAAAGATCTCCATAAATTAATATCTGCCTGAGCGAATTTAAGTATGCAAAAGCTTCCTCGGCCGATGTAATTTCTGGCTCACTAACGATTTCCATGAGTGGTGTTCCTGCACGATTAAAATCGATAGAAGTTCCATGAGATGAATGCGTACTCTTTGCAACGTCTTCCTCAAGATGAATTCGAGTAAGTCCGATCACTTTGCCTGACTCTGTAATGTCCTTCTGTGCATCTTTTGGATAACAATGGTCATAAAGAGGAACCTCCCCACCCAAGCAAAGAGGTAAATCAAACTGGCTAATTTGATAATTTTTTGGCATATCGGGATAGAAGTAATTCTTTCTGTCCCACTTACTGATAGGAGGAGTCTCGCACCCTAGCATAATTCCAGCTAAAACAGTTCTCTCTATCGCTCCTCTATTAAGTACTGGCAAGGCTCCAGGCAAACCAAGACAAGTCGGGCAAGTGTTCTTATTTGGCTCATGGCCAAAACCTACAGGACATGAACAAAACATCTTGCTTTGTGTCTTCAGCTGAACGTGAACTTCCAGACCTATAGTTGTAATATATTGCAATTTTTTATAGCGTTTAGATTAAGATCAAGGATCAAGGCGCAATCTACTTTGCCTCCTCACTAGTAATCCCTGTTCTTTCTTATATAGAGATTTGTCCACTATCTCCTCCACTGGCAAGTCATCAAGTAACTTATTGAACTTCGGATCAGATGCTGTCGCTCTCATTTTAGGATGATTCAACAAACGGATATAGTCTCCATTCTTAATTAATTTTGCAACTTCAGGATCATCAGCAAGATCTCGGAGCCCAGGTGTCCTGAGTACTCTTGAAATCTTAGGATGTTTGGATAATTCTCCTCCAGCAGAATCATCCTTCAAAGTGACCAGAAAATTTGATATTGCACCCTTAGCGCGCGCAGAAAGGGGATCAATTTTACCAATGATCTTCCCTATCCAATCCCTTTCTAAAGCATAATTCCACCGAGCCCAAAAAGGCCTTTGGGCCGCATTTGATCCAGGCTGAACAGACACACCTTCTTTGGTATGTTCTACAGAAAAAAGCGTTCCGGCAGTCCATAATGCCACTCCCAAAACAAATATGAGAGCAGTTGCAGGGATCAAGCTTAAGACCATACCTATAGGCCCTCGAAGAATCCTTTTCTTTTCTTCTTTTCTGAATGGACTCAAAACAAAGGCCCCAGCGAGTAATCGCAAAAATAAATAAACACAAAATGCAGAACCTAGAGTAAGCGAAAAAATTAATAATGGAGAAGGGTTATCTATCACATGAGATAACCATCCAGGTAAACGAGGATAAATGGCATACGCGCAATAAACCCCAATCATCATACATCCCAAACCAACAAACATACCAATGACTCCACGCAAAAAAGCGATCACAGCAATCAAAATAACAAGAGCTACAGATAAAGTAGTAAAATTAATCGGGAAAGGCAAAGCTCCATTAAAAAGATCGGATTCCATTTATCTTTAGTAATTATCAAGTATGCAAGAAAACAGGATCAGTTGATTCATCCATCACCGCATTGCCCTCGTTGCCCTCGTTGTCGAAGAGCGTGATCACACATAACTAATGCAGCCATCGCTTCGACCATCGGAACGGCTCTCGGCAAAACACAAGGATCATGTCTGCCTCGTCCTTTGAGTGTCGTTTCTTCTCCTGAAGAATTGACCGTTTCCTGCTCAGTCATAATGGTGGCAGTGGGCTTAAATGCCACTCTGAACACAACATGTTCACCATTACTTATACCGCCCTGAATACCGCCTGAACGATTGGATTTTGTTCTAACACGGCCTTCATCCATATAAAAAGCATCATTATGTTCCTTGCCTGTCATACGCACTCCATCAAAGCCCGAACCAATCTCAAATCCTTTTGTAGCAGGCAAACTCATCATCGCCTTTGCAAGGTCAGCCTCTAGTTTGTCAAATACTGGATCACCGAGACCAGCAGGCACTCCCCGTACAACACATTCGATTATTCCTCCCAATGAATTACCATTGGATCTAGCTTCTTTAATTCGTTCGATCATTGTTTCTGCAGCTGCAGAATCTCCACACCTCACAATATTAGATTCTACATCTGAACGACTCAGATCCGTAAGATTCGCATCTGCAATGATGTCCTGAACCACCGACACGTGTGCGACAATATCAAATTTCTCACTGAATTGCCCACGCATAACTTTGTTAGCAATCGCTCCAGCAGCAACGCGACCGATAGTTTCTCGGGCAGAGGCTCTGCCCCCTCCCTGCCAATTCCTTAAACCATATTTCGAATCATAGGTGAAGTCAGCGTGAGAGGGGCGGTACTTATGAACCATCTCAGAATATGACTCGGACCTCGCATCCTTATTTCGAACAAGGACAGATATGGGAGTTCCTAAAGTCTTACCTTCAAATGTACCTGAAAGAATTTCGCAACGGTCCTCCTCATCCCTAGGAGTTACAATCTCACTTTGTCCAGGACGGCGACGATCCAGTTCAAGTTGGATCTCTTCTTCTGAAATTTCAATGCCTGGAGGACATCCATCAACAACCACTCCAACACCCCCACCATGAGATTCCCCAAAAGTAGTAATTCGAAAGCTATGACCAAAAGTATTAGGCATTAGAGTATAAAAATAGCCCACGAACCAATGCTTTCCAAATTATTAGTCTCATATAGAATATTTATTATAAAAGGGTAACTCTTAATTTATGGCCATTCTGATTCTCCATTTATCAATCTCAATACTTCTTAGTTGTCATTTTGAATCTTCACCGGTAGCCACATTCTCCATCGTTGGTAGCGATCCAGATACTGAAGAATTAGGTGTAGCAGTGCAAAGTAAGATCGTCGCGGTTGGAGCTGTTGTGCCTTGGGCGCGGGCTGGGATCGGAGCCATCGCCACTCAATCCTTTGCCAATGTCAGCTATGGGCAGAAGGGATTGGAATTATTAAAAAAAGGCAAATCGCCAGAACAAGTCATTGCATTATTAACACGAGATGACACAGCTAAGGCATTCCGCCAAGTCGGAGTCTTGGCTTCGAATGGTAACACAGCAAATTTCACCGGAAAAAAATGTATGAAATGGGCCGGGGGCATCAGTGGGGAAAATTTCACTATTCAAGGTAATATTCTGGCCAATGAAAATGTCATATCTGAGATGGCTAAATCATTCATTCAAAGCAATGGGAAAGCACCCCTCGCGCAACGATTAATAAATGCACTCAAGGCTGGTCAATTAGCGGGAGGTGATAAGCGAGGCCGCCAGTCAGCTTCCCTTTTAGTAGTAAAGGAAAATTGGGGATACGGTGGAAATAACGACAGATTCCGCGATCTACGCGTCGACGATCATCAGACTCCAATCGAAGAATTACAAAGAGTCTATGATAAACATATTAAACTCTTTCCGAGGCCTAAAAAATATGAGCTTAAAAAATAAAATAGTATTAATTACCGGAGCATCGAGCGGCATCGGGACTGCCTGTGCTAGAGCATTAGCTGAGCGCGGATATTCAGTCATTGCAAGTGGTCGCAATGAACAGAGAATTCAAAGTCTAGCCGAATCGATTAATGGACGCTTCATCGTTGCAGACCTCAATGATGCTAACCAAATCGAAAAACTTTTCAGCGAAGCAGGTGAACAAATTGATATCTTAATAAATAGTGCTGGAGTTGCCCCGAAGGCACCGATAATAAATGGAGATTTATCGAACTTTCGTGAACTCTTAAACGTAAATGTTTTAGCCCTCACCCTATGTTGCCAATTCGCTCTAAAAAAGTTCGACCCCGATAAAGGAGGGCATATTATAAATTTATCTAGCATGTCTGGTCACAGGGTACCTCCGAGCGGAGGATTTTATGCGGCGACCAAATTTGCAGTTAAAGCAGTAACCGAAGCATTAAGGTTCGAACTTAAAGCATCCAATAATAAAACACGTGTAGCAATGATCTCGCCAGGCTTTGTGGATACACCCTTACTTAATCTCTATTTTAAAGGAGATGAAGAAAAGCTGAAAAAACTGAAAAATGAAATTCATATGCTCGATCCGATTAATGTTGCTGAATCGGTAACTCATATCATTGAAGCTCCTTCGCACGTGGAAATTGGAGATATTCAGTTACGTCCATCAGAACAAGGGATCTAATCATTCCTTACCTTTGTAATCTAATCGTAGAGAGCAGATTCAAAAAAATAGCATACTAAAAATTAGATATGATCTACTATTATAGTAGTAGTATTACCATTGAAACTACACTTCATTATTTCGGGACTGCTTGTATTTCATTGCACTGCCATAGGAAAAGTCGCCGCCTCAGAACAAGAAAAAAGCGGGCGTCTGTTTTCTCTGAAAATCCGCAATATTCTTAGTAGCAAATGTTTTGCTTGCCATGGAGAAGATGGGGAAAAAATAAAGGGTGAACTCGACCTCACTTCCCATGAAGGACTTATGAGAGGAGGAGAAAGTGGAGCATCTTCCATTCAATCAGGCAATCCAATGTTAAGCCCCTTGTATCTAGCTAGCACCAGGGACCATGAAGACGATTGGCCCGCTATGCCACCCAAGGAAAATGATAAGTTAAGCAAGGAACAAATCGAAGACATCAAGACATGGATCAAAACAGGTGCACACTGGCCAGACAAAACTACACAGGAAAAATATATTGCTAAGGACAGAAAAGAATTAATTACGGAAGATGGTATACTTGTCAAAACTAGCGGCGGACTCTCAGAGGATTGGACATATCGTCGATACCAAGAAAATGACATTTGGGCATTTCAAGAAATCCAAAAAGAACCCATACCAAAAACGGAAAAGAATCCAATAGACTTTTTTATTAAACGGAAACTTAAAAAAAATGATTTTCCTCCTGCCCCCGAAGCAAATTTTCGCGTCCTAGTAAAACGTGCATATTACAACCTCACAGGACTGCCTCCTTCACCATATGAAATTTATCAGTTCAGAATTAAATGGGGAAAAGACAAATTGAATGCATGGGAAGACTTGATTGATAAATTACTTGAAAGTCCACATTATGGTGAGCATTGGGGCCAACACTGGCTGGACGTAACGCGTTACTCTGATACCGGAGGATACTCTAATGACTATGAGCGTTCTAATGCGTGGCGATACCGTGATTATGTGGTGCGTTCATTTAATAACGATAAGGCGTACAATGAATTTATCGTTGAGCAAATTGCCGGAGATGAATTGTGGCAACTGCAATCCAAAGATCATCGTAATTCGGAGTTACTTATTGCGACAAGTTTCCTCCGCATGGGACCATGGGATCCAGCAATGGTTAAAGTACCGGAAGCCCGCCAGATATTTATAGATGATGTGGTCAACTCAGTTGGGCAGACCTTTTTGAGTCTTACTATGCGCTGCGTTAAATGCCACGATCATAAATTTGATCCCGTCCCTACCCGCGACTATTACCGGATGTATTCAGTGTTTGCGGGAACACAGATGGCAGAAAGGAATGCGCCATTCATGGAAGAAGAAAACCTTGCAAGATTTTCTCAGGAAAAAAAACTCGTCCAAACAATGCTAGATTATGCAAAACAAAAAACAAAAGATCTGGTGGAAAAACGTGAACAAGCTGCAAGAAATTGGTTTGTAAAGGCAGGCACAGATTACGTTCCTCATAACGAACGAAAAAAGTTACCTGACAACAAAAAGCCTCCTCGTCATGTAGGTCTCAATCATATTGACCAAGGCCGTTTAAAAGTTAGAGAACAGGATTCATGGATCTGGGGGCGTCGCCTAGAGCGGTACGAACCTCTGGCTCAAAGTGTTTACAATGGTCAAGATCCCGTATCCTTAAATGCTAGAAAATTAAGGATCAAAAAAACCAATGGGAATTGGATCCCTGATAGCAAAATTTATATGGGAGGCTCACTGCAAGCACCTGGTGAAAAGGTAAGTCCCGGTGTATTAAGTGCTACTAGCGTGTCTGTCTCTGATGATAACGATACTCCTTACCTAGTTAAAAATGATCTGCAAGGTCGCCGGTTAGCCTTTGCTAAATGGATTGCAAATCCGAAGAACCCGCTCACAGCCAGATCCATTGTGAATCGTATCTGGCAGCATCATTTTGGAAAAGCTATCGCAGGAAATCCAAACAATTTAGGAGCCAAAGGTCAGAAGCCAACTCATCCAGAACTGTTGGACTGGTTAGCAAAAGATTTCGTTGAAAATGGATGGAAATTCAAGCGTTTACACAAAATGATAATGCTTTCTAAAACCTACATGCAATCAAGTTCACATCCTCTATTCAAGGAACTGCAAACGAAGGACCCTGAAAATAATTTATTTGCTTATCATTTGCCGCACCGACTCACAGCAGAACAAATCAGAGACAGTCTTTTAAAGATAACTGGAGAACTTAATCCTTTAGTTGGAGGGATACCAATCATGCCAGAAATTAATATGGAAGTGGCACTAGAGCCTCGGATGATCCAGTTCTCTATTGCTCCTGCACATCAACCATCGAAAACGCCAAAAGAACGGAATCGCAGGACTCTTTATGCTTACCGGGTCCGCGGGCAAGCTGATCCTTTTCTCGAAATTTTCAACCAACCTAACTCTAATGATTCATGCGAAGAAAGAGTCAGTCAATCAGTAATCCCTCAAGCATTCTCTCTGATGAATAGTGATACCATGAGTGACAGATCAATCGCTCTGGCTCTTCGTATTGAAAAAGAAATGGAGACGGTTCCTTTACAAGTAAAACGTGCCGTCCAATTAACATTCGGTCGCGTACCAGAAAAAAAAGAGCAAGAACGTCTCGAAAAATACGTCATGAAGATGCGCAAATATCACAAAAATCACCAACCAGATAAAATTACTTACCCAACTAAAATCACCCGTTCCCTAGTCGAGGAATTGAGTGGGAAACCTTTTAAATATGAAGAGATTCTGCCGAATTTTGAAAGATACACATCTGACAAAAAACCATCCGATGTGAGTGCCGACACTAGAACCTTAGCGGATCTTTGCTTGTTATTATTTAACACTAACGAATTCATTTACATCTATTAATACTAGTAAATTTTCTCCTACCCAAAAATGCAATACCTGAATCGGCGTGAACATCTCTACGGTCTAGGGTCTTCAATTGGAGCCCTAGCAATGACTGATCTTTTAGCAAAAGACGCAGGAGGCTCGCTCGCACTAAAAAAGCCAATGCACAATGCAAAGGCAAAGGCAGTGATCATGCTATTCATGGAAGGAGGCCCGAGTCAGGTCGACACCTTTGATCCTAAACCGCAACTTAACGACTTGCATAAAATGGAATCAAAAAGCAAATCAGGCCTCGCAACAGGATATCGTTTTTATGTCGGCAGCCCTTTTAGCTCTAGAAAAGTAGGGAATTCCGGTCTGGACATGAGTGACCAATGGGTGCATCTGGCAGACCCTGAAATAGCTGATGAACTGTGTAATTATCGAGGATGCCAGGCAGAATCTCTCAACCATCCCGAAGCCCTCTTTCATATGAATACTGGTAGCCGATTAGGTGGTGATCCGGCCATTGGTTCTTGGGTCAACTATGGTCTAGGTTCAATAAATCAAAACTTACCGGGTTACGTCGTCATGAGTGAACTCGCGCTTCCTCAAGGTGGAGCAAGGAACTGGAGCAGTGGTTTCCTTCCTGCTCATTACCAAGGCACGCGTTTGCGCCCAAAAGGCTCTCCCATTCTCGATCTCCAATCTCCTACTCACAAAACTAGAAAACACCAAAGACAATCCTTGGACGAATTGGCTTTCATGAATCGTCGCCATGCTGAAAAGCATCCACATCATAATAGCCTTGATGCTCGCATTCAAAGTTATGAACTAGCTTATAGAATGCAAATGGAAGTTCCAGACGTAATCGATTTAGAAGGTGAACCTGAATCCATTCGTGAGGAATATGGGATGAATGATAATCACACTGCCTCATTCGGTCGCCAGTGCCTAATGGCACGAAGGCTCGTAGAAAAAGGTGTGCGATTTGTCCAAATTTTTTCAGGTGGATGGGACAGCCACGACTATCTCGAACGAGGGCACTCCTCTCGCATAAGAAGCGTCGACAAACCGATGGCTGCTCTCATTAAAGATTTGAAAAGAAGGGGCATGCTTGACTCTACCTTAGTATTATGGACTGGTGAATTTGGACGGACACCTGATAACAATAGGAGAGGTGGTGTATATGCTCTGGGACGAGGTCATAACATTGATGCAATGACAATGATTTTGGCAGGAGGAGGAATCAAAAAAGGAACCATCGTTGGAGGAACTGATGAAATAGGGGCCAAAGCTTCTGAAGTAATTCACCCAATCCGCGACCTGCACGTGACACTTCTGCATTTGCTCGGTCTGAACGATAACAAATTGACCTATTTCCATGGAGGACGCTACAAACAGCTTTCACAGTTTGGCGGACAAGTCATTAACGAACTCATTGCTTGACGTGAAAAAGACTAGCCCTACTCACGGGGCTTGGTACTTTTAGTGTTTTTTCCTTACTCCGTATATATATACATCTCAACGCGCTTATAAAAATGACACTCCTACCCGTGACGTCCCTCGAAGGTTAAGGAGGTTACGTCCTAATAATTCATCAAAGAATTTAATGAATTTATTTGCGGTTTTTAAGATAATTGTTCGCAATAAATTCTCCCAACTGAATTATCCCTGCAGTTGATATCACAAGCTTCTTTTCCTGCGGAATAAGATCAAAATCCTTTAAATGGAAAATAGAATTATCTGAATCCGCCAATTTTTCAATTTTTGAAATTACATCAATACCATTCACACTCTTATGATCTGTCGGAGGCTGTTGACTCAAATACCATTTGAGGGACGGCATTTTTAAATCGTCACGGCTATTTTTTATTATGGAATTCAACCACTTGGCCGCATTATTACGATGAGGAGAGAATGACATGTCATTTTCACCAAGATGATAAAAGATACCTTCAAGCAAAACTTCATGACCTTTATCATTTAGATCCTGAATGGCGTCTTTCACAAACGAAATAAATAAATCATATAAGTTGCGTGACTTTGCTAAACTTCCCTCAGGAGTCCAGTCAATAATCTGCGAACCACTATGCGTGAATTTAGCAATCGCGATGTTATTGATAGATCTTTTTTGGAGATATGAACCAAAACTTATTTCTGGCCCGAAACTATCATAATAACCTGTCAATCCTAGTGGTTCCCATTCATTTGATTTACGGTAAGCCCCTCCCAAACTATATTTATATGCAATCTTTGGGTTATCAGATGAAAGGAATGCTTTGTCCTTAATTTCTCGTAACTCCTGAACAAAGGCACGCTCACCCTCCATGTTCCGGTGCCCTGCAAGAACAAATAACTTTATCGGTTCTCCTATCTTATAGGGCCACTTTTTAAGGGGCCTAGAAACCGGATTATCCATACCAATGGACTTTAAATAAGCTTCTGCATAATTAACCCCATGTTCAAGTTGGCCAAGGGTGCCATAATGATAATGCAATCCAACTCCTCCTCCAATCTCAACACCGACATGAGACGTGGGCACATATTCAGCAAGCGGATCTGCATCAGTAACTTCTCTCTGTCCCTTACTGATAGCGTACATTCGCGGACGCAGATCCATTCCCCAGATCGTTTTGGTACATAATTCTCCGATAAAGAATTTAAGCTTAGGAGCTCCAAGATCTTGCCTCCACTTTGCTAAAAATTTCTTTAGATTTTCCCCATAATTCTTCATGTAATCCTCGTTAAACATATCATTCTCACCTTGATGCCACATAAAACCTTCGAGTTGATATTTAATTTTCTGACGATCGAGGTCAGCCAATGCGGCTTTAATCAGTCCAAGTGACAATGGATACATTTTGAATCCGATCGGATCTTCAGGATTCCAATCACCACCAAGATGAGTTCCTCCTGCAGCGCACTTTATAATAGCAATAGGGGATTTGAGTTGAGCTGAAACCCTTTTAGCAAAACTCAATTCGGGTCCCACAACGTTATTGACAGGGCTTAGGGATTGCCAACCATTTGATTCAAACTTTTTCTCACGGCCTATTGAATATGAAAATTTGATGTTATTTTGAGAATTTTCTAAACCAATGAAGGGAGGGAATCTTTGGATGTCCTTAATGTTAGAATCTGAACCAACCATGTTCGATTGACCTGCGAAAATAAATACTTTCAAAGGCTCCTTAGATTCGTCTCCATTCGTTATGAGCTGGGACGTCAAAAGACTAGAAATAAATACTAGATGGCAATTTATTATTCTTGTTATTTTCATGCTAAGTATGAATTAGTAGGTGAAGATCAGAATAACAATACAATCAATGGCCAACTACTCGAAGTAAAAAAGCATACTCAAAAGCAATTTCCTTATACTTCTCATGCCTTGCGGATGAACCACTGTGCCCTGATTCCATATTGATTTTTAACATCAATGGCTTATTACCAATTTTCTTGGTCCTCAAGAGCGCGACCCACTTAGCAGGCTCCCAGCACTGGACTTGAGAGTCATTTAACCCAGCCATGACAAGCATCGCAGGATACTCTGCCTGCTTCACGTTATCATATGGAGAATAGCTCAAAATATAATCAAAAAATTTCTTATCGTTAGGGTTTCCCCATTCATCATACTCACTGGTAGTCAAAGGAATTGTTGGATCCAGCATCGTTGTAACACAATCAACCCAAGGCACATCAGCAATAATCGCAGCAAATAATTTGGGCTTTTCATTTGCTATAACGCCCATCAAAAGTCCTCCAGCACTAGCTCCACTTGCACATAAACGGTCAGGCGATGTGTATTTCTCTGAAACAAAAAATTCCGCACAGTCAATAAAGTCATTGAAAGAATTCTTCTTATTTAACAATCTTCCATCATCGTACCAATTTCTGCCAAGTTCCTGCCCTCCGCGGACATGGGCTATTGCATAAACAAAACCCCGATCAAGAAGACTCAGGCGGCTACTTCTAAAAGAAGCATCAGAGTTTAACCCATAAGCCCCATACGCATACAACAACATTGGAGATGTTCCATCTTTCTTGAAAAAGTCATTCCTATATATAATTGAAACCGGAACCCGAGCACCATCCCTCACTGTCACAAAATGACGTTCGGTTGTATATAAAGTAGAATCATAATCTCCTATAATCTCTTCACTTTTAAGTAATCTTTTCTCCCTTGAATGCATGTTAAACTCATAAAGGCCTTCAGGATCTTGGAGTGAACTATATCCATAGCGAAGCCATTCTGTTTTAGGGTCGAGATTCGTATCAATCCAAGCCGAATAGGCAGGCGACTCTAATTCGATTTCATAATTTTCTCCGCTTGTAGTTTCATGGATTCGAATTTTTACGAGTCCATTTTCCCGCTCCTCAGTTACAAAATAATTATCAAATACTTCAAAATCATTAACATAAACTCCTTTACGTTCAGCTAATAATTCTTTCCAATTACTTATAGAAGTACACTCTTCAGGAACCCACATTAATCGAAAATTAGGTGCCTCATAATTAGTACGTAAGTAGAACCTGTCTCCGTAATGTTCTAAATCATATTCAAGGCCACGTGAACGCGGATGCAACAATTTGAAATCACCTTCTGGATCAATGGCTAGCAAAATACGGTATTCATCACATAGAGTCTGGCTAGAACCAATCACAATGAATTTCTCTGATCGGCTACTGTACACATAACAACTAAAAGTCTCATCACGCTCTTCATGGATAAGCACGTCTTCTTCGACTGGGTGCCCCAAGTGATGACGCCAAATTTGATAATCACGTAATGTTTCAGGGTCCTGCTTAGTGTAAAAAAAAGTTTTGTTATCTGCTGCCCAAGCATGGCCACCTTCAACGTTGGCTATATTATCAATTAAAATTTCACCACTATTTAAATCTTTTACCTGCAATGTTCTCAGGCCTCTTCCAGTAATGTCAGTACTGAAAATAATGAGCCTTTCGTTCGGACTAACATCGCCCTCATCGAAATCAAAATAATCTTGTCCCCTTGCCATTTCAGGCACATCAAAAGTTAACTCTTCTTGGGACTCCTCAGAAGCAATATGCTTCCTGTAATACCTGGCATAATCTGAATCCGAATCGTATCGAGTGTAGTAATAATAATTCTTCCAACGCACTGGATAAGTAGAATCGTCCTGTTTTATCCGTCCCTTAATTTCTCCGAATAGAGTCTTTTGAAATGACTCCGTCTCAGCCATTATGGACTCTGTATAATTATTCTCCTCCTTAAGATAATTAAGTACTTCATCATTAGATCTATCCCTCAACCAAAAATAAAGATCCGGACGCTTGGCCCCATGATCCATATGGATATGCTCTTTAATTGTAGCAACAGGAGGCTGATAGTCCTCTGTCGATAATCGGCTCATTCAAAAAAACTCATATGATGAGAGACCTCATCACCAGTCATCGCCAAGGCCATAGCGGCCTGCGATTTCCATAAGATCTGGTCTCATTGGCCATTCATCAGGACGCAAGCTCTCCTCATGACGTTTACTTGCACCCTTCAATACCATGCATCCAGTATTGTCACCGATCCCCGCTATTTCTTCGACCTCTTCCAGAGTCAATGGGTTCTCGAGAGGCATAGAAGCGAAATCACGAACTAGTTCTTCTATGAGTAGAGCGTCTTCTCCGGCCTCCTGAATAAAAGTTGGCACGACACTCTTTACCGGAGTATGAGCAAGGTTCCAGAGGCTCGCAAATTGAATTTCACTTAGGCCATACTTATCTAAAATAGGTCTCATTTTTTCAACTCTTTCAAGGCCTGACTCTACCCAGCCTTCGGGCCGATACGCTCGATGATCTCCTTCACGGAACACATGATCCGATTTCATTGTCCCATGGAAAACACCACCATAATCAACGACCCTTGTAAGAACATTAATGTTAGCTTTTTGAGCCGCTTCAAGACACAATCTTCCGGGCCAAGGTTCTAAAGGGTTGAGTATCACCATCGCCCAATCAAGGACTTGTCCGAATTGTTCAAAGTTATGAATAAGATCGAGAGTAAAACCATTCGCCGGACCAGGAGCAATGCCAAGTCTATCCGTTAATCCAGACACTTTCAGATCAGACATGGCATCCCAGACCGACTGATCTGCATATCCCCGTTCATCCGGATTATGTAACATTACAAGGTCAAACTTATCGGCCTGACACCGTTCCAACGATTTCTCTGCAGCCATCTTTAGATAAGAAGAATATTCGGACCGTGGTCTAAGGGCTGGATCACTGAACCGAGGATAACCGCGCGAACCTTCACGTTTACCCTCATAAATATCATGCCCAAGCATCCCTACTAAACAATATTCTTCACGGGCAATTCCTTCTAAGGCCTTACCCAACATCTGATCGGCTCTTCCTACTCCATAAACATCTGAGGTAATAAAAGTACGTATTCCGGAATCGTACGCTAATTGAATAAGTTTCAAAAATCGCTCATCACTGAGAGCTTCACCAAAATGCATGAAGCGCCCACCACTCCAAGTTCCAAAAGCAGTTCGAGTTAAATCCATGATAAAAGTTAAACGGATATAAGAAAAATTTCCAGTCAGTCTTTCTTAACCTGCAATAAGTTATTTATAATTAAAACTATTCACCACAAACCGAAACACTAATTTTTCTTGTGTGTGGAGCGTTCCGATGCTCGAAAACAAATAATCCCTGCCAAGTTCCTAGAGTCATTCTCCCATCAATGATAGGAACATTCTTATCTACGTCGGTTAAACACATTCGAATGTGCGATGGCATATCATCCCCTCCTTCATAAGTATGCACAAAATATGGCGTATCCTCGGGAACCAGCTTCTCAAAGAATGCATGTAAATCAGTCCGAGCAGAAGAATCGGCATTTTCCATAACAATCAAAGAACAACTGGTATGCTGAACAAATATAGTGACCGCACCTTCATTGATCCCACTTTCATGAACAATAGAAGAAATATCTTCTGTTATTTCATAAGTTCCCTTACCTCTTGTTGAAATAGAAAACTGGGCAGTATGTACCTTGGTCATAAGAAGAATAAATTTAGATTATCCAATAGGTGATAATTCAGCAAAATATTAATTAGAATAAATTTACCATTGCCTTGATAGACTTAATTGTATCTAGATACCTATTGTTATGAATCAAATCTATATCATTTTTCTTTTTGCCTTACTAGCCTCACAATATAAATCCTCAGCTCAAGGTAAACAAATTAGTGAGACAGGGATACGACACTCATTTCTAGTGTCTGGTAAATTTACTGCACTCATTAGTGAAGACAATGCCGTCATTTGGAAAGCTCCAGGATATGCTCGTGATGGTATGGTGTTAGAAAATGGGAATATCCTCTTATCGATTAATAACGAGGCCCGAGAATATAAAAAAAATAGCACTGAAATTATTTGGTCATATAAGATGGATTCTCGTAACAAGGAGCTGGGAACCGTCAATAGATTACCTAACGGCAACACTTTAGTGGTCGAAAGAGGTCCCATTCCGAGACTACTTGAAATCAATGGGGACGGTAAAATAGAAGTGAATTTACCATTAATCCCCGAAACAAAAAATAATCACATGCAGACTAGAATGGCTAGAAAATTACCAAATGGAAATTATATAGTCCCTCATCTACTCGCCTTTAAAGTAAAAGAGTACTCACCAGAAGGAAAAATAGTTCGGGAAATAAAAACAGACCTTGAAGAATTAGGCGGGAAGAAAGCTCGTAACTGGCCATTCACTGCTATCCTTTTGCCCAATAAAAATTTACTCGTTAACCTAACAAACGGCAATAAGACTGTAGAATTCAATTCGGAAGGCAAAGTCGCATGGCGGTGCGATAACAGCCACGTCAATGACTTTTTCCATGATCCATGCGGAGGACAAAGACTAAGCAATGGAAACACTATCATTTGTAGTTACGGACAAAGGGACGGTAAAAAAGCAAAAATATTTGAAATCACTCAAAATAAGAAAATTGTCTGGGAGTACATTGATCCGAAAGTTTCTGCCCATGAAGTACACATACTAACCACGAATGGTAAACCAGAAAAACCGGTACTGAGGTAATACGTCCCGCTCTTTAATTGTATTTTTATTCAGAAATACAATAAAGGAATTTATCAGAACGCAGAAATAGCTGGCCATTACTAATTGCCGGCGTTCCATGGAACTGGCTATCATCCCCTTCAATTCTGTTATGAGCCAACAACTCAAAATCGGGCTTTGCTGAAAAAACAAAAGTGCCTCCCCATCGGCTAACTGTATAAATCTTACCACCTGCAGCTACCGCTCCTGCATAGAAAGGTTTACCTCTAGAGCCTTTGCCTCTAGCATCCAAACGCTCCCTAAACAACATGTTTCCAGACTTCGCATCAGCACAACAAGCATATCCCGTATCACTGGCCCAATATAATTGTTCATCAACCAGTACCGGAGTAGGAACATAGGTAGATTGTTTATCCTCCCAGAGCGTTGCTTTTTCAGAAACTTCGCCTGTGGCTCCATTAATTTTTACAGCACATCGACGAAGGCTAGGATAACCTCCAAACACATACACCGTTCCATTACCAATAACGGGGCTTGGTGAAATGTTTCCGGTAATGTTCGTTAGAGCATACCATCTGAGCTTTCCAGATTCAGGATTCATTCCCCAGATCTCACCAGGGACCGGCAAAACTAAATCAGTCCTACCTTCCTTGGAAGTCATCAAAACAGGTGTCGCATACGCCATTTCCAAACTATCACCTTCTGATATCCAATTTTGCTTACCCGTCTTCGGGTCCAGCCCATAAACTGCCAATGATTCTTCAGCTGCGCTGACAACAAGATTATCACCCACAACAATCGGACTCGCAGCTGAACCCCACTTGCGACGCGTGGATCCAGTCCCTAAATTTTTAGACCAAAGTTTTTTACCATTAAGATCATATGCATGAATGCCACTCTTCCCCAAATAAGCAAATAGCCTACCATCATCAATGACGGGTGTATTGGAAGCATAGCCGTGCTCAGTTAAAAACCCCCGGTAAGGATCTTCTGGTAGAGTGGCTGCAATCTTATTTTCCCAAATAATCGAACCGTCTTTTTGATCAATGCATAAAACATGTCTAAAAAGCTTAGATGTGTCCTGTTGACTTTCATTCACACCACTAAAACAAGTAACAAATATTTTCCCTTTTGAAATTACAGGGCTCGAACTTCCAGGACCAGGAAGCTTACATTGCCATTTTATATTATTTTTTGCTGACCACTTAACTGTCACTGCCTCTGAACTGATGCCCTGACCATTGGCTCCTCTAAAACGAGGCCAATCGCTCGCCATGGATAGCTCTTTTAATGAGATTGAAATAAAAACAATAATAATAAATATTTTTTGCATCATAGGCTAATTAAATCATTAAATAGATTATGTGGTAATGATGTAATTTATGAATGTTCCTTATCCCTGATCGTACAGATCAAGGAAGATCCTTATATTTTGGATCAGTCAAAGTTTTGAGAAATGCCACAAGCGCTTGTTCATCTGACTTGGCAAGGCGCAGCCCTAGAGCAGGATGCTTGGCCAGATTAGGGTCGAGTGAATCAGTGCGATGCATCGCAGAATTATAATGTGATACAACTTCCTCAAGAGTGGTAAACCTCCCGTCGTGCATGTAAGGAGCAGTCAGTTCAACATTACGAAGAGAAGGAGTCGAAAAGAGTCCCTTCATACCACTGTCTTCACTTTTTAATTTTAATCCATTATTATGGAAATCATGATCTGAAAATAAGGGCCCGCCATGGCAATGAAAACAATCTGCTCCAAACCTACCGGTCCTAGGTTCATATTCGGTCATGAATAATTCAAAGCCTCTTTTTTCCTTGTCGTTTAATTCAATCTGACCGGCCATGGCACGATCGAATTTAGAATCAAATGACGTCAAAGTTAATAAATAATTTTCCAATGCTAGAGCAATCTTTTCAGAGGTAATGCCTGGACCTGTAAAGGCCTTCTTAAAAAGAGTCACATAAGAACTATCTCCTGATAAATTGATGACTGCCTTTTCCACTGAATTATCAAACTCCGCATGGCTGGAAATAGGCATAATAACCTGATCCCTAAGAGAAGGGGATCTACCGTCCCAGAAAAACTTTTCCTTCCATGCAAGGTTGAAAAGAGGCATTGAATTTCTCTTCCCTTTCCTGCCTTCAATTCCAACACTTAACGACAAACCATCGGTAAATGCCCTGTCCTTTTGATGACATGAAGAACATGAAATACTAGAATCACGAGACAGTCTCTTATCTGAAAAAAGTCTTTCTCCTAGCCGTACTCGGCTTTTAATTAGTGGATTGTCAGTAGGTAATTTGGGAACAGGGAAGGTTGCAGCCATTCTGAAAGGGAACGGTTCAGCTGAATCTGGAAAATGAAGAGGTTCTTTCTTTTCTACTTCCGGCTCATTGATTTTATTTGGATAAAAGACATCGCGCAATCGAAATGCTCCTGCCAAATTCTTAGCAATAGAATCAACCAAGGGGTCACCTTTTCTGGAATGCGTTGACTCACCATCTTTGCTAAAAATAATCGGTCTCGGAGTAGACAGGAGCGAAGTTAGATCAAAATCAAGAATGATCCCAGTAGCTGGTCCGTGGTTAATTTTTAATGGGACATTAATAAATTTACGATTAGCGCTACGAGCAAAGTGCAAAGAATAACCTCGTCTTTTTCCGGACAATCGATAGTGCCCTTCAAGGGCCAAGAAAACATAACCTCCTTGCCAACTCCAATGCAGTTTATTAAGGGATGGATTAAGAGGGTGGTCAGGATGGACAGAACCAAAATCAAAATTATTTCTTTTAGAATCCAGACCCAATACAAACCTCATAGATCGGTATTTCCCCTTTGGTAAATCATTTACTGAAAAAATCACGCGTCGCTTACCTGCATCTATCCATGCCACATCAGCAACTGGCCCGATCCAAGTCCCGTCCTCTTTCTGAAAAGAAACATCGCTAAGTAGATAGCTCAAACGCTTCACAGAAAAGATTTCATTGCCGGATTTGGGATAACGTAAAGAATCCAAGAGCAAGGGCCTCCCTGAAATAACATGTCTAAACTGTATATTAATTGGCCCTGACAAGGATGACTCGGGCCAAAAACATGCCAACAAAATAAAAGTAGCACCCGCCTTTGACACCAAACTCATTTCACGTAGTAAAGCACAGAAAACATTATATTTAGTTTAAAAAACCGAAAATATAAATTCTATGAATGAACAAGAACTTAATGAATTAGTCTACGATTAGAAAATTTAGCGTCTAGACCGTAACGACTTTGAGTACCACTGGTCATCCTTTCCTGATTTGTGTCCTTCTGCAAATACCTTATCTGGCCCCGCAGATTGAATAGAGTACCCATCATTTGAAAAGAAATAACGATACTCAGTTCCCCAAGGGTCTTTAGTATTCACCGACTCCTTCAGTGCAACAGCTACTGAAGTTGGCCCCGATGATGGCCACTCATTTTTTTCCGCATAGTATGATTCCAAGGCCTTGGCAATCTTAATCATTTCATCCTTTACCCGTTTAACTTTTTTACGGCTAGAAAAAATGGGTGAAATAAAAATCGCAAAAACAATGATAATCACAATCGCTAAAGCGAGGCGATTTACAATGGAATTGATCCCCTTTATTACATCTTTAAACACAGAAAATAACTATCTATAAGATTATTCTATGTAATCTGAAAACAGTAAAATTACCAATATTAATTGGACTGAACGGGCCGAATCTCAGCCTCCTCTGTTCCAGGATCAAGAGGATTAAGAGGTGGTTTTGGAATAGGGTTTCGCCTTTGTGGCTGTTCCAATAGTTTTGGTTCAGTGTTGGGATCAATGTCCTCTAATGGTTCCGTTTTTTTCAGCCCATCTAACGCTGAATCAACAATCTTAACATAACCTTTTGATCCCCTATAATACCATACTGTCCTAAAAACATTCGCATCAAAAGCAGACAAGATCACCTGACCCAGTAATATACCCTTTGTGCTCATTGCAGATAATACCCAGACAGGCTCGTCTCCAAACTCGAGGCTGCGCAATTTATAATCTACGTAATTAAAACCAATTCTAGCCGCTCGAGCTTCTTTAATGAGTATGTTAAAAGCCTTCACAGAATCAATTTTGATTTTTGCAGAAGATGCAAAACCAATAGGTAAATTATCCGGGTAATAATCTAAGGTTTCACCTTCATCCCTTATCCTATCTCCAGATACAACTACAGTTCTCAGTCTCCTTTGACTCCGTTCGTCATGCACAACAATCTTCCATTCTCTTGGCTGGCTCTGCCCCTTAACTCCACGCAACTCAACGATCTTATCCGCAAAATATTGCCCATACTGAGAATATATTTTCTTTAAAACAGTACTAGAAGAAAGGCCCAAAGGATCATCTTCCTGACCCATAGATGTAGTAACTATACTTAAAATAATTGTAATTAATAATGTAGTCAGTCTCATGTTCATTTTATTGTTTAATAAAAATACGTTAGTGGAAGGACAAATCTTAACATTTTTTTGATAAAAATTGCTTTTTGCTGGTATTCAAATCAAATCTCTATAGAAAACGCTACCACTTATTAAGGAGCTCAGGCAAACTCATAATATAGTGCAAGAAAACACACTCAGCGGCACCATCGAGCGTGTCACATTTCATAACGAAGAAAACGGTTACTGCGTTCTCAGGGTCAAACCTAATAAAAAAGGTAAAATTGTGACCGTCGTAGGGAATTGCGCTGCACCCAATGCCGGAGAACAAATTGCCTCTAAAGGGCAATGGATAAAAAATGAACAGTATGGGGATCAATTCAAAGCAGATGAAATCACCACCTCTGAACCAGGAAATCTTACTGGAATCGAACGTTACCTTGGAAGCGGCCTAATAGATGGCATCGGACCAACTTATGCTAAAAAGCTCGTAGATAAGTTTGGTCCAGAAGTATTTAACATTATTGATAATAGGTCCAAGCAATTAGAAGAAGTTGAAGGGATAGGCCCTAAACGGCGTAAAGAAATTAAGAGCTCATGGGAGAAGCAGAAATCCGTCCGACAAATTATGGTCTTTTTGCATCAGCATGGAATCAGTACTGCTCGAGCCGTTCGAATATACAAGACCTACGGAGATGAAAGTATTCATCAATTACGCAGAAATCCATATCGCCTTTCGAATGACCTTCATGGCGTAGGGTTTAAGACGGCCGATTCAATCGCTGCCAAGCTAGGGGTGGATCCTGATGCAGAATCAAGAATTGAAGCTGGCATAGAATACGCGCTTAAAAGCGCAACAGATAACGGCCATTGCGCATTGCCTGAAAACGAACTCATCGAATCATCTTCTGATCTCTTAGGCGTTCAACAAAAGCAAATTGAGTCTTGTCTGGAAAATCTTATCACGAAAAGAAAAGCAGAAAGAGATGATGTCACAGGCGCTTCACTAATATTTCCACCAAACCTCCTTAAAGCAGAAAAGGAAGTTACGAAAAGAATGATTGGCCTCATTTCAAAGGCCTCAAGTCATCCTAAGATTGAAACTTCTAAAGCGATTGATTGGTGCGAAAATAAAATTGGATACTCATTAGCTGAAGGGCAAAGGAAGGCAGTCGAAGAAGCACTAGTCCAACGATTACTAATAATCACTGGAGGTCCCGGAGTAGGTAAAACCACAATCCTAAAAAGCCTACTTCTTATATTATTGGCAAAGAAAGTTAAGACGGTCCTCTGCGCACCCACTGGTCGTGCTGCAAAAAGAATGTCAGAAAGTACCGGGCTCAAAGCATCAACAATACACAGACTACTTGAGTTCCAAAGATCAAAAGGAAGTTTCGCTCACGATGAAAAAAATCCGTTAAGTGGTGATCTTTTTATTGTGGACGAAGCATCGATGATTGATCTGCCTCTCATGGATGCTTTTCTACGGGCATTACCAGAAAATGCACATCTTATTTTAGTAGGTGATGTGGATCAGCTCCCATCAGTTGGTCCGGGCAGCATCCTTTCGGATTTTATAAAATCTGATAAAATACCTGTAGCCAGACTCACTGCAATTTTTAGGCAATCTTCCGAAAGTAGAATCATTGGAGCAGCGCATGAGATAAATGACGGCCATATTCCAATAGAATTAGCTGACAAAAATATCGTGAACCCCAATTCGGATTTTTTCTTTGTTAAATGCGAGGATCCCGAACAAACATCGGACCGTATTATTGAACTGGTTCGCAATCAAATTCCTCAAAGACTAGGATTCGATTCAGTTGATGAAATACAAGTCATTACCCCAATGCACCGGGGAAGTCTAGGCACTCAAAACCTCAATAGAAATCTACAAGATGCCATTAACCCGACTACCGAATCAACTTTTGAAATCGAGCGTTTCGGTGCGCGATACCGCACCGGTGACAAGGTCATACAAATAAGAAATAATTACGAAAAAGAAACCCTGAACGGTGACATTGGTAAAATAATCGAAATATCGACTGACCCTGGAAGAGTTACAATACGTTTTAGTGGAAACCGAATCGTTTCTTATGAACCTGGGGAACTTGATGAGATCGCGCCTGCATTCGCAATCACTGTACATAAGTCGCAGGGAAGTGAATTCCCATGTGTTGTCATACCGGTCAGCACCCAACACTTCGTTTTACTCCAGAGAAATCTTCTCTACACAGCAATTACGAGGGGAAGCCAAACTGTCGTTCTTGTCGGCCAAAAAAAAGCCGCAGCCATGGCAATAAAAAATATTGATACCCGTCAAAGGTACAGGGGACTATTGGATCGATTAAAGAATAAATAGGCTTACCGGATCTGTGAATAGACCGTCGGGACAAGGAACGTTGAAATGATCTTGGAGACAGTATCTTTATACATTTCTTCGGATTTCATTGCTTCCCAGGCTGGAGACTTAATAAAAGAGCTCCATGCTGATTTTTTCTGATCTTCACCATCGTATACAAGCATATATGTAAGATTGGGTAAATTTTCTCCGGACAATGCCCTACCAAAAAAGACCCCATTCAGACCAACATCGGCAAAAATATCAAGTTCACCATCATTGAACATTTTCACCTTCATGTATGCCTTTAATTCATTATGACTCTCATAGGTCCGCAGCTCAAAATACCGCTTCCCTCCTTTATCTTTTTGGGGACTGATTAACTCTGGAAAACCATCGAATGCAACAAATGTAGAAATAGAAATTCTACTGAATGAAGGATCAGATTTTGCGTAGCTCAAATAATCACGGGCCTGCTCAAGAAATCCTTCATTAGCAAGTGCTGAACTGGATTCCGCTATACCATCAAGAGAAGAACATGATTTGAGAACATATCTCCAATTTTTGTCCCCTGATTTATCACCTCTTGCCTTGAATACACCAATTGATTTTAATTCAGTTGTAGCCAAGAGCGGAACCGCTGCCGCCATCATCTTATCAAAAGCCGCCGCTTTCTCAGGTGAATTCAGCTTATAAGTACGAAGCTCGTAATATTCTTTTGAAAATACAGTATAAGAAAAAGAAATAAATACGGTAAAACTTAAAAGGAATCTAATCATTCAGGAAAATTATCAGGAATGATATTTAATGTGAAGTCTGAAATAATGACAAATTAATTTCATAATTGCTCGAAAATTATAATTGGTGTGACTGAGGTTGCACTGTGATTTCACTAGTGACTAGGTGATTAGGAGCAAGAAGTGCACTCGCAACCACAGACGCAACGTGATCAACAGGTATCATCTTTTCTGGAATCACTTTCATATCCAAGTCATCCCAAAAAGCAGTATTAACACCACCCATATAAAAAAATGAAAATTGTATTCCTTTGCTCCGATACTCGAGGTCCAGTGACTTTAGTAAGCCGATAGCTCCAAACTTACTCGCGCAGTACGCAGATGCTTTGGCCATTGGCACTTTTCCAAGTATTCCGGGAATGAAAAGAAACCGCCCACCCCCTTCTTCACTCATTTTGTCCAAAGTTTCTTTAGCAAGAAGAAAAGTAGCTCGCAAATTTGTGTTAGTGATTTTCACAAATTCTTGATCAGTAGTATCTTGTATTTTTTTTATTAGTCCCATCCCTGCACAATGAATAACAGAATCTAATCCTCCAAGATCTGAAGAGCACTCACCGACAAGATCTGACACAAAAACACTCGAAGTTAAATCCCCTGCCTTTGAACCCTTCACTCCTTGAAAATTATTTAATTTATCATTATCCCTACCAGTCACAAAAACAGAATGTCCTTTCTTCACTAAAATTTTGGCAATCTCCATACCAATGCCACTACTTGCTCCAGTAATTAAAACCTTTCTTGGATAATTATCGTTATAGTTATTCATACTTCTGTATCTAACGACAAACTCCATCAAATAGACTTGAAAATATATACATTTCGTCAATCTCAGGAAATTCCTATCACACTCGAAAAAGCATGGGAATTTTTCTCAAACCCAGAGAATCTCAATTCAATTACCCCACCGGGTCTTGACTTTCGTATCACTTCCGGGACGCCTGCCCCAATGCATGAGGGCCAGGTCATTACTTACAAGATAAGGATTGCCCCTATGATATGGCAGACATGGGTCACAGAAATCAAGGCCGTCACATTTCAGTCCCAGTTCATTGATGAACAAAGGGGCGGTCCATACAAGTTCTGGCACCATTGTCATAGATTTGAGTCAACTGAGAGCGGGACATTAATAACAGATGAAGTAAATTATGCGTTGCCATTTTATTTACTAGGCGACATAGCTCACGGTTTATTTGTAAAAAAGAAACTAAATAAAATCTTTGAATATCGTAAAGAAATTCTCTCCAAAAAATTTGGCTAAATTTCTTTCATGGGAAAATGACTCCCTAAAGATTCGTTACTGAAATCTTTATTCAGAAGAATCCTCTAATTGTTGAAACTTATTTACTCTACCTCTAAGAGACTTTATCTCGTCAACCTTAGGATCATTTGGATACTTCAGAAGGAAACTATCAATTAAACTTAATGCTACAACAAATTGAGCAAGCTCAACTTTACGCTCAATCGAGACGACTAATGCTTCACTGCTATCATCAGCAATGAATTTAATATCATCGATAAATGCTTCACCACCACCTCCCTCAATAGCACCAGTGACAAAGCGAAAGAGTAATTTTACAGAGCGCACATTTTCTGGAATATCAAGATCCGGCACTACAATTTCCTCCCACTCACCTATCTTGCTGCTAAATTGCTTAAATCCAGTACCCTTAACCACTTGTTGGCCCTCATCCCACCACTCAACAACATACTGTTGAATGTAACCACCTGTTCCCGGTTTAATTTGCTTCACAAAAAAGGAAAGCTCGTAGTTTAGTCCGCCAATTAGTTTTCCATCTATTGTTTTAATGATATGAGCTTCGCTGGGAGTTTTTCCTTCATTTTGAAGATTAATATACGCACTATGAGAACCTGTATGCGCATCAGAACCTGCCCTTATCGGAGGTTGTCTACTAGTAAAAGCCCAATCATCCGCAGTATCACCTTGCCCTTCTTCAAAGCTAAAATTGCCAATGATAGAACGAAATTTCGGCTCAGATTTATTGACATTAGATTGATCAGCTAAAGAAAGTTCAGCCAAAAAAATAAAAAGTACTAATATGTTTTTAATCACCATTTTATTTAATTAATGTACAAAATTGATGTTATTCAACATGAAGACGCATAAACCGTTTCAGAGAACCATCAGTAATGGCGCCATCTAACTTTGCCTCGTATGTGCGAATCGTTTCATCCTCAGCAATCATATCAACAGACACGCTTTCTCCAGCGTCATTCCATTCAATTAGATCATATGACACCTGAACTTTTATTTCAACATCATCAAGAAATTTGGTCACTGTGTAGGTAAGAAGCAAATCACCAGATTCTCTCGAAAGTTTCGGCATTGAGAAGTCTGGATCAGCTTTTGTAGGATCCAAGACGAAGACAAATTCCAACAAGTTGGCTATTCCATCCTTGTCTGGATCATCATCCTTACCCGTCTGACCTGTGAATTCCTGCCCAAATGAAGACTTAACCCATTCTGAATAACTTCCGGAAGGAGCAACAACCGAGGCGTTCCAATTCTCCTTCAGACCCCATTCCAACGGGGAAACTGAATCATCAATCATAACCAATGAAGAACCAGTACCATCAGTTTCTGGATACCACTCATCCTCATATTCAAAATCGAGAATGCCTGCTGAAATGGAGTCAATCTCCAACCGTAATCTTTCACCACCATTGTCTAGCTTTCCTTCATATTCGCCCAAGACATTGAGGTTTTCTCCACGTTCAGAAGTAAAAGTTTCAATGTTACTGACCACATATGCTGATTGTCCTGGTTCAAGAAGAGCATCCGGAAATGCAAATCTCACACCTTCCTCGAACCTCACATCATTAAGGCGCAGAGTAACTTCTCCAATGTTCTGAAGTTTAATGTACTCACCTTCTGGTCCTGACAATGGATTATACATTATCTCAGTTACTCTCAGACCTTCAATAATTAGGATCTCTTCGGTAAGGTCTGTATCATTCGAATATCCGGGAGTCGGCAAAGGAAATGAAGATAATAATCTTTCACCCTCTACGGAACGACCAATTGAAACATCATCCTCAGCATTAACAAAACCAATCCGATCAATTTCATTTCCTTGATCATCAAACAAACCAATTTGATCATTCAGTTTGGAAAGGCCAAAGTTTAAGTGAGAAGGGCCCTGATTAGAATCACTATCAGCAATGAACTTAACATAACCTTGTGAATCTATAAAACTAAGATCACTGACCCTGTATAGATCAGGAATATTATTAGGATCATCAGTGATGGTCATCCCACCAATGGAAACCGGGAAATTACTTGGATTATATATCTCTATAAAATCATTATCAAAAACCACACCATTACTCGCCAACCATTCGTTAATGACCAGATCTTTCTGTTCTCTGACCGGCAAGGGGCCATCGTTCTTTGCGCCTGGAGTAGGTAAAGTCAAAGCAAATTGCTGATCTGGGCCAGTCCGTGAAATGGATCTTCCCCTCAACTGAGATCCAAACCGTACATTATCGACTAATTCTCCTCCGTTCTCCGTCGATTCAAAGAGATATAAAGAATCACCGTCACGGTCCAGAGCAAAGCCAGTATGAAGTCCACTCGTACCGTCAGCATCATTGGCATAAATTAACAGGAACTCTCCAGGCGGAATCACTGTCCCTGTAGGAATTTTCCAACCATCACTGATCTCCTTGCTCTCAGAAATCACCATTCCAGAAACGAAACGGGGTGTGCCACTATCATTCCAAAGCTCAATATAATCAGGAAAAGTTTCTTCATGATTAAATACATCACCATTGTCAGCAAGGACCTCACTAATAAGAAGCCTAGATAATTTTTTATCAACATTCCATGACCGTGAACGGGTCGGTTCGGCCTGCCAATTCCCTGCCGAGTCCCTACCTACAACTTCCACATAATGAGTTCCATCTGAAAGGTCTGAGAGTTGAATGGGTTCAGAAACAGAAGTAGGATCTGACCATTCATTACCATCAATCCTCCACCGATATTCGCCACTAAAGTTACTTTCCCCTTCAATGCCAGAAATGCCCGGGACATGGATCCTTAGGGTGACTTCTGTCTTTCTAGTCAGTGAAGGCGGTTCCCCGGCAACGATTGCACCTGCAAACACATTATGTCCCATATCAGATCCATTAATTCCTTTGCCGGTCACCGGTGAACCACGACTAATGGAAAAATCACTAGCGCTTTGATCAATAAACATCGGGTCACCTGAAATATTACCAATGCCAAGCTCAAGGAACTCTTCAGGAAGCAGGTTCATGTCAGCTTCGATTAGAGGATCCTCTTCGCCGTCCTCAGAGGAGAACTGGTATGCAAAAAGAGTACCGTTATTATAAAAAATATTACCCTTGATGGAAATAAAATCCCCAGGAACACCCTCACCAACTAAAGGCTCATCAAAACTAATGGCTGCAACAACTGCACCCACTACCGTATTATTTTCAAAGACAGCATCACTTGCATTCTTGAGAAGAATAGCATGATCAACATCATAAAATAAATTACGTACGACAGTCAGGTGAGAATCATTGTCAGCAGCAACCGCATTCGCACTACTCTGACGATCAGGGTCATCTTTGTGTACATTGAAAAAATAATTCCCTTCAATATGAGCATCAACTCCATCCAAATCTAGGCAATCATCCGCGCTACCTAAGAAAACATTATCAACAACATAAATGATCGATCCTGGTCTCCTCCCGCCCGAAAAATCAATAATATCATTATACCCAGAAGAGGTTCGGAAAATATTTTCTTTGAGATTGAAATAACCCTCATTCCCAAGGCCCTCTCCATGTATGACCTCTTGTCCTGAAGTCGAAGGAAAATCACACCGCAAAACATCAATCTGAGGATTACTTAGTTCTAGAATAGTTTTGTCGGTCCCTGCCCATTCAACATTTTCAAGGTGGACTCTAGATTCTGAAATACTGATGGACTGATCCCCGCTATCAGCACCGTCCTGAAGTATGTATATCATTCTGCTCTCCTCCTTGGTACTCTCAAAATAAATACCATCCCAACCACCATCTGATCCGGGATCATTAGTAAATACAATCGGCATTTTATCATTACCTTCCGCGACTAACCTTCCCTTGACTGTCATTCTTCTTCCCTCAGCAAAATAAACAGTGACTCCCGGATCTATCTGCAATGTAACATCGACCGGAACTTCCAGATCCTCATTAATCAAATAAGGACCACCTTCCAATATCCAGATAGTATCTTTATCTATTGAAACAACTTCAGTAACACTACCATCGTCATACCATATATTGACCTGACTCGAATCAATAATAGATCCATCAGCATCAAATGACTCTATCTTAACCAGATTAATTCCAGGCACCATGAGAGGAACAGCACCAAGACCCAATAATTCCGCATTAAAACTAATGTCTCGACTACTGGGACTCCTCTGATGAATTTCAACAGCAATTGTATTTGAACCACTTTTTAATGCTCCGACCGGGACATTATAACTTTCAAATCCCGCATTTCGCACGGTGTCGGTTGCCAGAGAAGTGTATAAAGCATCAGGTTCGAGGTTCTGTCGGACAATCTCGATTCCATTTAGATACACCGCCGCACCATCGTCGTAGACGAGTCTAAGATTTAAACTTGAAAAGGCATCAGCGTTAGTTACTTCAAAGTCTTTTCTGAAATAAGTTGTTATGTGCTTATTCTCATCATCACCCCCATAACTGACTGCCGTATCCTCTCCACGATCACCGTATCCGAATTCACCCTGTCCCAGTGCCCACAAAGAATCATCAAAATCTTGTTCGCGCCATAAAACTCCTTGGTCTGAACCATCATCAAGATAGGACCATTCCGCACCTGCAGAAAAGATTACCTCAGATTCCGCCTGATCCCCGTCCCAAGTTCCATTCCTCACGTTCAAAGGAACAGACATACCGTTGACTTTAATTTCAGCAATTTGTGACGAATCAAAAGCACCCTCAAGACCAGTGATGCCAGCCTCTTCAGTTCTAGAAAAACCATCAGAACTGGGAAGGTTACTGCTAACTGTAAATTCACTTGGAATTTGATTAAGTATGTAAGCACGGCGCTCGTCCATAAAACCAATCACGTCATCGGACACATCTGAATCAGAGGGAAGCCAATCAAGCGAATTGGATACTAGCGCATCAAATCTGCTCTTCTCAAATACAGTATTAAGAAGATCTTTAAGATCAGAATAGTATTGACGCAAAATTACAGGATCACTAAAGAAACGATTCAGTTGCGGGATTGTTTGACCAGCAAAATTAGTGATCGCCGGGAATATTGAATCATCTGCATCCGTATCGGTGTCTCCTAGCCCGAAAATTGTATCAAAGTCATGCGGAACGAGTTTGATACGTGGATCTTTTATTCCTCTGTAAAGCTTGTAATCATCATCAGTACCATTAGACAAATTCGTTTCACGACTCAAAATGATAGTCATAAAGGCAAACCAACGCGACCACTGTTTAACGTCCACCATTCCCGAAATCTGCTCAAGATATCCAGAACCAGATGCGCCGTTCATGGTAATCATAAACTGGTGCAGGTCTTCCCAGTCATCGGTTGATTCATTGGAACCTTTCGACCATCCGTCCCTAATATAAGCTCCCCTGTCAGCTAAACCATTATTTGTTGATCGGATATCCCATTTCACATCAGGACGTCCCTTCGAATACAAATTACCTGCCGAGTCTAGAGGATAATGAATGTCGGCCCAATCACCGTCTATTGCCTCTATGTGGAGGTAAGATCCGTAACGCCGGTTATTATCATTATCTGTTGCACGATTAACTCCATTATAACGAAATTGGACAGGTTTTGCATCAGCGGCTTCGATCCCGGAAAGACTGGCTAATCTGGAACCAAGGAATTGAAGGTAAATGAACTGACTATTGAGATTAATCTTAGTCACGCCATTCCATGGGTTATCGCGTGGTATATTTAGCCGGTTGTTGCGTGGATTTCTAGTTCTACTACCAGCTCCTCGGACCCTTACTCCGCACTGATATCTAATGTCATAGTCCTGACCCTGCTTAGCAATTAGCGTTGCATTCTTCTGAGCATCACTGCCACTGTTAAAGTTTCGAAACCTAAAATCCCGATCCTCTATGACTGACATAACGAGTCTGTAGATTGGCTGATTACCATCATAACGCTCATCATCAAACTGAAATAAGGCGTTTGCCTGCTGCTGTCCTTCTTCTCCACTAGCTTCAGGCCATCCACGTTCAGATTGATCATCATTGGCCCTTATATAAAATTCAACTACGGTACCGTCATCCTGCGCAGGAACCTGAGCAGTAAAGATACCGTCCCCAGATTCTTCATCACCATTCTTACCATCATCCCTCATCCGAGCCTGAATAAACTCATCAGGATCAAGGGCCGATACCCGCCAATTCAATATGGTTGTAATATTCTCATTTCCGTTATCTTTAATATCGGCACTTATGGTCACCGTGTCTCCGCTTCGAGGAATGGCTGGAGCATGTTTAACGTTAAGGATCAGTGGCGCAGCGTCAGTGGAAAAAACCGAATTTTGTTTTCCAGGAGTAGGTGATTGGCTAGGTTCCCAGTTCTGTCCATGCTTGTTGGAAACGTCCAGATTAACCAGTTCCAAAGATGCTCCTCCTCCGTCTACCCGACTAGTCCACTTCCAACCACTTTCACCATTAAGAATCCGATCATCATCTTCAGCACGACGAGACGCCCAGTCTCCTTGATCAGAATAAGTAACATCGTCGACTTCCTCACCTAAAGCATCTTTGATCCGAATTCTCTCACCCCTATCACTCAACTGACCGGACCATGGACCAATTACGTTAACTTCTTGACCCCAGGTATCGGAAAAAATCTGCGGATCAGCGGCTACAACCAAATATTCTCCAGGTAAAATATTAATCGCAGGAAATTCATAGCCGATACCGCTAGTTATTTGCCATCCCTGAAGCGGAACAGGACCAGAGCCTATATTGTGAATTTCAATATATTCCTCGGCCGGGTTACCTGAGACCGAATGATACATTATTTCCGTGATAAGAACGGTATTATCCGGTCCGCCAACCTTTAATTCGACAGTTGCCACATTTGATTTCTTGCCATTCGCTAAAGACTGGTAAGTAAAATATTCTTTACCCGCAAATGTCTCGATTGGCGTGTATTCAAAAGAACCGTCCTCATTTAAAACTAAATTTCCCTCTCCGGAATAATCCACTAAAACTGCCTGAGCCAGATTTCCTTCAACGTCCTTATCATTAACAAGAACACCATTATCAGCAGACACATTCACTGACTGGCCAATCAGAACAAAATACTCATCGTCCTTTGCGATTGGAGCATCGTCTACTTGGATGACGTATATCTGAGTCTGCACAGGAGAAGATTCCTGATAACCATCACTTACCGAATATGTAAAAAAATCGAGTCCGCTAAAATCCACATCAGGAGTATAAGTGAAACTACCATCAGACATTAGAGACAAGGAACCATGAATTGGTGCCTGAACCACATTAGCAGAAAGAGGATCCCCTTCAGGATCAGAACTTCTTGCAATGACACCAAATTCTTCTGTTCTAGAAAGTACACCATCCTCATAAATCACATAACGGTTCACTTTAGCCACTGGCGAAGCATTAATATCTATAGTAACTGTTGCCGGATCAGAAGAGATTTCTCCATCAGTGACACGATAAGTGAAACTGACCTGACCTGAAAATTCAGGAATAGGAACATAAGTGAAATTACCATTGCCTTGAAAATTAATAGTTCCTGATCCCGGTTCGGTTAAGATTTCACTCTGAAGAGTGTCTCCGTCCGGATCGATATCATTATTGAGCAATCCTTGGACACTAACTCCCAGTTCAGTTCCCGGAGCCGTCAAATAATAGTCATCTTTGGCTATCGGCGCATCATTAACTTGAATGACATTGATAACAACAACTGCAGGAGGAGCTTTCCCGAATGCATCGGCGACATGATATGTGAATTGATCTTTTCCATAATAATTCTCATCAGGAGAATAGGTAAAACTTCCGTCATCAGATAATTCAACAGTGCCGTTCTCAGGCGACGACGCAATGACTGCCGTGATCTCTACCCCATCAGGATCATAATCATTTTCTAGAACACCTGACCCCACATCAATGATTAAAGGTGTGTCCTCATTTGCCTCATATTCCTCCCCTTCGACAATTGGAAGGTCATTCGGACCAGGATCCACGGTAATAAATACCTTTCCCGAATCCTCAAACTCACCATCCGTGACTCTATATTCAAAACTATCGCTACCCTCGAAGTTAACGTTGGGAACATAAGTAAAACTTCCATCACTCTGTAATTGCAACTTTCCATTATCCGGAGGACTCAGAAGGCTCACCTGTAAGGAATCTGTATCCACATCAATATCATTTCCCAAAATAGCAGAAGCTCGAGAGAGGGTTCCGACAAGACGCAAATCAAAACCAAGATCAGAACTAGAGCCACTGTTCTGATGAACTTCCACTGCTATCAGATTTTCTCCGGGAACGAGAACAGATGTATCTACAGGGAATTCAAAGTAATTATTTTCATCATCCCCACCAGCAAAATCAAGTGCAAAATCTTGGAAGCCAGCTCCATCCTCTAGGTTCGATCTGGCCACTTCGGTACCGTTAATGTAAACTGCAGCACCATCATCTCTCAGAAGACCAATCAACAGTTCTTCAAATCGCTGAGTGTCTTCCACCTCAAAACTATGCCGAAAATAGGTCGTTACGTACTTATCGTCAACATCATCCCCAAAACTAATCAGAGTCGACTCGTTATCATCTCCATAACCAAATTTTCCGGTGCCGCTTTCCCAGTCACTGTCATCATAATCTTCATCTATCCAATCGAGGCCCTGATCACTACCATCGTCGAGATAAAGCCAAACCGAACCTTGGGAAATTAGATTAAACTGGGCAGATTGATATGATCGGACCTCAAAATTATCGATTGCC
>JABGYE010000202.1:0-5627 GCA_018675395.1 Akkermansiaceae bacterium
AGGCACTCCATTTTTTTCCTCTCAACGGCGCCGCCTTTGATTCCTTTGTCAACGGCTCAGGACCATTGTCCGAAAGGAACACGACAATGGTATTCTTTTCTATTCCCTCGGCCTTCAATGTATGAAGTATTTTCCCAATCCTAGAATCCATCTCCTCAACAACATCACCATACGAGCCGTACTCGGACTTGCCTTTCCAATCGGGGTGAGCTTCAACAGGAAAATGCGGTGCGGAATACGGAACATAAAGAAAGAATGGATTATTTTTATGGGTTTTAATAAAAGACACCGCCTCATTGGTGAATTCTTCAGTGAGTCGACGATTATCAAAAGGATCCTTAGCAATCTCATCCCGTCGCCAAAGCTTTTTGGTCTGATTATTGCTCTTATTTATGTAAAAAGATTCTTCGAATCCTTGCTGATGAGGAAGAAATTGAGACTCATCTCCCAAGTGCCACTTGCCGAATATGCCCGTCCTGTAACCTTGTTCCTTAAAAATTTCCGCCATAGTTAGAGCCCCTTGACTCATTCCCTGACCCTTCTTCATGATATAACCAATAACTCCTTTACTCCAACCTAGACGACTAGGATAAGATCCAGTCAGAAGCGCCATGCGAGACGGCGTGCAAATGGTTGAACCCGAATAAAAACTGGTCAGACGAACCCCTTCCTTTGCGAGCTGATCAATGACAGGAGTCTTAATGCTATTGTGCCCATAGCAACTAAGATCATGGTAACCAAGGTCATCTGCCATTATCAGAACAACGTTAGGACTCTTGGACTCCGCTATAGAAACCATAGCTAAGATCCAAAGCATTTTGCAGATGTATTTAAGCATTAATTTTAGATTTTTATTATTATGGAATACTCTCGGATAGAACAATGCAATTGATAACTTAAAATGAAATAGAATTGTTTTTACATCAATGATTCCTATAGCCTTGAATCGGCATCACAATGAAGCAGATGAAATCACCTAAACCATTTACGATATTCTTCCTGACGCTCCTTATTCTCGGAACTCATCCCTTGCAATGCATGAGCGATGAAAACATCATATTCCGTAAAGATATCCTAAAGAGGAACGAGGGTGAGTACCACACCTACAGGATCCCAACGATGATCATCACCGCTAAAGGAACCGTTCTCCTCTTTTGCGAGGGCCGGAAAACTAGCCGCAGAGACCATGGTGACGTGGATCTTATCATGACAAGAAGTATGGATGGCGGCCGGACCTGGTCCAAACATAAGCTAATTCATGAAGAGGGAGGAAATGATCCAATAAGAGTAGGTAACCCATGCCCTATCATTGAACATGACGGCAAGACCATACATCTGCTCTTCACTCGGGGAGGTGGGGAATGCTTCTTTCACACAAAGAGCGTCGATGAAGGTCTCACATGGTCTCCTCTGGTAAAATCCTCTGATGAGCCCAAGGCAAAAGAATACAGTAAAGATTCTTTTCTTAAGGAGTTTGGAGGTTCACCCATACATGTCGGTGCAGGCCCCGTTCACGGAATTCACACAAAGAAAGGAAGGCTCATTGCTCCTTCTTATGTCGGCAGGACAGTGAATGGGAAAAGGCAAGGCCAGTCGTGCATTATCTTCTCAGATGATTCAGGCAAGACCTGGAAAGCCGGAGGTGTCATTCCTTATGTTTCAGACTTCCGTACCGGCGAATGCACCATCGTGGAAAGGTCAGATGGCTCTCTGCTAATGAACATGCGTGCGTCAGGTCCGAGTTCTTATTCGTTCGGTTATCGGACCATCTCTGTAAGTAATGATGCCGGAATGACCTGGTCCGTCCCAAGAGCTGAAAAAGAACTTCCTGGACCAGCCTGTCAGGCCAGCATCATACGTTTAAATGAAAATGAAATATTATTCCTGAACCCGGCAGTCCATCATGAAGGCGGATTCAATTTATGGAGCAGGAAAAATTTAACTCTACGCCTGAGCAAGGATGACGGAAAAACATGGGCCGCTTCCCGGACCTTAAATGAGGGGCTCGCAGGATACTCTGATGTCGCAATAAAAAAGAACGGCCAGATCCTGTGCGTATTCGAGAACGGAAAAAGGGATTATTGTGAAAAGATTTCCGTCATCTGCCTGAACCGATCGTGGTTAACGGCCAGAGAAAAAACTTCAGAATGAAATTTAAGGTTTCACCATAAAAATTCATCATTTCCGCAACGATTTTATTTTCTCTCAAATCATTACAAGTTAAAGATCCTATAGTCATGTGCGGAAGATATTCGACAGGAAAAGTATCAAAGAAAAAGTTCGAAGATACGCTGTCCACGGAATTGGAAACTATTCCATCTAAATACAATGTCTCTCCAGGACAAGATAATCCAGTAATCACCAAGAACAAAAAAATCACGACCCTTTCATCGATGCGCTGGGGTCTGGTCCCCAATTGGGCAAAGGATCCAAATCCGAAAATTAAACCGATCAACGCCCGGGTAGAAACTTTGTCAGAAAAACCATCATTCAAAGATCTGCTCTTCAAGCAAAGATGTCTAATCCCTGCCGACGGGTACTATGAATGGCAAATGACCGGCACAAATAAAGTCCCTCATTACATTCACTTGCCTGATATGTCTACATTTGCCTTCGCTGGGATCTGGGACAATTGGCAAAGGGATAATTGCAATCCCCTCTTGTCCTACACCATCATCACAACTGAAGCCGCTGAACCGATTCGATTCATTCATCACCGGATGCCAGTCATCTTACCTGAGAAGCACTGGCAAAAATGGCTAGATCCTTCATTTTCTGTTCATTCCTTGCCTAAGATTTTGCAAAATGGCAGGGATGATTGTACTTACCGAACCGTTTCAGACCTGGTAAATAAAGTTTCGAATGATGGTCCTGAGTTAACGGTAGCTGTTCCTCGCAAGAAACAGAACGAATTTGACTTTATTTGAATTCTGTTACAGAATTCAAATAAATGCCACGAGGTGGAAAAAGGAAAGGAGCTGGGCGACCAAAGGGCGGCCAGTACGGTGAAGACACAAAGACCATACGAATACCGTCGAGTCAGGCTGATCGAATTCTACGTTTCATTCACAACAAAGAATACGCACTACCGATCTTTGCCTGCGGAGTCTCGGCAGGATTCCCTTCACCCGCAGATGATTACCTCGAAGGATCTCTCGACCTGAACGAACACCTGATACGTGAACCCGCAGCAACGTTCTTTGTAAGGGCGAAGGGCGATTCCATGATCGGATCAGGCATTCATGATGGGGACTTACTCGTTGTTGATAGAAGCGCTGAAGCAAAGAATGGAAATGTTATCATTGCCGTAATCAATGGTGAATTATCTGTTAAACGGTATCTGCATTCAAAAAATCAATTCGAGCTCGTTCCGGATAATCCCAAATACAAACCGATAAAAATCAACGAAGATGATGATGTCAGAATCTGGGGAATCGTTACTAATGTCATCCATCAGCTGTGATAGCATTAGCTGACTGTAACAATTTCTACGTCTCCTGCGAGCGCGTCTTTAGACCTTGGTTAAATGAACGTCCGGTCATTGTTCTTTCAAATAATGACGGCTGTGCAATTGCTCGGTCCAATGAGGCAAAAAGACTCGGAATCAAAATGGGGGCACCCTATTATCAGATTAAAGGGCTATGCCAAAAAAACCGAGTCAGTGTCTTTTCTTCTAATTATGAACTGTACGGTGACATGTCCAAGCGGATCGTTTCGATTCTCATGCGATTCACACCGGAAGCTGAGGTCTATTCTATAGACGAATCCTTCCTAAACCTTGAGCAAATTCATAACCCAGAAAGAACCGCTGAAGAAATGCGTAAAACCGTACTCAAGTGGACAGGCATTCCCATATCTGTCGGGATCGGCCCCACGAAGACACTAGCTAAGGTCGCTAACCGGATGGCCAAGAAACAAGATACGGGATACTTGATGCTTAAAGGATCGGAAAATTCCCTGATCAGTTCGGTCAAAGTGAGAGATATTTGGGGAATCGGAACAAGAATAGAAGAAAAACTTAAAAGACTTAAAATCCTCACTGCCTTGGACTTAGTCAATGCTCCAGCCCCCATCATTAGAAAAGTGGGTAGCGTTCAACTCGAACGAACACAAAAGGAACTGCAAGGACGACAATGCATTAGCATCGAACAGATCCCAGAACCAAAAAAGAACGTGTGCTGCTCCCGGTCCTTTGGACGAACAGTGACTGATCTGGAAGAACTTGAGGAAGCAATAGCAAATCATGCCGTGAGAGCCACTCAAAAGATTCGCAAAGAAGGATCCATTACTTGTGGATTACAGGTCTTCATCATGACAAACAGATTCAGCAAAAATCCACAATATTCCAATTCAAGAACCATCGGTTTTGACGAACCTTCGGATGATCCAATCCGAATCCTTAGTACAGCTAAGGAACTTCTCAGATCCATTTACCGCAAAGGATACTCTTACAAGAAGGCTGGAGTACTGCTGTTAAACTTACGACCAAGAAATCAAGATCAAGGGCTATTATTTAGAGATCATCATAATGAAAAAAGGAACCGATTGGTGAAGGCGCTTGAATCTATAAAAAACACATACGGCACCAACTCCACTTTCCTAGCTGCTCAAGGAATTGACCGACAATGGGACATGAAGAGGCAACTGCGCACTCCCCGATACACAACAAATTGGAATGAAATCCCGGCCATTGGCAATGGTTTCAAACCTAGTTGAAAAATGCTCTGTATCATCTAAAATGTAAATTAGCCATGATAAGATCAGGAAACCCAGCACTTAACGATAATACATTCGCCCGCAACTTAAGCTATCCGGAAGAGAACCGAATGACGCTAATGGGTGCAGTAAATAAGACGGCCATAATGTTATTCGTACTGGTCCTGGCCGCTTCAATTACCTGGAAAATGGTCCTGACAGGAGAATCTGGCGCGGGAATTTATATGTGGGGTGGAGCAATTGGTGGATTTATCGTTGCCATTGTAACGATATTCAAAAAGAACTGGGCACCATTCACAGCTCCATTATATGCCGCATTGGAAGGTCTCTTCATAGGTGGGATTTCGGCTATGTACGCTCAATTGTTTGAGGGCATTGTCATACAAGCGGCGGGACTCACGTTCGGAATCCTCTTCGCTCTGCTCGCGGCTTACAAGAGCGGCCTGATCAAGGCCACGGAAAACTTTAAATTGGGAGTCTGCGCCGCGACTGGCGGAATCGCTCTATTTTATCTTATGAGCATAGTCCTTGGACTATTCGGTGTGAACATGACATTTCTCCACGACTCTTCACCACTCAGTATAGGGATAAGCGTTTTCATCGTCATCATTGCTTCACTTAATTTAGTCCTCGATTTCGACTTCATCGAAAATGGTGCTGAGATGGGTGCCCCAAAATACATGGAATGGTTCGCGGCATTCGGACTCATGGTCACGTTAATCTGGCTATACATTGAGATTTTGCACTTACTAGCAAAGCTTCAAAGCCGCGACTAAGTAAGTAATTCTGGTTCAGGAGGCTGTCTTTTCAACGAACGCCGACAGCATCCCGGCTCCTAGGGCAAGAATTAGACCAAAATAAACGAACGCGGCGACGCCTCGCTGAAAAGGTGTCACCTCATAATACCGCTG
>JABGYE010000271.1:0-8144 GCA_018675395.1 Akkermansiaceae bacterium
AAGGATGGTCGTGTTGTTTCCAATCTTAAGCTCTCGGCCGGCAACGGAGAACTTTTCAAGGTGAAGAGAGAAAATGCGCAGTAATTCTTCCTGAATGAGTATCCGGACCGTGGAAATCACCGGGTCTTCTCAATGCAGATCAGGAAGATTTACCGGGTTTTATTCTCAGCGAGGCCCGACACCGCCCCGGTCTTCACAGTCAAAAGTCAAAAGTCAAAATTTAAGTATTTAAATTTGATATGAACGTTAATTTGATATGACTAACTTAGTCGCTCTCTCCAACTTTTATCTGCCATTTTTCGGTCTTCACACTAGGTTTAAACAGTAATGAATCGCTCGAAAATGAAAAATATAATGTTATTTCTTCACCCTGAATTAAATTTCTTGGGAGCACTCCATTTTCCGGGTAAACTTGGGATGGGGAAGTTTTCTCGTTTTCAACAACTGTTGGCAACTTTCCATACTGGATTCTCGCCAAATTACGATTCCCGACTGAAACATTCCAGATTAATTCCCCTTTATTATCCCAGACTCCTACATGAGTTACACTCTCTAGGTCCTCCGATCTCTCAAAAATAATATCCGCGTCCTCCTAGTAATATACATTTAAGCTTATCTTTCCTTTCGTGACAACTTTTTTCATCATTCCATTCTCTGATTTGGCTTCTCTGTTTCTAAGTACCTTTAAAATCTGAGGACGTAATAATTTGATCTGTTCAATTGTAAGATCAATTTCCGAACTATTGATGAGTGATCTATAGAATGTTTCCAAGCCCTCATCCAAGGGCGATGAAACGACGTCAACCGCAGATTCTCCACGATTATTCTTTTTTCTTACATGAGCTCCTTTTTCTAGGAACAATTTAGTTATTTCTGTTTGGCACATGAATGCGGCAACATGAAGTGGGGTGTTTCCGTCTCTATTAGTTTGTGTGATCCGGGCACCTTTCTGGATTAGATATTTAGCAATTTCTAATCTTCCATTAAAACTAGCAGTGCTGAGTGGGGTGCTGCCATCATTTATCCTTGCGTTAAGTTGGGCTCCATCTGCAATGAGTTTTTTTGTTTGTTTAAGGTCTCCTCTTTTAATTGCGGCCGCAAGCGCTGGACCTAAGCGATTTGGATTGATGGAGTTTTGTAATTCATTCGCTTTGTTTTGGTCTTCGGCGACATGGAAAATGAAATCGTTACTGAACAATCCTTCTGGGTTTTGGATTTGTAAGAAGTGAATCCCTGGTCTTGGCAAATCGATCAGGTCGATAATAATAGTTTCATTCTTTTCTCTCCTAATAGATCCGGGAACTTTCTTTCCGTCGACAATCAGGTTCGCTCCTTCTTTGATGTGGCGACCGCTAACAGTCATGCTTTCCTTTTCCTTATAAAGGACAGGGAAATTTTGTCGGCCTCTTTGCGAGTGAATGGGGCCTAGGGTCCAAATGGCTGGCTGAGGATTATCATAATCCGCACTTTTACCGTGCCTCCCTGTAAAGGTCCCGATGAACTTGCTCTCAGAGGCTAGATCAGTTAATTTCTTGCGAGTAATTGCTCTTCGTTCGCCTTGTGTCTCTACGTACGTGCCGCTCTGATACATTGCATCGTATTGTAGTTGTATGGTGGTTGGTCGGTTTTCATTAAGGAAAACTCCATCTACTTGAAGAACGATCCCGCCATCATTTGATGAATTTTCTAAGGCATTTAGTAAATCTTTAGTTAGTTGGTTTTTTGCGGTGCTTTTATTTAGTGTGACTTGGCGTGCAAAAGAACCAGAGAATCCAGTGCTTCCTTCGAGGACCATGTCCCAGACAGGATCAAAGGCTCGGCGGCCACCCCAAGAAAATTGCCAAACATTTCTCTCCGGGATGCCCCTTTCTGCTACTCGACGATAGAAATCAAAATCGATAATATTAAGGCGGCCCTGAGGTAAGATCAAAAAACGGTCATATGCGCCACGCCAGGTCGGAGCGTCCATTCCTGTTCCTGGAGTGTTCGTGCTTACCCAGAAAGGCATCCGATGACAATTGCCACAAAGGTTTCCGCCTGGAGTTCCTCCGACATCGCCTTTGATGTGGAAAAGCTCAAAGCCTTCTTCTGCTTGTTCGGAAAGCACATTAGTGTAGGCCCTTCTCTGGGCAGGAGGATATGTGATATTGAGGAGGAACTTTGCCATGTCGTCCCTTTCTGTTTTGCTCAATAGTCCATCCTTGCCTTCATCGTTCTTTTTGTTGTTCCCTACCATTTTCATGGTCGAAGCGAGACTGCCATCAACAACGTGCCGAGTCGTGCTTTCCGGTTCGTTAATTTTACTGTTGGGTTTTACTCGGCTACGAATATGAGCGCTATTATTTCCGCCATAAGGATCTCCTGGGATTCCATCCCAGTGGAAAGGGGCCGTGTCTCTTAGCCCGCGAAGAGGCATCGTCGAGCGTGGCATTATCTGATTTCCTCCAGTAACGATTGGAGTTTTTAAAACCCATAGGAGTTGATCGGTATGACCATCCGGGTGACAACTCGCACAAGAAAAAGTTTCTGTTGTTGAAGCAGAGGCTTTGTTGAAAGCAATTCGACCTTTTTTGAATGCTGGATGAGTTGGATCCTCTAGAGTAATTTTTGCTTTCACTAAAAGATTGTGAGGGTCAGACACGTCAACAAGTGAGACTGAGTTGGCTACGGCATTGAGGACCCATGCCTGAGAGAGCTTGCCTGTTGAAGATGATTCAAGAGCAATTCCTCTTGGGGCTGACTCAACCTTGACTTGGCCCATTACGTTTCCACTCTTTGTATCGACGGTAAAGACCTTGTCAGATCCCGCGGCAGTTACGACCAGAGTTGAATCGTCGGCACTGATTTGTATTGCGAATGGAGTTGCTAGAGCTTGTCCTGGCTCAGGGTGCTTTGGAGGCAATGGCTCGAGGTTGATGAATCTTGGTTTTTCTGATCCATCTCCACTGAGGCGTACTTTTGTAATTTGATTGAGAAAGGCGCGATTTTCTAATTCTTTTAGGCCGTGCTTCTTTGTCCCTGATCGACCATTGATGTCATTGCGAGCGTCGGTTTGAGTTATGAACACACTGCCTTTCGAATCTACTGCGAGTCCATAAAGTAATGTGCCGAGGGTGTCGACAGTTCTGATTAGTTTGTCAGTTTTAGTGTCAAAAACGTAGAGATCTCTGTCAGGAACTCTAGGGTGTTTAACGATGTCAGTTACGTGTCCCAGTGACAAAACGTTATTATTGGCTATGGAATGTTCATGGGCATTGAAGGTCACTAATTCACCATCAATTTTGTATCCTCCAGAGAGTTGAGTTTTGTTATTTGATTCGAATGGAATTACGTAAAGTCGACCATCGCGGACTGTGATTGCGCGTGGGTCTTGAGCTGTAATATCAAGACGCTTTTTAATCTGACGAGTCGCGACATCAATGATTGCGATTTTATTTTCAGAGGAAAGGGCAATGTAAGCTTTTGTATTGTTTGCAAATGCGATCCCTACAGGTTCATCAAATCGAGTGGATGTATTTGGGCCAAAGTCTTGAACTGTTGCGATGACTTTTAGATATGTAGAGCTTGCACGATCATTATCAATGATGCTGACAGAATCGGAAATATGATTTGCTACCCAAACTTCTTTTCCATCTGGTCTTACCGATATGCTTACCGGATCTACGCCAACGCTTATCCTTCTAACTACTTTGCGGGTCTTGGTATTTATTACGTCAACTGTGTCTGATGGGGTATTTGCGACGAATAAACGGTTCTGATGCAATGCAATCGGAGATGAGTGTGGGCTCATTAATGAAGGGTATCCAATTTTGGCTGGAGGCTTAGGGCTGCTCGCTTTCAGATTCGATGCTTTGATTGGTTTTGCGCTACTTTGCATGAGCCATCCTAATAGGATAGATGCTCCTACCATTGAGATGAGTGACAGGGTTGCAAAATGAGATTTATTCATATGACCTAAGAAACTTAACTTTTAAACTCTTCTTCAGTTAAGTATCCTCGCTGATTAACACTATTCGGAATAATAGTATTCATTATATACCATTAATAATCATATTAATGAGCAAAATATTAATTCTCTCCCATTAGTTTTGAAATTGTAGGTTCTAGGGTTTGAGCCCAAGCTGAATAACCTTTCTCATTGGGATGAGATCCATCAGGGATCAGATCATTTCGGAGTCTTCGTTTGTTGAGAAATGTTTTATTTATATTCAGATAATGGATCATGTCGCTGTTTCCAATGTCAGCGATGAGCTGATTGACTTCCATGTTTTTTTGCCTGGCGGTGTCATCATCATTTCCTCCCCGAGGAAATATGGCTAGAACAAGGATCTTTGTTTGGGGAAGTTTGGACCGGATTTTTTGAACGATGAGTCGAATGTCACGGGCCGTGTACTCAGGGGAACTGCTCATGTGATTATTTGTGCCTATCATGAGAGTGGCAAGTTTCGGAGAGATTCCTTCAATGTTTCCATTCTCCAGTCTCCATAAAATATGCTCCGTCCTGTCTCCGCTAATGGCCAGATTAAGGGCGTTGCGTTTCTTGTAATACTTATCCCATACAGCTTTTCCTGCCGTGTCCCACCAATGCGTAATTGAATCTCCAATCATAATGAGGTCAACGTTGCCTTTTCTTGCTCTTTCGTTAAATTTCTGATGCCGTTCGATCCATGCTTTTTTATGCCATCGAGGTTCTGGTCTAGACATAATAAGTTTTTCGCTATTTGAGGTTCTCCATGAAGGAATGCTAACACTGTCATAGGTTGCGGTAGTGGTGACGTTGTTTAATTGAGAACAGGCAGGTAGTCCCACATAGAATGTGCTACCCATTGGTATTTCTATTGAGCTGATCTGTTTCCAATTATTTCCGTCGCTTGACAAGTAACCCGTGAAAGTGTTTCTGAATCGAATCAGTCTTACCCAGTAAGGTGTGCTTAGTCTGTTCTTTTTGATGATATGATTTTCACCGAGGTCGGTTATTCCAGATTCTTCTGTAGGCCCTCCTTTCTTAAGTCTGCTAACTAGTGCGCCTTTCCAGTGAGGTAATAGAAGTACAGAAGCGTGGGGCGAATCAGCGTCAAGGGTCTTACGCATCATTATACCGGGTTTGGTCCATTGGGAGCTCATTGGGTGAACGATTCTAGCAGTAATAGTTCCTTCGCCAGACATTGGGGCATATGCGAAATGGAATCCATCACTAGTGTCTCCAATGTCAGTCCCTTCTCCTTCGAGGGAGAATCGAGAACCATCAAATTTGCTGAACCCTTTTATCCCGACCTTTCCAATGTCTGTACTTAGCCATGGGCCAGGCAGATCACTGCAAGCTGCCAATTCTGCTGATCTATTGCTCGTGCCTTGATCATTTGTTGCCGTCACAACATAGTGATAAATGGTGCCTTTTTCTACAGACTTATCATGGAAATGAGTCTTAGTAATTTTTGAACTGATAACTTCAAATTTTCCTTCAGAGCTACCCTTTCGGCTTAGTGTATACTTTTTTGCATTTGTGCAGCTTATAGGTTCGACTGATCTGACCCAGCTGACTTTGATGCCGTCTTTTGTGCTCTGAGCGACTAGACCCGCGGGCGTCCCTGGTGGGTTCACTGGATTTGCATCATTAGAGGGGAGTCTCCAGTGAGTTAATGTGCCAAGCCCTACGTAGTCACGGCTGGGCCCCTCTGGCCTTTTTAATTCTACCACTTTAGCAGAGTACGGGGCATCAATATTTCTTCTGTTAGCGTAATGATTAAATATTTTCTCAAATATAGGATAGAAGTTGCCTCGACTGACGGTTGATATTTTTGTATAATTCTTGTGTTGTCCGCCCAGTCCGTACTTTCCTGTGCGATCAAGATAATGTTGATAGGGAACATTCTCTCCGAGCCCATACTTTGCAGTGTATTCAAAGCCTTTGAGGATTCTGTTGTCATTCCATCCATACAAGTCAACTCCTTGGTTCCATGCGATTTCTGCGGCGCCTCCTAGTAGTCCTAAGCCGAGCTGTGCATAGTGTTGCGCTCTTGTAGTTTCTTGGCATTGGCCCGTTGGATAAACGATAAGGTGATTAATACTTCCGTTTCCTGCGCCATTGACAGCATATCTGACAGTGCTTTCGAATAGATTTCTGTCGCTACAATATATTGCGATTGCCATGTTCGTTTGTAGTGCAGCAGTTTCCCAGTTTCCGTTGGCAAAGTAGGCATAATGTTCGATGGTGGGATACCAAGCATCCATGAACCATTTTTCACAGCGCTTGGCGTCTTCTTCTGACCATCCTGAATCTGTATAGCGGAGAATTTCCGCGGCGTTAACAAATTTGAATCCTTGTATTCCTGCGGCCAATACTCCATCAATTCCCGTGACTTTTTTGAGAGATCCAGCCCAAGCATTTATGATTTGAATCGATTTTTTTGCGTGATCTTTTTTTCCTGTCACGGCCCACATCAGTGCATTTTCGTAAGCTGCTCTCGCATCACTTTGTGCTTCTCCGGTACGGATGTTCGGTGCTCGCCCCCATTCAGGGAAGGGGCCTCTCATTTTGTAATCGGCTTTTGAGTAATCGCTTTCTAGTAATACTTTGAAACCTTCGTAGATTGCGCCCTTTTCATTGGTGACAGCTTCTTTCATGCGTTGGATATCGGTTTCATTATGAAGCAGGCCAGGGTGAATGAAGGAATTTTCTCCGGAGCAAGCTGATTTGCCCATTAAGCAAATACTGCAAATGGTTATAAAATTACGAATGAGAGTTCTGTTCATCTTAGTTGAAATTATTGTGCTTAAAATTATCACTTATTTGTAATAGGTAATTCACCCTTTTTGAGTAGAGGTAGGCCATCCCAAATATTAAAAATATTATTTCCTTTCCGTAGATTTTGAAAAGGTCCGGGAATGGCACTTCCATCTTTCGGGATGAGATTACCTTCGTAATCCATTTTTATTTGTTCATATTCTATTGAGCCTATGTCGCTCGGATCGAATGTGAGTCTAACTGTGAGTTTTAGTTTTGTTTGATCGTAAGAAACTACCATTCCTTTTTTAGTGACACTGTTTTGATCGTTCTTTAGACCATGATGAGCCCAAAAAGTTTGCCACTCATTTAAGGTCATTCCCACTTTCGAGCCTCCATGAAGTGGAGTAGGATTTCCTTTATCGACTTCTTTTCTAACCATCTCATAGAATTCTTTTGGTGACCATGGAGAGGGCTTGTCCGAAGCATTATTGATAATGAATGTTCGTTCTTCTGTGGATGCGTCATAGATGTTGTGATCTAAGCGCTGGGGGCCACTACGATGGGAGGGGTAATTAATGTCCATCATGACTCTATGATTAACGAATATATTGTTATAGATCGAATGGTAACCGGTCTTGGTCCTTGCATTGACTTGGTAAATATATGCTCCTTGTCCGTAATTTGCCTCCGAAGGGCTGTTCGCAAATAAATTATGCATGACAGTTGATCCTGATGCGTCATGTACGTAGAACTGAATTCTGTTATTCCCAACTGATATGTTGTGATCGATCAATGCTGTATTGTACTTATAATCGCTCATTTCAAGGAAGATTCCTCGCGATCCATTATTCGTGCTGATGTTACGAGTAACACGTGTGTTAGGGAATTGGTTATCAAGCCAGATGCCTTCACTGAGTTGATTGTCTGCAACGTAATTGCGCTCGATTAAACCGTCACGGATGGCGTGGCTTTTAATTCCAGCATGCTCGTATCTTTTCTTTCCTGTGAATCCGAGAGTGTTATTAAACATTATGACATTGTTGCGAATGATAAGATTGTTACTTTGAGCCCCGATAATTCCTCCTGCTCCATTTTCTATTATGTAGTTTTTCTCAATTAGATTATGGTGCCCCAAAGGTGCACTTGGTAATCTTGTTGTTTTGCGTTCATTTTGTCCTCCACCTGCGCCCATATCGATGGCATCGGTCCCGGCGTAGCGAATCAGATTATTCCTGACTATCCAGTGATGTCCTCCACGAAGGCCAAGGGCCCCTGCCTGCGCCCACTTAGGAGTATTCCAAAAATTAGTGGGATATTGATTGCCACAGTGCTCCATAACAAACCCCTCTACGATAATGTGACCGATACCGATAGAGTGAGGAGCAAAGATTCTTCTTCTTGTGGTGATTTCTACGCT
>JABGYE010000238.1:0-10037 GCA_018675395.1 Akkermansiaceae bacterium
CAGCATGAAGCCCATAAGGTAATGCAAAAACCCACTCCCCTTTGCAATCTGTATTTGGAATTACTCCATAAACACAATATGGATATTGGTAATTTTGGAAGCAGTGAAAGGGATATGGACCTACTAAAAGGTTAAGTTCTTAAATACTCTAAATCCTTTTTAAGCAGTACAACCTTATCTTTTTGGATTAAGGAATTGGAAAGCGAAAAGATTGGCATTCTGTAACTGAAACCGGAGACGAACAGTTTCGCCAATCAACTGACTGAGGTCATGACCCTTGGCCCATTTTGGTTCCCATCGTAACGAGTCGACTTTACCAGATCGTGAAGTTAACCCGGGAATTATTTTGCCATTTCCATCCAGAACCTCGACGCTAATATCTTCGCCTTGAACATTGATCTGGAGGCGAGAACCTTCGAGCCGGAAGGGCTTCGTTAGAACGGAGCCACGTTGGTCCCCCTTAGCAGATAAACTAATGAAGCGGTCACGCTTTAACGTAGCCAAACCAATGCTGTGCGGACCCCTGTCAGCAACACCATGACGTTCACGGTAACCATTGTAATATATCCAGTGTTGGTCCAGATGCGTGACGACTTGCGAGGCAGGAAATATCATATCCTTGTCAAAGCTACCGTCTGGTCCACGTGGAATGAGAGGCTTGCCCGCATAGACCCAGGTAAGGTCCCACATCGCATTGCCTCTGGTAGTTCCTATATAAAAATTGACGATGTCATGCTCGTGCCTCTTATGATGGTCCGGCTTACGATCGTATGGTTCTCCTGGCTTAGGTATATTTTCATAAACGGACATCAGCGCAAAGTGCACTCCTTCATGGATCCAGTCCGTTAGCGCATAAATTTGCCGGCGATAAATCTCATCCTCAGCTCCCTTACCAAATTTCCATTCACGCACGATGCGCCAATTTTTTGGATCTGCCTTAATGTCCGGATTAATCATGTCACGTGTGCCACGAACCTCAAGTCCACTCGCGGGCCGACGATAATCAGTTCGAGTAAACATCCGGTACACCTTCTCCTCACTATCCCACAACACCTGATTGTAAGTGTCAGCGGCTCGGTGAGTGACGGGCTTGCCTCCATTGTAGGCCTTCCAGTTAATACCATCTGCCGAATAGCCCAGCGCTGCCGCGTGTGGGCGAAGATAAGCATAACAGATTTTATATCGGTGATTCGGATCAGTCTCATTCGGATCGATATAAAAAGAAGCAGTATTGTGATGAGCTGGATCCAAGCCCTTAAGTAAGGAAATTTTCTTAAAATGAATTCCATCAACAGACTCCGCGTAACCGTACGGGTTACCGCGGTACCACATCTTAAATTTTCCCTCATCATGTAAAACGGTACCGTAAAAGAATCCCTCAAAAATTGGTTCGCCTCCGTTCTGTTTTGTCACCTGACCAAGCTCGCGAACCACTTCGCTCTTTTCCGCAACTACCCAGTCATCCACAAAGAGTTGCTTACGTAATTCCACTTCAACGGCAACGGATGCCCAAGGGCCAGCTAACAATAACCCAATGACTAAATAATACTTTTTAGTTATGTAAAATCCCCTCATCTTCGTTCTTTAATTTTGTAGCTTCCCGAGACAACTATTCAATCTAAGAATGACTTCACACCATCATTGAGTCGACTCTTATATGTGCCTAATTTCTGCAACCCTTGTAGTATTTTTTCTGGAATTTCACCATTAGAATTAATTGGCACATCAAAAGTAATTGCCCCTCCTTCTGCATTAATAACATCAATTCGTTCCTTGAGTGTTTGCACCTTAAATCGCAACTGGTCGCCGGCCCCCCAGCCCTTACCAGCAGGCAACAATAAATGCCACACAACCCCATCAGGAGCGGGAAAGTTCGTAGGCGTTAGAGGCTTGCCGAATCCTTTCTTAGTACGTTCATTAAAATTGTGGTTCTCGCCCGAAGTAAATGTCTGATAAGGACACAACTTTCCTCTTGTGCATAGGGAAAGAATGGGGTGCGCTCCTGCGTTAAATGCCAGCTCTGCTTCTGGATTTCCTGAACGCACAGCATCAATCCAAGTATCAATATTGTATTCCTCTTTCTTTAAGCCCTCATATGAATCCTTCATCTCCATCTTATAACCGTCAAACCACCAACCTGAGATCAATTTACCATAGCGCCGAGACCATTCTCCACACACTTCACCCCAGTTCTTTAAAAAAATTGGATTCGGAGCCTGATTCTCGCTGCGTCTAAATCCCTTCACTTTTTTGGGATGAGACATTGGGTCGATCTTATTCCCGGCAGGCTTGCCATTGATACTTGGCAACGTATCACCCAGGGCCTTGATGATTTTATAATGCCTCATGGGTGCACGGGCAGTCATATAAATGATCAATCTAATTTCCCTCTCAGCTAACCCCTTTCCAATCTCCATTATGAGATCACGATTGGATGTCCATTCTCCAGTATCAACTCCCAATAATTTCTCATAAGCACTATTTGGTGCACAGTATTTTCCCCAATGTTGACCAATCACAAAAATAATATGACCGGCCTTAGTACTTTGAACGGATTCGACGAAATGATTAACGTTAAACGAATCAATGGCTTGATTATATGATTCGGGGGTATGGCTCTTGAAAGCTTCATAATGAAACATCAATCCATACCCGCTCTCTTGTAACCAACTCTCTTTAGAAATGGCCCTTTCATTGAGCGCGTGCCCCAAAAGCACTGCCGCTGAAATCTTTAAAAATAGAATCCCTATTTTCACTTATTTTTTTTAGGCCTATTCTGCCGCTTATTCTTGACCCTCTCCCGAAAGGTTGGGACAGGTAACCCATCATTAGGTTGGTTCCAGAACCGGTAAGGATCATCATGCCGGCGCATCTCAGAGAGGAGTACAGATTCCATTTCCTTGAGCTTATTTGAATACTTCGGATGAGTAGCAAGATTGATCTGTTCAGGGCCAGGCTCAGCACCGGTCAAAGCCGTGACCGCCGAAACATGATGTTCTTTCATGAATTCGTGTGGGTTATCCTTTAAATTAAAGAGTTGCGTATGCTTAATTCCTGTCTTTTCCACTTCATATTTGATCAGTTTCCAGTCCCCTTTTTTAACACAACGGGAACCGGGCCTACCTCCACCACAATAGACTCCGTAAAGGGTATCACGGACTGCTCTCTTCTTACCCTCAATTACTGGTTTAAAGCTGATACCCTCAGAAGTTGCTGGAGCCTTGATCCCTGCCAAGTCACAGGCTGTACTCAAGACATCGAGTAAAAATATATTCCCCTTGGCTCGTGCGCCAGCCTTAACTCCAGGCCCTTTCACAATAAAAGGAATGCGCCAAGTATGATCGTATAAGTTTTGCTTGCCCTGCAAACCGTGTCTACCAATGGCCATCCCATGATCCGCAGTATAGATAATGTAAGTGTTATCTATTTCACCCATCGCCTCAAGCTTCTTGAGAACTCGACCAATCTGTGTATCAATATTTTCACTGCACGCAAATTGCCGGCCAATCTCATTACGTATAGTGAGCTCATCGCGACGGTCCCAGACTCCCCTCACTGCCACTTCATCACGAACATTCATATGTGTATTATCGAAAGGATGTTTCGGTAAATAATTAACCGGTAACAGAGGCTGTTTTGCGTTGGCAGGAGGAAAAGCTTCCTTATTATTATGATTAACTGCACCATATTTAGCTAAAATATCAGGCTTACCATCCCTCACATCATGAGGATGGGAAAAACCGAAATATATAAAAAAAGGGTCAGTGTCCTTTGTAGACTCACGATCATTAAGGTAGTCTAAAACCTGCTCAGCGTGCCAGGCACTTCCTCCTTCGTCAGTCCCTCCACGGCGCGTCCCGTCGCGGCGAACCTCAAAGAGTTTATTGGCAGCCTCGTAACTGTTACCATTCTTGCAAGTCCGCATCGTGTCATATCCAGCCTCATTAAAGACAGCCGGCAACGTGTACTTAATCAAATTTGGTGGAACCATCTTTGAATTATTGACGTGTGGATTCATGATTCGTCCAGACTTGTCGGGAACATGCCAGAGTGTACGGCCTGTCATAATCATATGCCGCGATGCCGTGCAAACGCCTCCGACCCAGGAACCCATTTGGTAGGCACCATCAATTACCATGCCTTCAGCAGCCATTTTCTCCAGCACCGGTGCATTCATGACGCTACGAGTGTTATAGAACTTGAAATCAAAAGGTGACTGGTCATCAGCAATGATGAAAAGGATATTCGGTCGCTTACCAATTGCATGACTGGTCTCAAATAAAGCCGAAGAAACCATCAAAGTTAAAATGAGTGTCGTAATAGCCTTCATGGTCTAATTAATGGGTAGAGTTTAATTATTTTCGCTAAAGAGTTGTTTCAATTCAGCAAGCTTTGGATCATTAATGAATAGATAATTTTCCTGAGCCCTATAAGCATCGGACCGAGCCTTTTGTAGTTCTTTATATAATAAATCCCCCTTAACTCTATTATGCTCAGCCTTGCGGGACTCTTTGATTTCTTTATCGGAAATAAAGGCCCGCGGATAAGCCTTCTCAAGTTTCTTCTGAGCAAACTCAAGGGCAAGGATTAATTTCTTATAGCCTATTGAGTCTAAATGTTTACTACGCAGTTTCTCTATTGCCGCTTTGCGCCGGCTATTAGGATAATCAGAGACTTCTGGATTTTGTTCAATAAGATAAGCGTCAATGGCACGTTTTGCTCGATGCGTTGCGTGTAAGAGTTCTTTGTATTTAGGGTCCTCCTTGTTCAACTCCTTACGTAACGCAAGTGCCTTCTTCTTTATCTCCTTATGTGATCTGAAAGCTGAGGGGAAACGTTCTTTTCTATTCTGATCTAATTCTTCAACTTTCTTTACTAAGGAGCGGTACTCTTCTTGGCGTTGATAGAACCACTCATGAGCATTAGTTTTCCGTATCTCATATTCTTGCTTTAATGGCTTCTTGAAAGGGTGCTTATTTATGGTCGACTTTAAATGTTCATGATTGGACTCAAATTTTGGAGATTTCCTGGCTTGAAGGATTTGAATGTTATCAAAGGCTGCGGGCTTATCATCAACCTGAAAAGCAAAGTAGGTACGCTCCTTATTAATGATCGGATGATTAGCATAAGCTACATGATCGCGATCAAGGTGCGCCACTAAGTGGTCATCGATAAACTCTACAGTCATGGTATACCAACGGTCCGAATCAAAATTATAAGAGCACTCGCTGTGACGATAAGAAAAATAAGGTCCTGAATTGTCTTTTGCAGTCTGAATATAGAAATGGTCACGGCGCAAATGAATAACAGAATTGTAGTGACCATCACTTCCAGTAACTAAGCGAATATCTTTCGAATCTTGGAACTGAAAATCAAACCGGATCAGGACATCATCATAGACAGCGTCACGAAGGAATATCCGGGTATTTTCAGTGCCGGTATTAATACGTTGAAGAACACCATTCTCTGCTGACCAATCTCCATTATACCAGAGCCTCGCACTGGCAGGGCCGGAAAAATGCTCAGCAAAATAAAGCTTTCGGGGATCAGCTAATAATGGCGCAGATGGGATTCGAGCAGAGACTCGGTCACGCCATTCAGATAGCTTCTTCTTAAGCTCAACGACCTTGTCAGGATTTTGATTAGAGATATCTTTTTCCTCAGAAGGATCGTTAACTAGAGAATAGAGTTCAGTAGAACCTGCATCAAACTTCTCGATAAGTTTCCAATCACCATCACGCACAGCACCACCACTGAACCCACCAAGAAAATGTGGGCGATCGAGCGGATAATGCCAATAAAGGGGCTGTTCTCTGGGTTCTTTCGGATCTTTCCAGTTAGTAAGCGCTGATGATCCGTCCACCTCGCCTGTCAATTTGATGTTCGCAGCATTCAATAAAGTCGGATAAAAATCCGTATTAATGGTCGGCACCTCGTTCACGGTTCCGGCCGGAACATTGTCCGGCCATTGGATGATGAGCGGCACTCGGATCCCTCCCTCATAGAGCTGACTTTTTCCGCCACGGAGCGGAGCATTTGAACAGACACTGGACTCACCTCCATTGTCACTGGAGAAAATGAATATGGTATTCTCTAAAAGTTTTTGCGCGGCAAGTTCAGCTCGAATCTTGCCGATCCCATCATCAATGCCCTCAAGCATTGCCGCGAGGTGGGGATTATGATCCATGGCCCAATGATTACCAGGATCACTTTTACCGAAACCAGCGTCCTCACAAATATAGCAATTCTTACGTCCTGATTTTCCAGGAGGATGTTTTTTGCGATATTTTTCCACAAGATCGGGCCTACCATTGAGAATAGAATGCGGGGCATAGTGCGAAAGATAGAGGAAAAAAGGTCTTTCTTTGTTACGTCTAATAAAATCAACAGCCTCAAAGTTTAATCGGTCCGTAAGATTTTCTTTTTCACCGAGACGATTCTTCTCGATATCAATCCATCGGATCGGTTGGGTACGAAAGATGTAAGGCCAAGTATTGGCACCATTTCCGACCCCTTTAAGCTCTGATCCAAAGTTCCAGTCAAAGCCATGATCCGTTGGGCGAGTTTCAAATTCCGCCTCATGATAGCTGTATCCGGAAAGGTGCCATTTCCCAATCATCCCAGTCGAATAGCCATTTGCTTGGAGCATTTCCGGCAAAGTAACTAAGTCGGACGGAAGACGGTTCGCGGAATTGGGTCTGAGATAATCCATGATCCCCAATCTGGCTGGATGCAACCCAGTTAATAATGCCGCACGATATGGAGAGCAGACCGGAGCCGCAGCATAGGCCTGAGTAAATCGCATGCCTTCATGTGCCATTCGATCAAGGTTCGGAGTCTCATTGAATTTATTGCCATAACAGCCAAGTTCTGCCCAACCAAGATCATCAGCCAGGACAAAAACAATGTTCGGCTTACGCTCGGCAATTGAAAACGGAACCCATATAAAATGAATTATAAATACGGTAATCTTAAGAACCCTTGTTTTTATTCTAATCATTGGCCGGTTCTATAAATATATTCCGGAAAGAAAGTTAATTGCTCAAAATCTATTTCTTCTTCTCTAAACTCAGTTTAGCAGCCTTCAATGGCATTGCATCAAGCCCTTTTTGGAGAAGATCACGGTCCTTGTCAGCTTGGGTACTGACTCCGGAACTGAGGGGAGTCTTTTCGTAACGGTCAATCACAGCATACAGAGTTCCGTCACGGTAAAGCTTATGACGCTGGTTCTGAGCCCATATAATTTCCTGATCATTAACTCCCTGACCATGCTTGGCCGCGGCCGGCTTATATTTAGGGTAGTAGTATTGAAAAATAAAATCACGGGGATTGCCTTTTGTTCCTAGGCACTGGGGCCAAAAACTGCGACCATCCAGTTTCACTTTCGGTAATTTGGCGCCAGTGATATCGGCGATCGTGGGAAGCACATCTGAAAAATCCACTAGATCATCACTAACGGTCCCGGCAGGAACAGTGCCTGGACAATTGACGATCAGAGGCGCATGGGTTCCCCCATCAGTCGCATAAGCTTTTTCTCCTGTTCGCTTTTCTTTACCATAAGGATAAGTCAGAGACCGGCCAGTACCGTTATCCGTAGTATAAATGATCACGGTCTTCTCACGTAACCCACATTCCTCAAGTGCATCAACGATTCTCCCCACACACTTATCAGCGTACGCTGTCATATCACGAAAATTCGTGAGGCTCTTAGAAATTAGCCTGTTAGCATTAAGCTTACTATCGGGAGTCTTCAAAAAGGGAGAATGGACAAGCAGCATTGGATAATAAACAAAGAAAGGCTTGGATCTGTTCTTACCAATGAACTCAATCAGGTAATCTGTAAGAATGTCAGGACCATAATCTTTTTCAGTAGTTTCCATGAGTTTCCCATCACGCATTAGACTAGGATCCCAGAATCTAGAACGCGAAGTGCCCGGATAATTCCATAAGCAGTAATTATCAAAACCACAGGCCGGAGCCAGGGTTCCACGAGATCCTCCGTGAAGCTGCCACTTACCGGCAATAGCTGTCTCATAATTAGCGCCCTTCATCATGTTCCCGAAAGTGACCTCATCCTTGTCCAAGGTTCCAAATTGAACATAATTCCGTATACCATCACGCCCAGTCATTATCTTGACTCGGCTCGAAGTGCACACAGGCTCAGAGTAGCAATGATTGGACTTGGCACCGGTCCGAGCTAAAGCATCGAGCCGTGGTGTAGAAAAAAACTTACTCCCGTAGCACCCATAATTATCCGCAGCCGAATCATCAGCCATTATGAGAATCACGTTAAGCCGGTCATTGGCATAAGAGGTCGGTGCTAAAAAAAAGGCATAAAAAACTATATGAAAAACAAAGGTTTTCATTTTTCCCCGATAAGCTTTTTGAGCTCTTCCTGCATCTCTGAAACATCAAATTCACGGGGTCCTATACCGCCCTTGTAGGCAATTCGACCATCTTTGCCTATGATATACATACGGTCAGGCATGGCATCGAAGGCACGTGAAACAGTATCTTTAATATCGTCCACTAATAGAGGGACCGAAAGATTCAGTCCGGCCTGACAGGATTGCGCAATCTCTTCACGCTCCGAAAATGTCTTAGGTTGCTCAATTTTCAATGGCGAGGGACGAGAAGAACCCAATGGGTGAGCTTCACGAATATAAACCCAATAGAAGTCTGCTTCCTTGCCATAGGTTTCGTACACTTTTTGGAGGCTCCCGGCATCCCTTGAGAAGGGGCCTCAAGTATATGACCCAAAGATAATAACTGAAAGCCGCGTAATATTGTTGAATTCGAGGCTGCCTTTTTTATTCATGAACTGTGCACTGACTTTGGGTGCAGGGTCACCTACATTGGGACCGTTCCCGCGGCCATCTAGTCTTGAACTTGATTGCCTTCTTTGTATCCATGCCTGCCATTCCTTGTCACTGATTGTTTCATCTTTGTCCTTGTCTGCTTCACTCATAATTTCATCAAAGTAGCTCTTCCATTCTTTGGAAGATATTGTCTTATTTTTATCATCATCAATGGCCTTGAATAATTGTTCAGCCAGGTCGGAGCCTCTTCCCTGATTGGGTCTTCGAAATCCTCCACCCTGATTACCACGCCCACCAAAACCATTGCGGCCTCGGCTCTGACGCATCGCATTGCGTTCGTCATTGGATAGGAAATTATCTTTGTCTTTATCAAATTGATCAAAGGTCTCCTTAGGCCCGGGAAATTCTTTGCGAGAGATCTTACCGTCCCCGTCAGTATCCATCTGACGGCCAAATCTACCGCTTCGGCTCTGACCCTCTTCAGACTGCTGTCGCTGAGCTTCCAAGTCAGCAAGTCCAAGTACTACCAGAAACAAGGCATAGCACATTCTTTTCATATGCTTATTAGGCATTTTTTATGTTAGATTGACCAGATATTTTACTAATTAATTCTTCAATGATACGTACTATTCCATTCCTGTTATTCTTGGGAATAGGGTTCAATTCCCTAGGTGCGGAGAAATTCTCAACAGGGCTCCTTGCAGAGGACACTAAATGGGAGACCCCCTTTTACCAAAGGGATAGCGGGATAGAAGGACCAATCGTATTCATCACTGGGGGAATACACGGAAATGAACCGGCCGGAGCACGAGCAGCTGAACAGATCCGTCACTGGCCAATCAAAAAAGGTCAGTTGATAATTGTTCCAAAAGTAAACTTGCCCGGCTTAAGGGCCGACACACGATACTTACCCGGCAAGCCGAAAAAACTACGAGATCTGAACCGCAATTTCCCCAAGACCAAGGAAGGACCGGACGCCAAAGATCTACCCGCATCCGCTCTATGGAAGTATCTGAAAAACACGAAACCTGACTGGTTCATTGATTTGCACGAAGGATACGATTTTCATCAGCTCAATTCAGACTCGGTCGGTACCTCAATCATCGACACCAAAGGAAATTTAGCCAATGAAGTCGTGCCTAAAATGCTAAAAACAGTCAATGCAACGATAACTGATTCTAAGAAAAAGTTCGTCCGCCTACGATATCCGGTCGACGG
>JABGYE010000326.1:0-5198 GCA_018675395.1 Akkermansiaceae bacterium
CTACTTGGCTGGTCTCCAAAGGACGATAGAGAAAAATTAACTACGAGTGAAATAATTGAACTATTCGACTTTGATCACTTAAACAAAAGCAATTCACGTTTTGATCTGGATAAATGCAAATGGCTTAATGGGCAATACATCAGCGATCTGACTGAAGCAAAATATCTCGAAAAGGCCCTCCCCTTCTCAAGCAATGCAACAGATCAGATCATCTCATTGACTCAACCGAGAGTCCAGCACCTCTCAGAAATAGAAAAAATACTAGAGCCGATTTTAAATGACACGCACCCCACAGACCACGACGCATCTCTAAAGATTTCAACTGATCCAGAAACTGGTGAAAGGATCAAGGAACTAAGCAGCGTCCTTGAATCTCTCGATACTTGGACCGCTGAAAATATAAAGACGACAATCAAAAATTTTGCGAGCACAAAACAGATCAAAATGGGAGCTCTGATGTTTCCTCTACGCGTTTGCGCTACTGGTGTCGGGCAAGGAACTGACCTTATGCCTACTCTGGAAGCGATTGGAAGAGTCTCAACGGTTGCAAGAATCAAAGAAAGGGTCGATAAAATCTATACTGACAATTAATTCTATGAACGATTCAGAGAAAACATTTACCGTTAGTGACCTCAAAGATTGGGCAACCATAAATGACCAATTTGATGTTCCGGCATTACTATCTGTTTTCGGAAACCCTGTAGAGCACTCATTGTCTCCACAACTTCATAACCCGGCATTAAATTTCTGCGGCATAAAGTCTCAATACGTAAAAATAAAAGTTCCAGAGGCTCAATTTTCAGAAGCCTTAAACTTAATTAAGGAGAACGGATTCTATGGAACGAACTGCACCGTCCCTTTGAAATTCGAAGCCATTAACGCATGCGACATTGTTGACGATTCAGCCCGCAGAATGGGAGCCGTAAACACGGTCCGCTTCGAGAACGGAAAGTCCTTAGGAAGTAACAGTGACGGGCCGGGTCTGGTCCGTGCAATACGGGAAGAATTTTCAATCGACTTAGGCGATTTGAGAGTAATGATCCTCGGAGCCGGAGGCGGTGCCGGACGCGCTGTTGCCATCCAATGCGCAATTGAAGAAGTTGAGAGATTAGTCCTCGTCAACCGAACAGAAGAAAAGGTCAGACCTGTATATGATGAAGTCGCGAAGGACCTTAAGGAAAAACATATTCATTCCTCCTCATCTCGCTTAAAGATGACGGGATGGTCCAAAACTGAACTCGAAGAGGAACTCGGAGACATTGATCTCATCATTAATGCCAGCTCACTCGGCATGAAGAACTCTGACCCTGAACTCATTCCTGCCGGCTTATTGCAACCACACCATCTCGTATACGATATGGTATATAGCCCCAGAAAAACAAAATTAATAAGGAACGCCACATCGACTGGGGCCCGGTCCGCTAACGGGATTTCTATGCTCCTTCATCAAGGCGCCATCTCATTTGAGACTTGGTTCAATCGTGAAGCTCCTATTAATGAAATGCGCAAGGGCCTCAATGACGCACTTAAGGATTAATTGATTTAATATCACATAAAGAACCTGCAATGAAAAACATCACCGCACACAATGCCCCAAAAGCGATAGGGCCATACTCTCACGCCGTTAGGACCGGGAACCTACTAATAACTTCCGGCCAGATCCCCATAAATCCATCAACTGGTTCACTAGTCGCTGATCAGATCGAAGATCAAACTAACCAAGTCATGGCGAACCTTAAAGCCATCCTTGAGAATGAAGGACTCTCACTAATGAATGTTGTAAAAACGACCGTATTTTTAAAGAACATGTCAGAATTTGCACAATTTAATAGTGTATATGAAAAGCATTTTGAATCGCATAAACCTGCGAGGTCCACGGTCCAAGTCTCATGCTTGCCCCTCGATTGCAGGATTGAAATTGAAGCGATCGCAGAAATTGAGGCTCCTTAAATTATTAGAGGCTCATTTTGTGTAGTCGACCGATTCAAAGATACCGCCTCCTAATAATACATCCTCAGAGTAAAACGCACACACCTGACCGGGTGTAATTGCTCGCTGCGGCTGTTCGAAGATCAAATCGATCGATTTATCGTCTTCTCCCCTATAATCAAAAGAGACAGGAACTGCTGGTGTTCTGTATCTCGGTTGAGCTAATATTTTTTCTCCATTCACTGGCTTCCTGTTAACGAAAGACAAACTTCCAATGCTGCACCTTGAAGCATAAAGGTAAGGCGTGTCCTCTCGATCAAAGCCCACAATCAATTCGTTCTCCTCTGCCCTCTTCCCCACTACGACATAGGCCTCGCAGTAAGTGTTCGACGGGACGCCTATCCCTCTGCGCTGACCTAAAGTGTATAAATGTAAACCACGGTGCTCTCCGAGGATCTCCCCATCAAGGCTTACGATTGGACCAGGACTATCCTTAACGTAATTTTGTAAAAAATCAGACATCTTCACCTCACCAATAAAACAAATACCCTGACTGTCTTTTTTCTTCGCATTTGGAAGTCCTAGTTGATCTGCTTGGTCGCGGAGCTCGGGTTTGAGTAAGTGTCCAATCGGGAAAAGAGCATGAAGGACCTGATTCTGATTCAACAGAGCTAGAAAATATGTCTGATTCTTATTAGGGTCAGTCCCGCAAAGAATATCACGAGTCCCGTCATCATTTGATCTGATCCTCGCATAATGACCAGTGGCCACGGCCTCGAAACCTTCGGTCCTAGCATAATCAAGAAATACCCCAAATTTCATTTCTCGATTACACATCACATCCGGGTTAGGCGTGATTCCAGACTGATACCCTTCTAATAAATATTTTACGATTCTTTGGCGGTACTCATCCATCATATTCACTACCCGGAAATCAACTCCTAGATGGTCCGCGACTGCTCGAGCATCTACAATGTCCTGTTGCCAAGGACAGTCCCCAATAATATTTTCCTCATTAATCCAATTCTTCATGTACGCCCCAACCACTTCATGCCCTTCACTAATTAACTGGGCAGCAGCTACGCTGCTGTCCACTCCTCCTGACATGGCTACCAAAACTCGCATTAATAAAATAGTCTCCTCCCTAAGTTAAAAGGTTCAAGTAGACGATTCTTGAAATCGACTATACTTGATACAAGTACACTCAATGAGCACAGAAGAAATAATTATAAAGGACGATGAACGAAAGGGAAGTAATTCCCCCAAATTGGGCTGCGCCATCATGTGTCTCCTACTCGCCTTCATGACAGGAATAGTCATACAGATCATAGTGAGTGGAGCGAGGCACCTAGAAGAATTAGTTCCTTACAGCAACACCGAACCCCTTGACATACCTGAAGAGCAGGGAACAGAAGCTGAACTTAATAGCATAAGATCAAAAATAAAAACATTCGATCAGCAGATAAATTCCGATTCATCTGAAATGACTGAGCTGAGTCTGTCACTAAAAGACATCAATATTCTTATCGCAAACGATAAATATCTATCGGACCTACGGAAAGAGTATTTCTTTAAAGGAATCAAAACTGACGGAACCATCACTGCTCTATGTTCAAGAAAAATGCGTAAGTTCCTTCCTTGGCAAGAAAGGAAATATTGGAACGGCGAGATGACTCTAAAGTTAGAAGTGTTAAATGGAGCAGTATTCCTTCGCGTCATTAATTTTAAATCAATCAACGGCTCATCAATGCCCGAGAATTTATTACAAAAATGGCAGACCCAGGATCAACTTGAAATGTATAAAAATGATGATCACTTCGTAGATTCTTTAAAAAAAATAAACAGTGTTAAGTTTGCCGAAGATTCAATCACCTTGAGCACAAAGAAAACTACCCAATCTGACAAATAGAACGAAGGAAAATTAGGCGCGGTTCGTCTTCTTTGGTCTCTTGCGGTCCGGATAAAGGGACCTGCATATATCACAGACCCTACCGTCGCACCCCCTTGCAGTGCAATATTCTCGGCCATAAAATATTATCTGGAGGTGCAATTTGTTCCAATTCTTCTCTGGAAAGAGTCTCTTAAGATCCTTCTCTGTCTGGGTAACATTCTTCCCACTACTAAGGCCCCATCTCTGAGCCAAACGATGAATATGAGTATCGACAGGAAATGCAGGAAACCCGAAAGCCTGCGACATTACAACTGATGCCGTCTTGTGCCCGACCCCTGGCAAGGCCTCAAGCTCTTCGAAGGTCCGAGGAACTTCGCCCCCGTGTTGCTCATGAAGGATCTTAGACAAGGTTCTTATCGCTTTAGCTTTTTGAGGAGAGAGTCCACAAGGTCGTATGATTTTCTGAATGCTTGAAACGGTCATTTTAGCCATTGAGGAAGGAATGTCCGCCTCAGAAAATAAGGACGGGGTAACCTTATTCACTCTTTCATCAGTGCACTGAGCTGAGAGTAACACTGAAACCAATAACGTATAATGACTATAATGGTCAAGAGGGATAGGAGTCTTTGGATAAAGAGAGTCTAATCTCTGAAGCACAAATTCCGCGCGTTCCTTCTTAGTCATATTGAGAGAACGTTAATCATCTAAAATCATGGGCCCGAACCGTTATTATATTCAATTACGTTTTGCATTAATCGCATTGTACATCTTTCGCACGTGCGCGTAATGGAGTCGGCCCTTCAAAATTTCAGCGCTCCGCTGCAAACTTCCCCATTCAATGATCTGAATATTAACTCGACGAGTGCCCCAATTACGCACACCCCTGATTGTCGGCTTATATATATCAATAGTATTGGTCCCTACCAAAGATCTACCATAATCCTCAACTACATAAACATGTGACTGACCAACAATCCTAAACTTAGTGCCGAGCGGGTACCTTGACCAATCTGCCCCAGCACTACGAATCTTTCCGTACCTCAAACGACGACCAGAAGCAGTTAAGGCTCCGTACTTGCCTCCCAGCTCATTTTCTTTATGGCTATATGCCGTTGTCCTTACCGTATAGGTAGGACCCGTTGGCTCTATCTTTGCGGCTTGACTGAATAAGGAAAACCCGGAAAAACTGCAAGAACTACAAAAGAAACAGAATGCCGACGCACCAATCATCAAATAAAGAATTCTCATGGGAAATTGAAAAAGTTATCAGAAGTTATCAGAAGTTATCAGAAGTTATCAGAAGTTATCAGAAGTTATCAGAAGTTATCAGAAGTTATCAGAAGTTATCAGAAGTTATCAGAAGTTATCAGAAGTTATC
>JABGYE010000154.1:0-4794 GCA_018675395.1 Akkermansiaceae bacterium
AAGATTACACCAGATCAGTGATGTTGATACGGATGCCTCTGGCCGGCTATATGCAGGGGCCTGGGCAGGTGCAGGATACCGGGGCAGCCCTGACAAGGGATGGGTAGAGCGAATCGTTCCCAAGGGATGGGTCTACAAACCCTTTAAAAACACAGCAAAGCGAACTGACCAAGAACTCGTAAAATTACTACTCTCTGAAAGTTCCACGGCCAGACTGGCTGCTTCTCAGGAACTTTTGCAAAGGCCCAAGGCAATGAATGCCGTCGCTTCCATTGCAGCAAATAAATCTGCTCCTCTCCATTCCAGAGTCGCAGCCATATTCACTTACAAACAAATGGCCGGGCCAATGGCAGCGAAAGGACTCGCTAAGCTAAGCTCTGACAAGACCGTCACCGAGTGGGCATTACGAGCGATCGCTGACCGTAAGACTCAACTAGAAGGGGTAAATAAAGAAATGCTCATACCGGCCCTATCAGATAACAATCCGAGAGTCAGAGTCGCAGCAGCAGTTGCGTTGGGACGTTTAGGCGATAAGTCCGCAGCCGATAATCTTCTTTCCATTGCAAACCCTCCAGGAGAAGAAAAGCCTACTCAAGCGCCAGCGACCCCTCCTGCATTTCAAACTAAAGCCTTCAAAGGACTTAAGACTTTTCCTGTTGAAGTTGATGTGACGGGGTTCAAACAAATCTATCTCACGGTCACGGACGGAGGGGACGGGGACGGAGAAGATCATGGGGCCTGGTTCGATCCTGTCTTCGAAAATGGGAGCGGAAAAAAGGTAAAACTTTCTACATTAAAATGGAAATCAGCAAAAAGTGGTTGGGGAAAAATCGGATTTGGTATCAGTGCCACGGGCGGACCACTGAAGAACGGAAGCGGCAAATTACAACCGGATGGGCTTGGGACTCATGCAAATTCCGTAATCGTATATAATGTTCCTTCAGGAGCTAAAAAGTTTAAAGCCAGAGTCGGTCTTGCAAATACATCCAAAGGAAAAGGAAAAATTCAATTCATTGTATCCAAATCCATGCCGTCAGCTTCTGGTACTTCCAGTTCCAAAGAAGGGCCGCACGCTCAACCAAACTCACCTATTATACTACCACACATAGCCGTGAAAGCTCTCGTGGACATGGGTGCATCAGAATCGTGTGTCGAAGCCGTGGGTGGGCCTAACAGCCGTGGAGCCCTGTGGGCACTTCGTCTAATGCATAATGAAAAGGCAGTAGACGGTTTAATTGCAAAATATGGTTCCGCAGCAGCAGAAAAATTCAGGCCGGGAATTTTGACTGCCCTGATCCGCCTCTACCAAATCGAAGCTCCATATGATGGTTCATGGTGGTGGAGCACTAGACCCGATACGCGTGGTCCCTACTATCGCCCAATCAAATGGAAAGGGTCAGAAAAAATTGGCACATTCATTAAATCAGTGTGGGATAAAGGCGAATATCGACAGGTAATAGCAACTAACAATGCTAAGACAAGATCAGGGATAGAAGGAGTGGACATCGCCAAAATTGCAGCCGCTCCCACCAAAACCACCAAACCAACGATAGACCTTAGCGCCATTGCCAGAACGAAAGGACAAGTTGGAAAAATGTCAATCGAGGATATTATTCTCGCACTCGCCGACGTTAAGGGAGATCCTAAAAAAGGAGAAGTTCTCTTTACTAAGCAAGGTTGCATCGCTTGTCATACCACGAGCCCTAATGAAGCTCCTAAGGGTCCATACATGGGTCAGGTCGGTGCGGTCCTATCAAGGGACCAGATCGCTGAATCAATCCTCAAACCTAACGCTTCAATATCTCAAGGCTTTGCAACAGTGTCCGTTCTGACCAAGGACAATAAGTCGATGGTCGGTTTCGTGACCTCAGAATCTGCTGACAAAATTGAGATGCGCGACATCGCCGGACAAGCACATAACTTTAAAGTATCCAATATCAAATCACGGACTGAACTTAAAATTTCCATGATGCCTGAGGGACTTGCAAATTCACTTAGCATAAGTGAATTTGCTTCTCTGGTGAGTTTCCTCGCCAGCAAAAAAGGCTAGCCATAACTATTTGCCCTATTTTTTAAGCATATAAACAATTTATTTTTATTGTTTTAACTGATCCGAACCAATTTTAACATTATTCCTAATGTCATCCCAATTGAAATTCATGAACACTACCAAACAAATTGCCGTCCTTACTCTATTTGCCGTCATGCACTCAGCGAGTGCCGAGCCGAAAGCAACTCAGCCGAAAGATAAGCCAGGTTACGATAAGACGAAAGATGCCGGCGCCAACGCACCGAAAGGAGCGGACATCCTCTTTGACGGGACACAGAAATCGATCGATTCTAACTGGGAAATGTGGCCGAAGAGTGACATGAAGATCACCTGGTCACTGGTCAAGAGCCCCACGGATGACACGAAGGTGTTGATGACGAACGGCGGCAAGAGCTGGGGAACACACGACCTTGTCACCAAGAAGAAATATAGGGACTTCGAGGGTCACGTTGACTTTGTCCTGTGCGGCAATCGTGGTGACGATTCGCTTGAAGGTTACTCAAACAGCGGCGTTTACCTTCATAACCGTTACGAGATCCAGATTGAATCACCCAAGGGAAACAACACGAAGGATCCCTACAGCTGGAAAATTGGACCCCACGGTATTGCCGCCTTCTGCATGGAGCGCGTTCCAGACACGAACGCCTGGCGGCCCAACGGCCAGTGGCACTCATTTCACTTCATCTCTAAGGCTGCACGCTGGAACGGCGATAAGATGATCGAGCCGGCTCGGGCCACGGTGTGGTGGAACGGCGTAAAGGTTCACGACAATGTCCAGATCAAGAAAGCTAACGGCGGAATCAAAGTCACTTCAGTGCTTGGAGGCCTCAAACTCCAAGAGCATGGTCAGGATGTACGATTCCGCAACGTTTGGATTCGTGAAATGAAGAGTAGCAAGAAGTAAGCCACAACTTGTGCGGGACAAAGGTAGGGACCGTCAAAGAAACGGACAAAGAGAATTTCAGCGCAAAAAATTAACCGTTCGTTCCTTTAATTTTCCTAACAGGTGCTTCGGCATCCTTGTTACGGAAACCATACATCGGTAAGAGTCTGTAATAGACCTCGAGGCTAAGAGTCGCGAGGGTCGTTGAAACGACACGTCCTCCAGAAGCAGCATGAGCTGCACTTTTGTCCCAGCTTCCTTTTTCAGAACCGTTCTTCTTTTGTAAGAGTGGTAAAGTTTCCTTTATCCGTTCGTTCCAGTCTGTCCACACGGGTCCCTGGTGCTGGTAAAGAGCAAGCGTACCATAATAAACATAGTAATAATCCGGGTTACGTACATTGATCTGTCGCATTTTTAATATCTCCGCACTTTCTGCCATGCGAGGTTCTGTCGGGGATATTAGATCCAGTTGTCTACAAAACATTCCCGTTGCAACCATCGCAGGTTTGTTTTTTTCGGGCCCTGTGTATCCATACATTCCTCCATGCCTTCCGCCTCCTGCATGATCGAACCATTTTTGCGCATCAGTAAAAACTTTTTCCTCAATCTCAATTCCTGCCATCCGGGCACTGTGCAGAGCCATGTATTGCCATCCAGTTACCGAAGTATCAGAATCTCCGGGCCTAACATCATACCTCCATCCACCCTTCGTTGGGCTCTGTGCTGCTAGGATTAAATTGATAGCTCTTTCGGCAGGTTCCCTAAGCTTCTCATCCTTACTGACTCCATAAGCTTCACAAAGTGCTATAGCAGCAATGCCATGGCAATACATGCGACCACCACCGCGCAGATCCCCGTTCTCTTTTTGCTGGGAAACAAGCCACTCTATTCCTTTACGAACATTGTTCTGATACTTGCCACCTGCATTGTGACTGGCTCCCCAACCATAATAACAGAGAAGTGCGAGTCCAGTGCTGGCCGTGTCAAAGGCTCCGTTCCCTCCATGCTTCTTAGTGTCCCACCGGCCATTCGGCTCCTGATTGCGGCTCAACCAATCGAGTGCATTGACAATGGCACGTTCTGTAGCATCTGAGCCCCCAAGCTGTTCGATAGTCTCTAGTGAAGGCCTGCCCCTTTGCTTGCGCATTATTTTAGTAAATGCATTTGGATCGATTGATTCTTTCGGTGTCTCTAATTCTCCTGGAAGGAGCGGGTCAGTCTCAGGATCCGATCCTGGCAACTTTAGACTCAACGATGCCAATGTTCCGGAACCATCTAGTAGAGGAGCCTGATCATTTGCTTCAAGGCCCCTATGAGCCACTATCACATCTCCTCCAGTGTCTTTTGTTTCTGCAGTCGCGTCCCCAGCTTCGATCTGGTCTGTTTCTGTTGATGATTCTGAAGCCGCATTTGTGAGCTCAGCTTTTTCATTTGTTTTTTCTGTTTCAACTTGCGGAACAAATTCCGTGGGACGGAAAAGATCTGATAATGGATTTGCTGGCTCTACGGCCTTTTGAGTTTCAACAGGATCGCGTTCGTCCAGTTCCGGGCTCTCCGGTTCGGGCAATAATGTTTCTGGTAAAGCAACAAGGATAGGAGTGATGTTTTTAGGATTTGTTAAGGGTTCATCGGTTGTTGCAGCGTTCGCTTTCGATGCCCGCACATCAGTAATGAGTGATGTTTTGCTAGTGCTGGCAACAATTGGATTGGTTTTAATATTTTTCTGTGGTTCTAGGACCGGAATCTTAAAATCGCTTTCAAGTTTATCCGTCAGTAATGCGACTGAGCTCTCAGCGACCTGAGCCTCTTCGGGAGTACTTTCAAGTGCAAGCTCCTCCTGCGCTAACGCATCAATACTGAT
>JABGYE010000279.1:0-6601 GCA_018675395.1 Akkermansiaceae bacterium
AAACGAACACGTTGCTGACGGAAGTCAAAGGATTCAATAAACTATCATGTAATATCCGACGCTCATGAGTGCTGCATCTACCAATGCGTGGCAGACCCAGGCCCCGATTAACGTTTTTTGGCGCTGATAGAGTAGACTCCAGAAAAAACCTCCGACCCCTACGCATGCACTGAAGAAGAGGGCCCAAGGCAGTTCAAAGAACTGCATCATCACGACCACGTGATGGAGGGGGAAGGTGAATGCGGCTAAGAAGTGAGCCATTCTGATTGAAACCACTTCACGCAAATTTCCATAAACGAACCATCTCCAGTAATATTCCTCGAGGAGTGAATGAAAGATACTGATTAGGGCTCCAAACAGAATGAAATGATTAATGATCCCGAGGTCTTTTGATTTTTTCTGAATCATTGGAGCGGCCTCTTTTACTACATCTCCTATCGGCGTCATCATTAATAAGCCGATCGTGGCGAGGATCGGTAAGCCGATCATTAGTCCTAGCGGCACTGACTTGAAGTGCTCTTTGTAGGATCTGAAATTAATGCGGATGGGTCTCTTTAAGATGAAAAGCGTTGCGATGAGTGGCCAGACAAGAGTAAAAAATTTAACGGATCCATAGAGGACCTGAGCAAAGGGCGAGTCGCCGAGCCAGACAAAGTACCCGAGCGCGGCGATTCCCGGTAAAAACATTGCGGGCAGAAGGATAGCCCACATCTTTCGACGGTTCAGAGGTTCCATTTACCTAAAAGTATAATATAAGTTTGTCCTTTGAGCCTAATTGAAATAATTGCCTCTTATAATCATTCTTATCGATGTTTTCCTTTGTCCCTTTGAAATGCAATTTTTACCTAGGAATATCTTATATTATTGAGGAATGAATATATTCGATTCGACTAGCTTTTCATTATGTCCCGTTGAATGAATCTTAGAGTCGTGCAATGTTTCATGAGACGTCCTCGTAGTTCAACGGATAGAACAAGGCTCTCCTAAAGCTTAGATGCAGGTTCGATTCCTGCCGAGGACGCCAGAAAACTGCTCATGAGGATTCTTCATTTTAGCGACATACACTTCTGGAGAATTCAGATAGGACCAGACCCTTATTACCCGAAGAGGTCTCTAGGTTTGTTGAATCTCATTTTTTCTAGAAGGAAACACTTTCCACGATCTCTGGCTGATAAAGCAATCAAAGCAATGCTTCAAGAAGAAGCTGATACAGTTCTTTTTTCTGGTGACCTGACTACGACCTCGTTAGATAGTGAATTTAGGGAGGCTGCCGATGCATTTAGTCCTCTCTATGAAAAGTGGGGTGATAACTTAATAGTTATCCCTGGTAACCACGATTGTTACACTCCTAATAGCGTTAAAGCAAAGCTCTACGAGAAGCACTTCCCTCGTGCTTTTGCAGGGTCAGGGGGCCGGGTATTTTCAAAGTCACTCAGTGATGATGTTTGCGTCATTGGATTTGATTCTTCAAAGCCTTTCATGCTGCGATCGAATGGAGATTTTACTTTGGAATTGAAAGAGGAGCTTGATGCTGAGTTTGAGAAAAGTAAGCAATTGCACAAACATATCATCCTGATGGGACACTTCCCGTATTCGTATCCTTCTGATGTTCCGTCGAAGTTCCATCATAAACTTCTTGGCGAGGAGTCATTAGCGGAACTTATTTCCAGGCATAATCCAATTGCTTATCTGCACGGACATAAGCATGTGAGATGGTGCCTAAGGGACGCAGTTACACCGGAAACGCTTTGCATCAATGCTGGGCCATCCGGTATGTCGTCTAGTGATCCTGATAAGCATGCAGGTTGGATGATTTTTGATGTGACCAAATCTGGCAGCATTGATCAACTCATCAAGGTTCACCTTTCTAAAGATGGAGAATCGGTTCGGGAAACTGTAGATCTGAATTGAGTACTAGATATCGCAGACTTCTGCCGCGTGCCTCAGTGACTGGATCGGATCTTTCCAGGTCGGAATAAATTCCTGTGCAAGATAGCCCTCATAACTGGTCTCGAGTATGGCCTTTAGAATTGGTGGATAATTGATTTCCTGAGTTTCATCAATCTCACCTCTCCCAGGACACCCCGCAGTATGGTAATGGCCAATAATATCTTTGTATTGTTTGATGCGGCGGATCACGTCCCCATTCATGACTTGTACGTGGTAAACGTCAAATAGGAGCTTGAAATTCTTTGATCCTACCCCGTTCACGAGCTTAGCACAAAAGTCCACATCATCCCCGAAGTAGCCCGGATGCCCCTTCATCGGGTGCGAGTCGTCACGAGAATTGAGATGTTCTAGGACTAGGGTGATTCCTTTTTTCTCGGCATGAGGCATGACTTTCTTCCAGGTCTCAACGCAAAGGTCTGCAGCCTTATCAGGATCCATATCCTTGTAGGTCATTCCAGTGAAAGTGATGACGCTTTTTGTTCCGATGTCAGCAGCAAGATCGATTCCTTTTTTTAAGCCATTAATGACAGTGTCCGTATTTTTAGGATTACAGGGTCCGTTCTTGAAACCGTGCCCACCACTAACAAGTGAAATCTTTAGCCCAAGTTCCCGGACAGCTGGATAGTGCTTGGAGTCGATCCCTTCCATTGCAACGAGACCAATCTCCTTGCAATGCTTGGCCAGTTCGAGTGTCGGCATTGGATTGAAGCACCAACCCATGATGGACTGACGGATTCGATTATTTTTGATCCTGAAGGACTTTTCCTTTTCTTCAGATTGAGCGCCAGATATTGTTGCGGCAGTCGCGGCTGCCGTAGCCATAAGATGCCGACGAGAGATTATTTTTTTCTGAGCTTCCATGATTATTTTTGTAGAGTTTTTTCGAGAGTGCCTAGCGTATTAGGAGTAGAGGGGTCTTACTTTATAAAAGTGCTTAAGAGTAGGATGATAGCGAAACTCACAAATGAAATGGCCGTCGATATGACAGTCCAGGTCTTGAGTGTCTGTTTTTCGTCCATGCCAAGGTAACGTGATATCATCCAGAAACCGGAATCATTGACGTGTGAGAACCCGGTCGCTCCGGCGGCAATTGCGCAGGCGACCAATGCCAGAAATGGCTGAGACATGCCCTCTACGAAACTGACCATGAGGCCGGCCGCTGTCAGCATGGCTACGGTCGCAGATCCCTGCGCTATTCGGACCAGAGTTGCAAAAATATAGGCGAGGACAATGATGGGGATGCCACTGTTTGAGAAGACTTCTTTCAGAGCGTCAGCTATACCCGTTGCGATTAAGACTCCCTTAAAGACTCCCCCAGCACCGGTGATAAGGATAATAATTCCGGCCGGGCCCAGGGCCTTTGTGGAGATTTCAACTAGGTCATCTTTTGATGTTCCTCGAATGGTGCCCAGAAACACAATTGCCAGAAGGGTTGAAATCATTAGTGCGATGACGGGGTGACCGAGGAAATGAATGACCTGATTAGTCATTGGCATACTGTTTAGTATTCCTGCAACTTGTGCTCCCCTCTCTGATTTACTAAGTCCTGAATCAAGACCTGAAATTGCACTTTGCTCGACGATAGTTCCTGCGAGAATAAGAATAATGGGAAAGGCAATGAGGGTGGCAATGAGTTTAAAGGATGGAAGGTTTAGTTCCTCGCTATTTTTATCATCAGCGAGTTGAGGGGGTGTCTTAACTTGTACTAAGGTTGCCATTTTTGAGCAGAGGATCGGTCCACAGATGATTGCTGTTGGGAGGCCGACAAGGACACCAAAACCGATTACGTAACCCAGATTCACTTCGAGGAAGTAGGCCACGGCGACCGGGCCCGGTGTCGGTGGTACGAAAGCATGAGTGACCGCCATTCCGGCCACGAGCGGTAGGCCGAAGATTAGGACTGATTTTTTGGTGTCGCGGGCCAGTGCGTAAAGGAGGGGCGCAAGAATAACAAGAGCCACATCGAGGAAGACCGGAACCGAAATAATGAAGCCCGTCAGGAGCATGGCCCATGGAGCCCGTTCCTGACCGAAACGCCGTACCAAAGTATTGGCGAGGGCCTGAGTTCCTCCCGAATGCTCCAGCATTGCGCCGAAGATGGCTCCGATTCCTATGATTGTGGCAATGAAGCCAAGTGCACCTCCCATGCTAGTGACAATGGTCTGACCAATTTCTGTCAATCCGGCAGCCTTTTCGGGATTAATGAATGTGGCTCCTACCGAGACGAGGATTGAGACGACAATCAATGCGAGGAATGCCTGAAGCTTGAATCGCAGGATTAAGACTAGAAGAAAGGCAATACCGAATACTAATAGAGCGATAAGATTAGTGACAGGGATCGATTCCTGGGCCGCGGCCTGAGCGAGAGTGGAAAACATAAAAATTGGTTCAGTTGTAGGTTTGCCAAAGTGCGGGTGCCCGTTACAATGCATCCGCAATGTTTTCTATTTATAGAACTGAGGCCGGCTATACAATCGAAAAGGACAGTTCCTGCGTTTTAGTGGGGGATTTTTGTCTGGATACGCTCTTTACCAGTGAAGATCCTTTAAAATATACCGAAATTCAGTACGGGTTGGGACAATCCTGTGAATTACCTTCAGGGGCTCTTTTGGCTCCGATCAGCAGTCAGGAAGTGTGGGCGGCTGGGGTTACTTATTACCGCAGCCGGGACGCTCGGATGGAGGAGAGTGAGTCTTCCGGAGGTGATCGATTTTATGACATGGTCTATGACGCTGAGAGACCCGAGCTTTTTTTTAAGGCCACAGCGAACCGCAGCCGGGGCCACCTTGACAAGGTCTGTATCAGGTCCGACTCGAGCTGGGACGTTCCAGAGCCGGAACTGACTCTGGCCATTAATTCGAGCGGCAAAGTTTTCGGCTACACGGTCGGTAATGACATGAGTTCAAGATCGATCGAGGGAGAGAACCCTCTGTATCTTCCTCAGGCCAAAGTGTATCGTGGATCATGCGCTCTTGGTCCTTGCCTCGTTGTCGGATCGGGACCAGGCAAGGAGGCTATGATTTCGGTAAAAATTTCAAGGTCAGGTGAAGTGGTCTTCTCAGGAAATACTGAGGTGTCTCAGATTAAACGTAGCTTTAATGAGCTTGCAGAATTTTTGTTCCGTGATAATGAATTTCCCAAAGGTGCTCTTCTTATGACCGGCACCGGGGTCGTCCCTGATTCTGATTTTACTCTCAGTTCGGGTGATCTTATCTCTATTAGTATTGACGGAATTGGAACCCTAGAAAACGAAGTCGAATAAAATATCATGAATGGAAATCAACTCATAGGTAATTCAGAGTCCGCCGAAGGCGGCTCCACTTTTAACGCAATTAATCCCGGGACCGGGGACACTCTGGAGCCTGCGTTCCACGAGGCAACTCAGGCCGAGATTGATAAGGCGCTCGAACTGGCTAAGGGAGCGGCTCCTTTCCTGCGCAACGCTTCAGGTTCTGACAGGAAACGTCTGCTCGATTCGATTGCTGAGGAAATGGAAGCTGATGCCGAAGCGATTAAGGACCGGGTCGGAGCCGAGACCGGATACCCTCAGCCCAGACTCGATGGTGAATTTGGCCGGACTGTGATGCAGTTGAGGGTCTTTGGGAAGGTCGCGGAGGAAGGTGACTGGGTAGGACCCAGGATCGATACTGCGATCCCTGACAGGGAGCCTTTACCTAAGCCTGACCTGCGCCGGATGCTGGTTCCAGTAGGGCCAGTTGTCATTTTTGGAGCTAGTAACTTTCCCCTGGCTATTTCTGTTGCCGGTGGTGATCCGGCATCGGCGCTGGCCGCTGGCTGTCCGATTGTCACGAAGGGGCATCCTTCTCATCCCGGCTCCTCAGAATTAGTGGCGAGGGCAGTGCTCAGAGGTGTGGAAAAGGCCGGTTTTCCTGAGGGAACTTTCAGTATGCTCCAAGGAGCTACGAATGAGACTGGAAAGGCACTTGTAGAGCATCCTGACACGAGTGCCGTGGCATTTACCGGTTCTCTCCGCGGTGGCCGGGCCCTATTTGATATTGCTGCCGCGCGTCCGAACCCGATCCCAGTTTACGCTGAAATGGGTAGCGTGAATCCACAGTTCGTTTTTCCTGGAAAACTGAATTCAGATCCTGCCCAGTTTGCTGAGTCTCTTTTTGGTTCAGTGACTATGGGCAATGGTCAGTTCTGTACTTGCCCCTCGTTGGTCTTTGTTCCTGAAGGTGAGAGTCTTCAAAAAATGACGGACCGCTATCTGGAACTGGTCGGAGAATCATCCGGAGCCGCTCTTCTGAATCCGGGCATTGCGTCCGCCTTTAGTCAGGGCATTGATCAGTGGCGAGGCATTGATGGTGTGGAGGTCCTCGGTGAAGGATCGCTTGAAGGAACGGCAGTCGGTGCGGGTCCAGTCATTGCCAAAGTCTCATTGGAGGATTTCACGAAGGACCCTGAGCCGTTCATGGATGAGGTGTTTGGTCCTTCAACAATGTTCGTTGTTTGTCCGGACACTGAGGGTTTCGTTGGTGCTTGCAGTGCGTTTGATGGACAGCTCGGTTCATCGGTTCACTGTAATGATGATGAACTTACTGCATCTAAGGATTTGATTGGGCAAATCAGTAAGTTTGCTGGTCGCGTATGCATTAACAGTTTCCCGACAGGGATCGAGGTCTGTGAT
>JABGYE010000330.1:0-9211 GCA_018675395.1 Akkermansiaceae bacterium
ATTGGCTCTGTTCTGATTTATTTTCCTCTGCGGAGGATGGATTGTTGTTAGACGCTCCGAAAAAGCCATCAAGAGAGGAAAGGCTACTATTGAATTTTGTTAATTTTTTTTGAGCATTTTCAATAATTTCAGCTTTCCTGTCAAAAAGCTGTCCGAGTTCCTGAGAAGCGGGAATTATTATTGATAAAGCAACTAGAAGGCCAATGATTGAAGTAACGCTGAAAACAATAATGATAGCCCAAGTTCGTGAATTTTTAACATTTTTTAGTAATCGTCTTCTAGTCCAATTGACTATAGGCGCCAGTAGGTATGACAGGATAGCTGCAATCGCTAACGGAACTAAGACTGGCTGAAGTACGCTTAATATTTTACCTAGAATACTAACAGCGCTAATTACTAGTATAGCGATAACAGACATTGAAAGACCAGTTATGGCTTTCCATAACGTTCGCTTTTGAAAGGAGCTTGGGGAATTTGCGGATTCCCTTTTGTCTGTGTTTTCCATTTAGAAGTCGTACGGTAAAGTAGCAGTTTTTTTATAGATTAGGAATTGAAAATTTATGATTATCCTCCTGCTGCGATTTGGATTATTTCAATAATTGCACCATCATCAATATTTGTAGTTGAGAATTCGCTTTTTCTAAGTGCGGTGCCGTTAAGTTCAACGAGGACGGGAGTATTTGTTAAATTAAGGCATGATAAGAGCTTATCGACTAAAATGGGTTCTTCATATTTGCTATTTTCTTTGCCGTTGAGAGTGATCGTCATTGATTTGATTCTTTTAAGAATTCTGTTAGTTGGCGTGTAAAATCGATTGATCCCAATCCTTCCATACTGGATCAAGCCCATTCTCAATGAGCATTTTGCATATTTCGCGTGGGCTACGATCATCATTTATTTCGAACTGTTCAGTGGCTGATCGTTTGGAGCAGGGTGACCCTGAATCAATCTTACTATCCAAATCAACGCGCCTTCCTCTAACTGTGTAATGAAGGTCATCGGTTGCTTCACCTGTGTATCCTCCTGGTTCAGTGTGGCTACCAGCGCTCATTGAGGTGATGCCGAGTTTCGATAAGTTGTTTCTGAGAGTCTTGGATTCGCGGGTGCTTAAGATGATTCCGACCTCGGGAAATGTGATGCGGAAAGCAAAGATGAGTTGAAGAAAATCTCTGTCGGTTAAGTTGTGGTCCGGTCGGAAACCGCCTGATGCTGGACGAATGCGAGGAAAGCTAACTGTATAGTTAGCCTTCCAGCAATTTTGTTGTAGATATACGAGGTGTGATGCCAGAGCCAGCGCTTCGTTTTTCCATTCACTTAAACCAAACAAAGCGCCAATACCTATTCTGCGGAAACCGCCAAGATATGCTCTTTCGGGGCACGCTAGCCTCCAATTGAAATCTTTTTTGGGTCCGCTGGTGTGGAGTTTGGTATATGTGTTTCTTTCATAGGTTTCCTGGTACACAACGAGGGTTTCGCATCCAGCTTTAACCATGTTGTTGTATTCAGAGGTTTCCATTGGTCCCACTTCCAGAGCGATGGAAGGGATCAGGTCTCGAATTGCTTTTATGCATTTCCCCAAATATCCCTCTGAAACGAATTTGGGATGCTCTCCAGCGACTAGGAGGATGCTCCTAAAGCCTAACGAGTGTAAATGTAGGGCCTCTTTCAACACTTGATCTATGTCCAGTGTCACTCGTAGTATTGCGTTACTGCGAGAGAATCCGCAATAAGTACAATTGTTAACGCATTCATTTGATAGGTATAGAGGAGCAAATAGCCGCATCGTATACCCAAAATTTTGTCTAGTTACACTTGCTGATAGCCGTGCAAGTTCCTCAAGCTCTTCTGCATTTACTGGGTTTAATAGCTGTTTAAACTTTCTTGTTGGAGGAATTAGACAATTAGCGTGATTGTCGAATGTGTTTACAAAGCTCATCTTTATTTTAAAACTTAAACTTTACCGAAGAAACTCGCAAGTCACTGAGAGCTTGCTAGATTAAAAACTTAGGATTTATTCGTATTTGATGACATCGTCTGAAAAGATTATTTGCCGAGTGGCTTTTTGGTATTATCGGAGAATGGCCCTTATGCTACTTCTGACCGTGGGGGGGGGAGGATGGTTTTTCTATGATGGTAAATTTTCTTGGCCTGCCAAGAATTTTGTTTATTTTGCAAAAGAAGCCTTTGATTCAGGAGGCATAGGACAAACTTGGTCGGAATTCAAAGATTCTTTGTCCCAAAAAGCTCAAGGTGTAAATATAGGTGAAGAATCGATGAGTTTGCTTCAGAAGGCTCATTTTGATGGTGGTGAAGATCAAACTTGGCTGGAGTTTTCGAAGTCAATAAAAGGTAAAAGCGTTTTAAAGAAAATAAATGAAGTAACTGCTCAAGATGCTTATATTAATGGGCAGAAAGGCAATGTTACTTGGGAAGATTACGCGAAATTGAAACAATACGCTAAGGATAAGGAGTCTGCAGTTCAGAGTGGAGTTGATGGCTTGAATCTATTTGAGGGATGTTATAATGCATTTGCTGCCGCGACAGCAAAACGAGATTGGGCAGTCTATGGTGTTGTTTCATCGGGGCAACAAGGGTGGGCGGTCAAAAATCCTAAATTTCATTCTGCATCTGAAATTAAAGGCCAGATCATTATTGCTTTTTGTCTTTGGGCCTGTGCTGTTTGTGTATTTGTTAATGCATTAATAAATAGTAGAAGAGTATTAATTGCGGATGGGGACAATTTTCTTTCTGAAAAGGGAGAAACGATTTCTTTTCAATCTATTTATCGGATTGATACCAGAAAGTGGGCAAAGAAAGGCTTAGCTTATGTATTTCATGAGGGAGGTGATGGGGCAAAGAAGAGAGCGGTTATAGATGATTTAAAGTTTGTTGGAGCAGATATGATACTTGATCGGCTGAAGGATAGAATTTCTGGTGAAATCGTTGAAGTTGTTGAAGTTGTTGAAGTTGAGCAGGAATCATAGGGTGTGTTTTTTCCGGGAAAAATTTATTAATAAATTCATTTCTACTGTTTTTTTTTAAAAAAACTAAAATCTTTCATTTAATCTGTTGATAAAAGTAATTGCTGACGGTATACCCAACAAGTTAACATAACTAAAATATATTTTATATGGCTGATAATATTGCAGATAAAGTTAAAGATATAATTGTTCAAAACCTAAATGCTCCAGAAGATCAAGTGACTCCTGAAGCTAAGTTCATAGAGGATCTGGGTGCTGATTCATTGGATACCGTTGAGCTAGTGATGGCTTTTGAGGAGGAGTTCGGGATTGAGGTTCCTGATGAAGAAGCTGAGAAGTTGGTGAGCGTTGGTGCAGTCATAAGTCACATCGAATCAATTAAGGGGGAGGGATAAAATTCTCTCTATAGCTGGTACGTTTACCGCTTAATTTGTTTTACGTTGATTCTCCTATCGTTGGGGCGATATAATGGTGTCTGTGTTTATATTCAGGCTTAAATATTAGTAATGTATTCTCAAGATGACATACAATATGCTTTAGAGTCCACGAAGGTTCTATTAGAGCCTGACCGACGCATTGATACTTTCGGGAGCACATCATTTGAGTTTCACCTCATTTCTGAATTAATGGACAGCGTCAACGAGACTAGGGTCCGAGAGGGAGTTTTACATGCAGATCGGCCAACAATCATAAAGCCAGAAGCTTATTCTGATCTTGAATTCGAGGGGTTCGGCGAACAGGCCGAGGCTTTTTCTCAATGGTTGCATGAGAATGCTGCGGATTTATCTATACTTAAATATGGATTCAGCTTTCGTAAGGACAAAGTTCGCGAAGATGTTGTTAACGAGCCTTTTAATGACGTCAGGGATAAAGTCATGGAAAGGGCCAATAGAAATGCAAACCCGCTGTCAGCTGTTATACATGGAGTTGATGATGCTTGGGAGGTTTGCTTATTGAAGTTCACCGTCGAAATGATAGGCAAGTCCCAAGGCATAAATGTTTTCGATTTTCAGCGTCGAGGATTACTATAGCTGAAAGTGAAAGTCTATTTGAGACTCCTGTTTGCATTTGTGTCATTGGGTATTTTATCTTTATGTATTGTTGCTGTTTATTACTTATGGGACAAAGAGATTGAGCCTGAACGCAAATTGCAGACTCAGATAAATGAAATAAAAAAACTCCCCAAAATTAAGGTGGATCATGGTTCTCACCTTTATGAACAGGCGCTTTCGCTAATGCGAACTGGAGAATTGGTTGCGGGGATTGAAAGTTTGCACGAATTAATAAAATATTATCCCGAGTCGAACTATTTTGAAGAATCAAACCGAATAATTGGTGAGGTTAATTCTGATCATTTACTTTCCAGGGATAGTGCCGAGGAGAAGTATGAGTACACTGTCAAAAGGGGAGATGCTCTGAGGTCGATTGCTCAAAAGCACCAGACTACTGTCGGGTACATTCTCCATGTGAATGGCAGAATGGGCTCAAAATTGCAACCGGGTGACCAATTGATAGTTCGCCCATTACATTTCAGTGTGCTGATCAACATTAAGGCTAAAACCATATCGCTAAGGAACGCACAAGATAAGTTATTTAAAAATTATGAATTAGTTGGAAGTAGGCTACCTCAAGGCTGTCCGTCCTCCATGGATTCCAAAGTTAAAGGATTAGTGGTTGGGGACGGGTCTCGATTCATAGAAATAGGTGCTTCTGAATATATTAATGCACCGAAAGAGATTAGGTGCGAACGTAGAGGGGTTCCTATACGATCTTTGACTGGAGACCAAGATAAGGATAAGTATGCGACAGGTTTTTTTGTTTCGGACGATGATATCGAAGAGCTAGCTCTTTTAGTCCGATCCGGATCGCTGATTTACGTTAGAAATTAATTAACTGCTCACGAGATAAATATGGGGACAAAGAAAACACCAAAGAAGAAAATCTTATCGAAAAAGAAATATCCCGTTTCTTCCTGGAAGAGAGTCGAGATGGCGAGGCATCCTAGGCGACCCATGATGTTGGATTATGTGGCATCATGTTTTGATGATTTTATAGAATTGCATGGAGACAGGCACATTGGAGATGATGACGCTATGCCGGCGGGCCTAGGCCGAATCGATGGTATTAAATGCGTAGTCATTGGCCATGAAAAGGGTCGCGACACTGATGAAAAGTTGAAACGTAATTTTGGTAGCGCGGGACCCGAAGGTTATCGGAAGGCCCTTAGGATGATGAAATTTGCCGAAAAGTTTAAGCTTCCAATTATTTCAATCATTGATACCCCAGGAGCTTATCCGGGAGTTGGATCAGAGGAAAGGAACATTGCAGAATCAATTGCTTATAATCTGAGGGAAATGATGCTGTTAAGGACACAAATTATATCCATAGTAATTGGTGAGGGTGGTTCAGGTGGAGCATTGGGAATTGGCGTTGCTGATCGAGTGATGATGATGGAAAATTCTTATTATTCAGTAATTAGCCCTGAAGGTTGTGCGGCCATATTGTGGAAAGATAGAAAGTATGCCCCTGATGCAGCCAATGCAATGAAGCTGGATGCTAAGAGCTTAAAGCGTCTCGGTATCATTGATAGAATCGTGCGCGAACCTTCGAAAGGAGCTCATACTAATCCTGCTTTAGCATCTAAAAATTTAAAAGATTCAATTCTTAATGGAATCAAAGAGCTTTCGAATGTGCCGATCGATCAATTGTTAGAGCAGAGATATAAGAAGTATAGGGCTATGGGCGAATTTATTGGCTAGCAGTACCCCGATCTTAAGTGAACATCAAATGAAGATGGTTAAATTGATTGGATATACTTTTTTACTGCAGATGAAATTTCATCGGCAACATTACATAGAGGCGTTGCGAATGGTGGGCTGAACCATGGAAAGTTACCGGTTATGTCATGAATTACTCTGATCTGCCCATCGCAATTATTGCCGGATCCTATTCCTAATGTGGGAATTTTCACTGTTTCAGTAATCTCAGTAGCCAGATCGCTTATTACGCTTTCTAGAACGATAGCGGACACCCCTGCATTTTCTAAACATATTGCGTCTGAAAGGATCATAGAATATTCATCAGTACTTTTACCCTTTTTCTTATAGCCTCCTTCGCTTTCTATGCTTTGTGGTAAGAATCCAATATGTCCTATAACGGGAATCCCGTTTTCAATGATAGCTTTAATTTGAGGGACCACTGAAGCCCCCCCTTCGAGTTTTATTCCATCGGCTCCAGCCTGAATGAGCGAATGGCTTGAGGCAATAGCTTGGTCTGGACTTTGATATGATTCGTAAGGCAAATCAGCTACGAGTGCGGCATTATTAACTGCAGGTCTGCATGCAGATGTGTGATGGACCATCATGTCAATTGAAACGCTTGTAGTGTCATTGTGACCAAGGACAACCATGCCAAGAGAGTCTCCAACTAAGATGAGGTCAATTCCATTCTCGTCTAGGATTCTAGCTGTCGGGTAATCATATGCAGTCAATGCTGATATTGGAGTGTCTTGATCCTTAGAGGATAAAGAAGTAACTCTTGAAGGATGCGACTGGTGAGTTTGATTTGCCATTACCAGGTATTAGTAATTTTAATTAAAGGTGGCTCAGGGGATTCTATATCATTAAGGTGCTGCAGTATTGTTTTTTTTTGGTTAGTCAAAATGAGTGAAGGAACAATTGTTGATAATGGTTCGAGCACAAACCTTCGTTCGTATAATTTCGGATGCGGAATTGTTAGTTCTTTTGCATTATGGATAAGTGATCCTGCGTAAATTATATCAAGATCAATTGTCCTTGGATCATTTTTTCTCCTCTTTTCTGGTCTATCAAATGCAGATTCAATTTTCAAACAAAGAGTTAGAGCGTCTTTAGGGGGAAGGGATAGAGGTAGGTTGGCAGCTGCATTTAAAAAATTGTTACTTTCTATACTGCAATCGACAGGTTGGGTCTCATAGATAGGAGAAAATTTTGCGTCTTTAGGGCTGTGGCAATGATGGAGTAATAACCTTTTGGCTTGCCGAAGATTTGAGAGCCTATTGCCAAGGTTGCTCCCAAAAGCAATTCCGTAATCAATCTGATACACCAGATTATTTTGCAGTTATTAGTTTAACTCCAAGACATCTTGCATGTCATATAACCCCGAGTCACGACCAGACAGCCATTTCGCAGCATGTATTGCTCCATTTGCAAAAGTGTTACGGCTAGAGGCTTTGTGAGTTAATTCTATCCGTTCTCCATCATTTGCATAAATCACTGTATGATCTCCAACAACATCACCTCCTCTTAATGAGTGCATACCTATTTCCTTAATGGTTCTTTGCCCTGTGATTCCCTCTCTTCCGTGAACAGTATCCTTGGCGTATGAAACTCCTCTGCTTTCGGCTAATATTTCGCCAAGTCTTTTTGCTGTGCCGCTAGGTGAATCGATTTTCATTCGGTGGTGCATTTCTACAACTTCCAGGTCAAAATTCTTGCCAAGAATTTGAGTGGTCTTTTGGGTGAGCCAAAAAAGCGTATTAACGCCAATGCTGAAGTTTGGAGCCATTACGATTGATAGCTCTTCGGATGCTTTCTTGATTAATTGGAGATCATCATCAGAATGTCCAGTCGTTCCTATCACTAAAGACTTTCCGTGTTGGAGTGATTCACTGAGTAGGTCGTCTGTAAATTTGTGAGAGCTGAAATCTATGATCACATCACATGAATTGACATGGTCAGAGATGGGGTCGCCAACATCAATGCTGCCAGAAACATTGACCTGACTGTCATTATTACAGCAATCAATGACCGCCATTCCCATTCTTCCTTGAGATCCGGTAACTAAAATGTTTAGTGTTTCATTCATTTTGACATGCTAGGTTAAATTCAAATAAGACCAAGATTCTTGAGTAAACTAATGAGATTAGTCCTAGCTGTTTCATTGAGGCCCACTAGAGGTAATCGCAATTCATTAGTTATTTTTCCTGTTAGAGCCATGGCCTCTTTGATTGGGATCGGATTTGTGTCAAGTCCAAGCAGACACTCGAAAAGAGTTTTGCATTCAGTGTTTATATTTTCAGCTTCATCAGATTCACCATTTAAAATGGCCTGGACTAACGTTGAAAGTTGTGAAGGTATAATGTTTGAGGCTACGCTAACTACTCCTACGGCCCCCTTATTCATGAAAGGCAATGTGAGAGCATCGTCACCGCTTAAAACCTCATATGATGAGGGTAAAGTATTTCTAATTTCTTCTACACGAGCAATATCACCTCCTGCCTCTTTCATTGCGCAAATATTTGGGCACTCGTCATGTAGGCGGGCTTGAGTTTCAACCGATATTTCGATTACGGAACGACCAGGAATACTGTAAAGCATGATTGGCAAAGAGCTTTCTTTGGCAATCGATTTATAATGCTGGAAGAGTCCTTCTTGAGAAGGTTTGTTATAATATGGGCATACTAAAAGCGCAGCACTTGCCCCGGACTTCTCAGCGAATTGAGTCATTTCGATTGCTTCACGAGTACAATTGGATCCAGTTCCCGCAATTACAAGGCCCCTGTTATTTGTTGCGTTCACTGAAATTTCAATAATGCGTTTGTGTTCCGCGTTGGTTAGTGTTGGGGATTCACCTGTGGTGCCGCAGGGGACGATCCCGCTTATGCCGTTATCAAACTGAAAATCAATCAGTTTGCGTAATGAATCTTCATCAACATTGTTATTGCTGAATGGGGTAACGAGTGCTGTGTGTGCTCCTTTAAACATTAATTTTTCCTTCAAAGACGATTTCTGCAGGCCCAGTTAGTGTGACATTTTTATAAAAATCATTTTCTTTTTCCCAAGAGACTTTCAGTGTGTCACCTCCCTTCACACTAACAAAAACTGGTGAATTTACATGATTTAATTGTTCATAAATGAGGGCATTTGCAACCATGCCTGTGCCACAAGCGAGCGTTTCGTTTTCAACGCCACGCTCATATGTGCGAATAGCTAGAGTGTCTGATGATTTTATTTTTTGGAAATTGACGTTCGTCCCCTCTGGTTCAAATATGGAATGATGACGTATTGCTGATCCGGTTTCCTTTATGTTAATTGATTCGAGTTCATCGACTATTAATATAGCATGAGGAACGCCCGTGTTAATAAAGTGAATGAGTTCGGATTGTCCGTTTATTTCAATTGGAATGTTCAGCTTAAGATCAAATGGATCACTAAGCTTTATTTGAACTTCAGAATCTAATATTTTTGCGG
>JABGYE010000332.1:0-5008 GCA_018675395.1 Akkermansiaceae bacterium
CACTCGTATCATTTTTTGGGGTTCTGATGTAATTGCGAGAGGTGAACGCATCAGTCCTACCATAGTGAATCCATGGATTTGTTTCTGGGTAATTGGGAAATTATAAATTCTTAGATTATCAATAGATCCGTTCAGGCCAGTGATTGTATTATTTGTTCCATCCGTTCCCTTAGTTGTAATTTGTCCGCCCAACTTTAACGGAGCGTTCAGAAGTTTCTCATTTATTGATCTATTAGTTAGCTTAGTTCCTGCAATTTTGGAATCGACAAAGAGTGTATGTTTATTTCCTAATTGTTCACTGATTCCTTCGTCGTATTCTTCCTCATTTACCCAGGCGATGTGGTGCCAATGATCATCATTTATTGCTTCAGTGCTCTCTATCACGAATTTATCATTGCCGTAGTACGTGGCTCTGATTTTTCCTTCTTCAGTGACTTGGATAGTGCGTGAATGGTTTGCGAATTTTCCGTTTTCTATTTTTGTTTTATTTAAAAGTAATCCATGACCTTTTGTTTTTACCCATACAGCAATGCTGTTATTTCCATTAATGTCTTGGTCGAAGAGGGTGTTAATATGGCTTTCTTTTCTTAGTGAGACGGCTGTCCCATTTCCGAAACCGACACCCTTTGTCCATAATGGCTCGTTGTTCTTGTCGAATATTTTTCCTTTTTGATCAGGGGCTTTAATGTTTGTCACTTCAGTGCCTTTGCCCTCATCAAATTTCCAGAAGGCTAAGAGTCTATTTTTGGATTTTTCTTTTACCGTGAAAGGTTTGCCGAAGTTGATCCTTAATGTGGCTCCGTCAGGAGCATTATATCTTCCTGAGGTTGGAAAGATTATTGGATCTCTGGTGCTTTTTTCTTTGGGTGCTTTGTATCTTGCAGAAGCGGAGGCAAGATTACCCTCAATTTCAAGTGTCAGGTGCTCTGTAGCGATCCTGTGCCTTTTACTTTTGTGGTTTCCTATAACAGCTATTTCCTTACTGCTATTATCTAAGTCCCTAATGAGGCCAGTCATTGCATCGACTGCCCAATCTTTTCCACTTAATATTTTATTTTGTCCGTTCTTTCCGGCAAAGATACGGTCCATTCCATTATTTGTTTCAATGAAAGCCGAGTTCAGGGCTGGGCCGGGGGATGTCTGCAGGCCTGGTTTAGGAGTCTTTCCATGCACTTTAATTTTTGTTTTGTTTGCTATTATACCAATGCCGCTGACCGCTGCAGCATCTCCCTCTAGTGACATTTCATTATCCTGACCATTTATAATTTTTAAGCTTTGGTTATAACTTGTTCCGATAAGAATGGAGGGAATGGGTCCTGAATCTTTCCACACCCACTGGGCAGGTGCATTCCCCACATCGTCAATGACTGCTACGTATCGTTCCTTAATATGCAAGACCCTTCGCTCACGAGGTCCGTTGGTCGGGTAAGGAAAGGTTGCGCTGCCAAACTGAAGTTCCCCGAGATCAGTGTAGGTTGTCGAAACAGATTCTCTCTTTATTGATTCAAATCCATCCTTAGTTTTAGTTAAAATAGTGCCTCTTGCCATTGTCTTTTCGCTTGAGGGGTATAGTAATGTAGCGTCCGTATTTAGAATAATTTGTTTCCCGTTCCTTTTTCCAAGAGCGACGCTTCCATCGCTGAGTTTTCCCAGTGAATTCTCTATTATTATTTTTTCACTGACGCTTCCTTTTCTGAGGCTATATACATATTGAATTAGAGTTTTTATTTTGGACGACTCGGTTGAATATATCCCTACTTTCTTTCGTATTGATCTGAGCGCTATTTCGGACTGATCAAACCATTCGTTGCTCATAGGGTGTTCGGGCAGTTGGTATGCTGTTTCAGCAAGTTCGATGCAATCTGTTTGAGTTAACAAGCGGAATGGGGTTTCGGCTTTCCGGTACGCATTAAAGATAAGTTTAGTGGAATTTCCATTGAACCGTTTTGTGAAAAATGAACTTTCTGCAGGTCTGACCTTGCCCTCATATTTAAGGATCCAATCTTTTATTTCATTTAGCCCATCTCTGGTCGGCTGATAATTCAAATAATTCTTAAATTCTTTTAAGAATGGCTCCGATATTTTGGTATCAACCCCTTCGAATGTTTCCGCTATTTCAATGCGAGGAAGGTCACGTATGCATTTTAGCGTTACTGTGTATTTGCCGCCGCCTTTAAAGTTATAAGTGAGTTGATGGATTAGGAATAACGGGCCAGTTTCAATTCTACGGCTACTTAGTGATATTAGTTCCAAGTTTCCTCCTAAGACTATGGATGAGTCTTTCCAAGTCTGCCCAGATTTAACTCCAAGAACAGGAACCGGAACAGGTCCTTTTGATTTGGTCTTTTCGATCGGAGCAGGGACTTTAATTTTTAATAAATTCGTATTAATGATAATGACTTGTTCGATTTTTTCATCAGTGATTGCCGAATCTTCAAATTGATGTTTGCGTTTACTGAGCACAAAAGAACGTTCGGAATTGGCTGGAAAATCTGCTATAAAATTTAGTTTTCCGTAGGCCAATGAACCGTCATCTCTGTGCCTCTTATCAGAGAACTGGAAGGTTAATTCTTTTCCATCAGTGTTGGTCAATTTTAAATTTTCTGCGGTGGCTCCTGGTGTAGTAAATTCGACAGGATAGCTAATGAGGGTCATTGGCCATTCACGGTCAGGGAAGTTTGGGAATTGAATCTTAAGTCCACCGCTTTCAGAGAATTCTTTTAGGTACGGATTCTTTGGTTGCGATGTTTCAGCGCATGCAAAAATCGCACTTAGAGAAAAGAATAAAGAAATGTATAATCGTGCCTTTGTGAATTTTTTCAGCATTGGGGGTTTACTTTTTTCTATGAAAATGGCCGGGTCTTTTAAATTTGTCTATTATAAGCCAATTTTAAGCTAAGTGACAGCGCAGTTATTTTATCTTTATCCGGGACAGGATGACTTGAACCGTGCCGTTTAAAAGCATAGAATATTGATATGTTATGCTTCAATGGAGGTCCTGCCAAAAATTGCGACGGTCTTTCTCGTCGGAGTTTTCTTAGAGTGGGCTCCCTTGGCATTGGAGGTCTGAGCCTCCCTGATCTTATTCGTGCGGAATCAGCTTCGGGTAATGGCTCTTCTGCAAAGTCCATAATTCATATTCATCTTGATGGGGGTCCTCCTCAGATGGATATGATTGACCCTAAGCCAGATTCTCCTGTCGAATATAGGGGAGATATAAAATCCATTCGTTCAGAAATTCCTGGAGTTCATTTTTCAGAGTTAATGCCAAGGCTGGCGGGCTCCGCAAAAAAGTTTGCCTTTATTCGTTCATTGATCGGAGCTGACGGCCAGCATAATGCATTCCAATGTCAGTCAGGATACAAAGCCTCTGAGAAGGGTCCTGCTGGAGGTTGGCCCGCAATGGGTTGCGTTATTAATAAGCTTTTAGGATCACCTAGTGATCCTGCTCCTGCGTTCGTGGATCTTATGCAGGGAAGGGGCCAGGTAAGGAACAGTGTTCGACCTGGGTTCTTGGGCCCTTCTGCTAATCCTTTTAGGCCTGACATTTCTTCAATGTTCAAACGAGAGCTAGAGGACGGAATGAAGAATGAACTGGCCAAACTGCGCAAAGGTCATTCTGTAAATTTGAATTTAAATAAGGATTTAAGTGTTGGTCGTCTCGATGACCGGCTAGGGCTCTTACGAGGTTTGGATAGGACGCGCAGAGAAATTGATGCTATCGGGTCAATGGGTGCTATGGATACTTTTACTGAACAGGCATACGGAATTCTAACATCGGGCAAGATCGCTGAGGCCATGGATCTCTCTAAAGAGGACCCGAAGGTAATTTCAAGGTACGTGCCTCACATGAAAGAAAAGGAATTGGCGTTTTTCACTAGTGAAGGACCGCAGGCGGCAAAGAAATTACTTTTGGCTCGACGCCTTGTTGAGGCTGGTGCTCGGGTCGTAAATGTTTCTATCAGTGATTTCGACACCCATTCTAAGAACTTTGTTAGAATGAAGCAGCTAGTACCGATCGTTGACCATGCAATTGCCACTCTCATTGAGGACTTAGGTGAGAGAGGAATGCTTGAGGATGTGACTGTATTAGCTTGGGGTGAATTTGGAAGGACTCCAAAAGTTAACGCTAATGCCGGGCGAGACCATTGGCCGAAGGTTGCGATGGGAATATTGGCTGGTGGAGGGATGAATGTTGGGCAGGTAATCGGCGCTACTGATCGGTACGCGGCCGAAGCAGTTCAGAGGGCAGTCCATTACAAAGAAGTGATTGCGACTTTATATTATAATCTTGGAATAGATCCCGAACAGACGACGGTCCAGGACTCTACAGGGAGACCTCATTATTTGCTCCAAGATAGTAAGCCCATCAAGGAGCTTATTTCTTGATATATTATTGAATAACAGTAAGTTACAGGGTAATTAGATTTATCTGAAGTGGTACGAATACACATGGAGTGTTGTCACTTTGTTGCCAGTCAACACTTGCGTGAACTCGTAAACACTAAACAAGCTAATAAGAATGAAAAAAAGACACGTTGTACTCGTATCTGCACTCGAAAAGTAATGGCATTTATGCCGTAAAATATAAGTTCCACAAGAAGGATAAGTTCAAATACTCATCCTTACGCACCAAAAACAAACGCGAAGCCGAGAAGAGAAAGCGGGCGTTTGATCTTAGGTTATCCAGCATGCCCCCTGTCGAGCTTAATGATGAGCTAGTGGAGATATCTGGAGAGCTACTGAAGAAAATAACCAGTGGGAGTTTAACTGCCAAATGGCTCATTAATTTTGCACGTAAAGCCCATCACATTCAATCAGGTGGAGCTAGCACTACCAAGGACTATATCCCCTTGTTCTCGGAACGGAACCCAGAGGGAGTTGTTCTCATAATGTTTCGAAAACTTCTACAAAAATGGGCATGATCGTGAAATCCACAATTCAACGCGATGGCAGCAATTGTCTCTCGCGTTTCAATTAAGGCTCGGGCCGCTGTGTTCACTCTTAA
>JABGYE010000335.1:0-9182 GCA_018675395.1 Akkermansiaceae bacterium
ACGACCACGACCACGACCATTCAGAAATAACAGTAGGAGGAATGGTGTTAACTTCTATGATTGTTTTAGTTCCTGTAATTATCTCTGCTTTATATACGCCTGATGCTTACAGTAAAAATTGGGTTCAAAACAACAGTTCAGGTTGGGGTAAAGGGGTGATAGGGGAAACTCCTGAAGCTTTTAACCTCAAAAAACAGAACGATAAGCAATCAATTAAGATTGAAGGAGAATTAGACGGATCCAAAAACAAGTCAGTCGCTGATGCTGCAGGGTGGGGGCCCTATACAATCGACGACCTTAAACAACAGGTTGATCAAAATAAAGACGGTGAATTTTTGATGGATGTAATTAGTATTTTTTATACTGGTGGAGACGAAGAAGTTCAAGGGGTTGTCAAAGGCTTACCCGTAGAAACTATGGGGCAGGTAATGCCTGAAACCATGCGCAATAGCGAAGGCAAAAGGATTAGAATTTTTAGATTAATGATGAATTGCTGTATCGCTGATGCAAGGCCAGTTTCTATTCCTGTAGAGTTTTCAGAAGTCGCCCCAAGTTATAAGGAGATGGGATGGTATAAGATCCATGGGGTTATGGATTATGAAAAATGGGATGAATTTACCATTCCTGTCTTAAAAGCCCAAAAGATGGTTCCTACTGAAGAACCTCCCGAGTCAGCTTTTGGCCAGAGGCAATAACTAAATAGTTACCGCGTTGAAGGGGTAATTAATTTAAATTAATTAGTGCACTCCCGGTGCGGTTTTATCTTCGATCTTCGTTACGTCTTCCCCGATTTCCTCCTCGTCGGTTTCTTTTTTCGCCGTCACTAGGGCTCCATTCTTTTCCCTTATTTTCTTCACTCCTTGTTGAAGCTTTTTCTCGCAGTGCGTCATCAAGGTGTTCTTCGCCTCTTTCTGCCATTGCAGCTTGACGGCTCATCTTTACCCGCCCTTTGTCGTCTATGCCTATGCATTTTGCATAAATAACATCACCGACATTTACTACATCTTCTACTCTTTCTACTCTAAAGTCTGCAAGCTCTGATATGTGAATCATTCCATCCTGTCCTGGTAAGACTTCCATGAATGCGCCGAAATTAGTTGTTGATACAACTTTGCCTTGATAAATTTTATCAAGTTCTATTTCAGCTGTAATGTTCTCGACCATTTCTAAAGCCCGGTCGAGACTTTCTTTTTTAATGGCATAAATGCGTACAGTGCCATCATCTTCTATATTAATTTCAGCGCCTGTTTCAGCTTGAATTCCTTTTATAATTTTTCCTCCAGGCCCAATTACGTTGCCAATCTTTTCAGGATTGATTTTTATTGATTCAATTCTTGGTGCATGAGGACTAAGTTCCGATGGATCATTGATCGCGGAAGCCATTACTTCGAGAACTGTTTTTCGTGCTTCGGTCGCTTGATGGATTGCTTCATTAAGGATTGTAATAGGCAATCCAGTTAATTTGAGGTCGAGTTGGAACCCGGTTACCCCTTCGCATGTGCCGCACAATTTAAAGTCCATGTCGCCGAAAAAGTCTTCAGAGCCAATTATATCGAGTAGACGTTTGTATTCTTTAATTTCCCCACTTTTTTCGTCCATTTCAGTTACTAGGCCGACTGATATGCCTGCGACTGGACGCTTAAGTGGAACGCCGGCATCTAGAAGAGCCATAGTTCCGGCACATACTGAGGCCATGGATGTTGACCCATTAGATTCCATGACTTCTGATGTGACTCTAATGGCATATGGGAATACATCCTGATCAGGCAGAGAAGGCTTAATAGATTTCTCAGCAAGTGCTCCGTGTCCAATTTCGCGTCGGTTTAGGCCGCCCATTCGCCCAGTTTCTCCTACTGAGAAAGGTGGAAAATGGTAATGTAAGAGAAAGCTTTTTTCTTCTTCTCCCCCAGTGTAGGCATCTATAAATTGAGCTTCATCTGCTGGAGCTAGAGTGCAAAGCCCAAGGGCTTGAGTTTCTCCACGTGCGAACAGAGCAGATCCATGGGATCTTGGCATAAGATTCACTTCGGCACTGAGTGGTCGCAACTCATCTATTTGACGGCCATCGGCTCTAATACCTTTTTCAAGAATTGTCTTTCGGAAGGCTTTCTTTTGTAGGAAATCAAATGCCTGATCAATGGCAAAATCACTAGCATCTTCATATTTTTCATTAATAGCATTAGTGACTTCCTCTCTAAGAGCGTCAACGGCTTTTCCTCTTTCAACTTTAGAAGGTTGATAGATAGCATCTTCAATGCGATCGCCTGCTATAGAATATGCTATTTCAAGCATGTCATCTTTCACTTCAAGAAGAGGAGCTTCCCGTTTTGTCTTACCAACACGCTTCGCTAAATCTTTTTGCGCCTGGACTAGTTGAGTGACATAGCCTTGAGCAAATTCTAATGCCTGACAAAAAAGATCTTCAGGCAATTCTTCGGCCGATCCTTCAATCATAACCACTTCACTTTCGTTGCCTGCATAAACAAGATCCAAAAGTGAGTTTTCCATTTCATTGTGGGTAGGGTTAATGACAAATTTTTCGTCTACATAGCCTACTCTTACTGCGCCTATTGGTCCTGCAAAAGGAATGTCTGAAAGGCAAAGTGCACACGATGCTCCATTCATGCTAAGTACATCTGAATCATTTTCGCCATCTGCGCTGAGTAGAAGTGCTACAATTTGCGTGTCATAAAGATATCCTTTTGGGAAAAGGGGTCTTAGTGGCCGATCAGTCATTCTGCAGGTCAGGATTTCTTTTTCTGTGGGTCTGCCTTCTCTTTTAAAGTATCCACCTGGAAACCGACCCGCTGCCGCAGCTTTTTCTTTATATTCAACAGATAGAGGGAACCAACTTTGCCCTTCCCTCATTTTTGTCTGAGAAACCGCCGTTACCATAACGGTTGTTTCTCCACAAGTTATTGTGCATGCACCGTCTGCGAGACGGCCCATTTTTCCGGTTTCAATGTTAATTTCTTTACCGTCGAGATTGACGGTTATGTTTTCAGTGCTCATCTATTTTTTCTAGCGAGTAGTAGCTCATATAGGCTGCTACTCATTGTGTTTTTTGCTTATCGGGTTCTTTCAAATTTACTCCCGATCATTTGTTATTAATTAATTCGGATCCAGTCTAATGGAATAGATCTCAATTGTGTTTTTTGAACATTAATCACTCGGTGAGTGATTTTTACAAAGATCTAAAAAACAATCTATAGAACTTTAACGGCGAAGTTTTAGGCCTTTTAATACGTTCTGATAGCGTTCAACGTTTTTCCTTTTCAGGTAGTCTAAAAGCTTGCGGCGTCTTGCCACAAGTTTCAGTAATCCTCTACGAGTTGAGAAATCCTTTTTGTGTGCGCTTAAGTGCTCAGTAAGATGATTAATTCTTGAAGTGAGCTGCGCTACTTGAATATCAGCGCTCCCAGTATCCTTTTCATGGAGCTGGAAATTATTTGTTTCTGTTACTGCTTCCGTCATTCTTTATCCGTCTAAAGATTCTCCACCTTGGAGGCTCTAGTTTTGTTATTGTTATGCCTTATGCATAACGGTTTATTATCTTTATTATTCTTATTAGGCCGCTACAAAATCATAAGATCAGCTTATTTCAACTCATTTTACTGATCATATTTAAAGGTATGATTTGATTTAATTTATTCATTTAATCAAATATTATAGAAAACTTAAGTGAATTATATTTTTTTAATCCTTTTATATTCTTCAAGTATGTAACGATCAGTCATACCGGAAATATAATCGCAAATGGCGCGTTTTAGGCCTTCAGAATTGATTCTTTTTGCACTTTCGCCCCCAATCATCTTTGGATTTTTTTCGTAAAATGAAAACACATCAGCAATTACGTTTCCGCCTCTGGCATTGGGCATTGCAACTGCTTCGTGGTGATAAAGATTTTCATATAAGAATTGTTTTAGTTGCAGATTACCTTTTTGAGCCCATTCACTGTGCCTAGTTAGTCTTTCAGGGTGTCTTCTAATTTCATCACTAGACTCAAATTTGAAATTGTGGATATATTCTGAAGTGGCTGATATTAAATCAGCGACTTGGCGATCAATTAATGTGCGAATGATATATGATCGCTGCCTTTTTCCCTTTAATCCTGGAAATTTCTCTTCTACGGACTCGGAACACTTTTGCCATAGAGTTACTTCATTAAGTTGTTGTTCATTAATGAGTTTATGATCTAACCCATCGTCAAGATCATGTGAATAATAAGTTATTTCGTCAGCCATGTTAGCGATTTGTGCTTCGATTGATGGGTTGGAAAATTGTTCGTCTTTTTTATTTTTATATGAGGGGCGTTGATAGCCTTTATCATGTTTACGTATTCCCTCGAGAACTTCATATGACAGATTTAAGCCATCGAATTCGGGATATAATGGTTCTAATAATTCTACTACTCTGAGGCTTTGAATGTTATGCTCAAAGCCGCCATCTTTTACCATGATTTGGTTTAGTTTTTTTTCTCCGGTATGACCGAAAGGGGGGTGGCCGAGGTCGTGAGCTAAGGCAATTGCTTCTGCAAGGTCTTGGTTGACTCCAAGTGCACATGCAATGGTCCGACTGACTGAGGCGACTTCGATTGTATGAGTCAACCGAGTTCTAAGATGGTCGCCAGTACCATTGAGGAATACTTGGGTTTTATACTCTAGGCGTCGAAAAGCTCGCGAATGAATAATTCTTGCTCGGTCTCTTTGAAAGGCAGTTCTATAAGAATGAGGCGGTTCGGGATGTTTTCTGCCAGCGCTTTCAGAACTGTATTGGCCGAAAGGAGAAAAATTTTTGCGTTCTTCGGTTTCAATTTGCGAACGGGTTTTTAGCATCTGATTACTCAGCATCTCCTTTTTTAGAAGCTTCTTTTTTTATTTCACCAAGCATTTTTTGTAGCTCGATCTCTTTTAGATTCTTTATATCTTTTTTTGTCATTAAAAGATCATAAGTTGCCATCATTAACATTAACGCGGTGAGGGCCAAGGAGAAGAGCCAGTACAGTAAAAAAATGAATGGGTGTTCTTCGAGAAAATTGCCTAAAAAATAAAAACCCAAGGCTATAAACATTAATGTAAATATTGAGAAAATGAAGAGCATTTTCCGGCGCGCTTGCTTGTTGTGAAGAATCGTTAAAAATAGGGTAACTATGGTTTGCCAAATCATTGATTTAGATAAAAAAGATTCTGATGAAGCCTCGCATTTTTATGAGATCTAATAGTCATTCAAAGAAAACTATTTAATTCATTAGATTGTTTTTTTTCTTAATTTTTCTTCTGCGCTTTCAAGAGATTCTCTTAGGGAATTGGGAGAGATTGCAAGTCCTCCGAAGGATGAGCAGGTGTCTAATACGGCTTTGTCGCGTGAGGCGATTGTGATATTTTTTGTTCTTCCATACTTTCCAACTAACCGTTCTATTATTTGATCGGCTGACACCCCTTTTTTAGAGAAAAAAACTTGGATACCATCTTGTTCGTAATGGCTTTCGGTTTTGGTTCCCTTTCCATCAAATACGATGATCACTCTTTCGCCAGTGCAGTCCTGGTAGCCAGTCATTTTATGGATGAGTTCTTCTCGAGCTGCTAACTGGCTACAGTCATGAAGAGCTCGTAAATCTTTCCAAGCAAAGATTATACTGTGCCCATCAATAATGAGATAAGGAATATGTTCCTTATCCATCGCATTCATTTTGTAATGAATTCTAATTTAAGACCCGCTATTTTCAGCCTCTGTTGCTTTTTTAGCGGCGGTTTTTTTAGCGGCGGCTTTTTTAGCTGGCGCTTTTTTAGCGGCGGCTTTTTTAGCTGGCGCTTTTTGCGTTGAGTCAGTGCTTGGCTTGGATTTCACACCCTGTGCACTGGAAGACTTACTTAATTTTTTCTTAGCCAATAGTTGCTCTCGCTTACGCTTGAGATAATTTTTGCGTCGAACTCTTTTAATCAGTTTATTATATTGTTTGCCCATTTTTTTGATCCTTGATTTGCTTCCTAGCTACTAGAGGTGATATTGTTTCTAATGTTTCATTAGCAAAGGCGGGCTTGGGATCAAGTAGAAAACACCTTGTTGCTTAGTATATTGCATAGAAAATATTATTTTGGGCTTTGATTTAGTATAGATCAACTTAATTTAAAGCATCCATTGACATTGGATTTTTTTTTACTTAGAATGTCGCCGTTCTCCAATCGGAGAAATGTGATCTTTCCTTTAGGTTTAAGGAGATGTGGCGTCCAATTAAATGCGGATGTTGCAAATCAAATAATAAAAGGACTTCAAAGTGAATGGTCATAATTCCTATTACTTTAGCGGTTTATTCCGCTGAGATTAGGAAAAGACAACCAAAATACTCTTTTTTATTTAATTATATGTTCCGGTTTGGCCGGAATTATTGATATGGCCGGTCACAACAAGTGGTCCAAGGTAAAGCATATTAAAGGTGCTGCCGATGCAAAGCGCAGCAAGCTTTTCAGTAAGCTTGCGAAAGAGATAACTGTGGCCGCGCGTGATGGAGGGGGAGATTCGGATTTGAATGCTCGGTTGCGGCAAGCCGTGACCAATGCCAAAAAGCAAAGTTTACCTGGAGATACTATTGAAAGAGCGATTAAAAAGGGTACTGGAGAAATTGAAGGTGCTTCATATGAGGAGGCTTGTTATGAAGGATTTGGAGCTGGTGGCATAGCATTAATTGTTGAAATAATCACAGATAATAAAAACCGTTCTTTTGCGGATTTGCGGACTTTATTTAATAAAAATAATGGAAATTTAGGAGAGCCTGGCAGCGTGTCTCATATGTTTGATCGCAAAGGTGAAATTAAATTATCAGAAGCATCCAGTAATGAAGAAGAGGTTATGAGCTTAGCGATTGAAGCGGGCGCTGAGGATGTTGTTAATGATGAAAAATTATTTTATGTTATCACTGCTACTGATGAACTTTCGAATGTTGCTAATACGATTTCAGAATCAGGGGCAGATATTGAGTCACAGAAGTTAATTTTTGTTCCTAAAACGACCGCGACTATTAGTGACCCTTCAATAGCGCGGCAAGTGTTACGACTCTTTGCAGCGGTTGATGATTATGATGACACCCAGAGCGTCTATGGAAATTTTGATATATCTGAACAGTTAATGGAGACGCTCGAGATTTAAATTATTTATTTTATTCAGTACACATCAAATAAAGTATGAGTGAGACAGAAATTCAAGACTCTGACAAAAAGGCAGATGTTGGAAAAAAGACCAAAAATGATCCCGTTAAGGATAGTTCAAGTTCTTCAAAGGAGAAAAAAAGATCACCGAAGAGGAAGGGGTCTAAATTCAATAGGAATGATAAGAAAAAGAAACATTCAAAAGATAATCACTTTAAAGAAGAACTTTTAGGACCGCCTACCGAACAGGAAGGAATTCTGGAGATTTCAGGCAAAGGATTTGGATTTTTAAGAGAGCCTAGTAAGGATTTTAGGCAGACTCCTGATGATGTTTTTGTGACACCAGAAATAGTTCGCAATTTTGGTCTTAGAGATGGTCTTTGGGTTAAGGCCGAGACCCGGATGGGCAGGCGAGGTCCGCAACTAACAAAGCTATTAGACATTAATGGGCGTGATCCTGATGAATTTAAAACGATGCCATGGTTTGAAGAGTTGAAAGCTGTGAACCCAGACCGCAGGCTTCAGATGGAGACTGATGAAGACCGAATGACAACGAGAATCATTGACTTAATTGCTCCTATAGGACGTGGTCAGCGCGGGCTTATAGTGGCACCTCCGAGGTCAGGTAAAACGACTATCCTTCAACATATGGCGGAGTCTGTTATCAAGAACCATAGCGGTGTTAAGGTGATGGTATTGTTGGTTGATGAGAGGCCGGAGGAAGTCACTGAATTGCGGAGGGATTTGCCGGAAGCCGAGATTTATGCAAGTTCTAATGACATGGAGGTCAAGATGCATTGCAGGATTGCTCAAATTGCAATTGAGAGAGCGAAGAGGTTAGTGGAATCAGGTGAACATGTTTTCATGCTAATGGATTCAATTACTCGATTAGCAAGAGCATTTAACAATGCTACTAGTAAAGGAGGGCCTACGGGCACTGGAGGGCTAACTGTTCGAGCTTTAGAAATGCCTAGGAAACTTTTTGCTGCGGCAAGAAATACACGAGATGCAGGATCATTGACAATTATTGCTACTGCATTAGTTGAGACAAATAGTGCAATGGATGACCGAATTTTTGAGGAGCTTAAAGGTACCGGTAATATGGAGTTAGTCCTAGATCGTGCAATTGCTGAACAATATATATATCCCGCAGTTGACATATTCCGCTCAGGCACTCGCCGAGAGGAGCTTCTAATTCCTCCTCATCAGTGGGAGAAAATTTCCATAATACGTCGAGGATTAGCTGGGCACCGCCCGGTTGAAGCGATTGAACGTATGCTATCGATCATGGAAAGATTTCCGAGTAATGCTCAGATGTTATTGGATATTAAGCCAATGCACTAACATAATTCGATTATCGATATATCAATTACCTATTAGTAATTAAGGCTCTGGAAAACTTTTCAGTTTGCTTAATTTGATATCGGTGGTCTTTAACCGAGTAAGATTCCCTTTGGTTTTATCGCAGAGCAGCTTTGAGTCTCAGAAAATCTGGTACCTTGGACTTATTGGGAAGATCAGTGATGTAATATTCATACTTATCACATCCATTACCGCTAGGCGTCATGATGCAAATGCTTACAAAATTAGTTGTCCATTTAGCCAAGTCATTCGACCATTCGGGTTCTATTGTAACTCCCACAGTATTAGATTTCTTACAAAAAGTGATTTTCAATGCCTCTTGTTCCTTCCCCTCAATCTCCTCTGTCACAAGCTCAACTTTAATAAGATCAGACTCATTCTCGAAGACTCGAGGATTGGTTCCCATCGCAAACTCAACTAATGCACTGCGGCCGTCATTGTCAGCGTCCGAGTTAGGCTCAACGCCCCCATTCTCTGCTGACCAGTTTGCAAATGTTTGCCCTTCAACAACAACACCTTCTTTACCCGGAGATCCGCCAATTACCGAACTTAGCTGCCAATTCTTTGCCTCATTGTGGTCCGGATTGGAGTCTGGAGAAATCAATTCAAGGCTGAATCCGGCTCCGTCAGCGCCTTCTGGCCAGGGAGAAGAGTCATCATAAGTAAAATCAATAACTG
>JABGYE010000337.1:0-12507 GCA_018675395.1 Akkermansiaceae bacterium
CCTAAGACACTGCCGTCACCTTAAAGGAAAAGGCCCAAAGAAGCGACGCCCTGACGAAGGCGAAGGCGAAGGTGAAGGCGAAGGTGAAGGCGAAGGCGAAGGCGAAGGCGAAGGCGAAGGTGAAGGTGAAGGTGATGACGTACAAGCCCGCTTATAAGTCTTAAATCAATATATTACAGACTATTTTACGAAAGCGGCCCTCGCATAGGGGCCGCTTTTTTAGTCCCTAAACCAATAATTTAATGCCTCACCCCAAGCTAAATTTCCCAAAGATACTTATCTCATCAATTTTATTGCTGATAATAAATTCCTTAGCACTAGCAGAGAGGGAATTATACTTCACTGATTTTGAAGATGCTCCTTCTGGCGATGATGAATTGGTAGGTTATGATGACTGGAATGGAACCTCTAATGGCCGTGGCGCTCATGGGATCGAGCCTGAAGCTGTTGAGGGCCTAGGACAAAGCGCCTTCATCGGATACAACTCACCAGGAGGAAATACTGATACCGTTACGGTCCTCAGACAAATCAGACATGATCCCGATAGGACTGGAGAACACATCGTTAGACTCGAAGCTGTTGTTGGTATTAATGACTCCGATGAGGGTAATGACGATCCACAGAGAGACAGTTTCTTTATTAGTTTTTTTAATTCTAATGGAACAAACCTCGCTTCACTGACCTACAATAACACAGAAACCTCTTTCGGTTTATGGCGAGAAGATGGTAGAGACAAATATGATACGGGAGAAGAATTCATCCGTAACGAAGTACAGATCCTCGCTGCAGAAGTGGACTTTAAAAATAATACTTGGTCAGTCGATCTGAGTGGATTTCAAATCTTCGAGGACGCCCCTTTCACTAAAAGAAATACAAGACTTGATCTAGGAGGAATCGCTATCGTGTGGCAACGCACATCCAATTCCGGATGGGGAAACAACTGGATGCTATTTGACGATTGGGCAGTTTATGCAGACACAAAAAAACTTACCATTACTGAAGACCCTTTTAAGATCAGATCAATTATCCGTCAACCAAACGGAAAGAATACAATTTCTTGGAAAATGCAACCAGGCTTTAATTATCAGGTCCAATACTCCGATGACCTCAGTGCCTGGAAATCAAATCTTCCTGGCTCCTTGCTCTCAACTGAAGAAGAACAGATCAGTAATTTCACTGATAATTCAAATACGGTGAAGAGGACCCGGCAATACAGAGTCTATCGATCAGAACAATAATTTTGATAAGGATTTGCCCTATCATGTATAGATTCCTCTTTAATCAAATTACCCATTCCCTAAAACTCATCTCATTCTTGAGTATCGTTAGCATCTGTTCTGGAGAAGTCAGAATAAATGAAATTTTATGCAAGGGAACGGAACGTCTCATACGCTGGGATTCAAATGACCAACCTTTCGCCGGTAACTGGCCGGCCTGGTGGACAAATCAGTTCGATCATTCAAACTGGAAAACGGGGAGAACACCTATCGGCTATGATCTTGGAACCATAAGAACGAACGTAAGATCACAACTCTATGGAATTTCCCCATCACTGTATGTAAGAAAAGAATTTTCAGTATCGGCTCAGGATGCAACTTCCCAAAGGCCCGTCATACTTAGCATAAACTACAATGACGGTTTCATCGCCTGGCTCAATGGCAAAGAAATCAGTAGAGCTAATAACGGAGAAGCAAAGTCTCACATTTACTGGGATCAAATCTCTTACCGAGCCGGATCATCATCTACTCGATTCACAAACTTGAAGGTCGGAACATCAAGGGAAATCCTCAAGGCAGGAGAAAACAATCTTGCAATACAAGTCACAAACAACGACCCCCTGACAAGCATTCGCCTAGATTTTTCTGTCCTCATCGATCAGGCAAATACTCAGGACAAGGTTCTGGTCCAGACCGGTTCAACTGTCAGCTACTTTCCCGGACTAATTGAACCGAGCTCTGATATCTATGAACCTTCCATATTCAATGATAAGAACATCGAAAATGAAAGTTCTGACTGGATAGAGCTTTTTAATTCTGCAAATGAAGCGGTTGATATCAGTGACTGGTCTCTGAGTGATGACGATAAAGAGCCCGGGAAATGGAAATTTCCGGAAACAACTTCAATCCCTGCAAAAGGTTATCTTGTGATTTTAGCCGACGGAATGAATGAAGAGATAAGAGACGCCAAATATCTTCATACCAACTTCAAGCTCAGCAGTAGCGGTGAATTTCTTGGGTTGTTTGATGATCAGGGAAATTCAAAAAGTAAATTTAGTAAAAAATTTCCAAAACAGTATAACTTTCATAGTTACGGTGCGTTGGATAATTCCGATGAACTCGTCTATTTGAGCGAACCGAGCCCAGGGACAATGAACTCTGGGCCAGCCTTCGCAGGCAAAGTCAAATCCCCTTCCTTCAGTACTCGTGGTGGGTTCTTAAATGGAAACATTGAACTTGAGATTACAAACGAGACTCCTGACTCGACCATTTTCTACACGACTGATGGGTCCGAACCCAGCAAAACCAATAGCTTCACTTACACGGAACCAATAATACTCAAAAAAGTATCAGAAAAAAAAGGGCATGTGATTCGGGCAAGGGCATTCAATGAAAATTTAATACCCTCAGATACAAAAACAAACACCTATCTCATTGATCAGGATCCAAAGCTTTTAAATTCCCCTTCCCTAATTATCACGGGTGACATTGAGCGTTCTCTCTTTGATCCTTTTGGTGCATTTGCAATTAATGGGGGTCAGTACGTCGATAACCAATGGCAACCGACTAGCTCATCAGATTATAATAACGTCATTAATCGTGGCCGCTCATACGAAAGACCCATACACGCAGAGTTCTATTTTACTGACGGCAGCACAGGATTCAGGACAGACTGCGGCATCAGAGCCGCTGCATCATCTTATTCCAGGCCAAGAATGTTACTGGATCAAATCAGTTCCAGCCCCTGGCCAGCAAGAGGCACCCAGAAACCATCATTTAATCTTTATTTCCGCGATGAATACGGAAATTCTGAAGTCCAATTACCCTTAAATGGAATTGATGATCCTATTGACGCGTACAAGAGGTTTCGAGTCAGAGCCGGTAAAAATGACATCAGAAATCCTTTCATCGTAGATGAATTGGTTCGCCGAATGAGCCGTGACATGGGGCAACCGGCAAGTACCGGAGTCATTAATTCACTTTACGTCAACGCTGAGCTTAAGGGATTTTACAATATGGTAGAACGGCTCCGCTCTCCATGGTTCGCAAGTGTACACGGTTCTGACTCGGAAAAGAATTGGGACACTCTCGCCTTACAGGGCAAAGCCAGTAACGTCGCCGAAGGAGACATGATCGCTTGGGACGAAATGATCAGGAGACTAAACAGCTCAAGAACAAATGCGAACTGGGCAAGGGTCCTCGAAATGGCAGACGTTACAAACATGATTGATTATTATCTGTTGAATATTTATATGGCGACCTGGGACTGGCCCCACAATAATTGGGTCGCGGCACGAGAACGCTCAGACCGTGGCCGGTACCGTCTCTATATTTGGGACGCTGAAGGTGCGATGTACAATCGGGGAAATCGCCCAATCCCCACGGAGATGATTCAACCTTTCATAGCAACAGGTAGTGGAGAACTCAGGGACCTTTGGAGAGGATTATCGCGTTGGGAAGAATTCAAAATCCTATTTGCTGACAGAATAAATAAGCATCTATTCAATGGCGGCGTCCTCGATGACCGTGACTTTGAACATTCACATCTAAAGAAACTCGCGGATCAACTGTACGGTGAATTTGGCGACCTCCTTAGCTACATGAATAAGGAATCCATAAATGAAAACGTTATCAGATCCTGGGCAAATACTACAAATGGCCGCAGACAATATCTTTTAGGCCCCAGAAGAGAAGAATTTAGAAATAACGGACTATGGCCAAAAACAGAACCGCCCCAGTTCAGTCAATTAGGTGGAAGCGTTCCAAAAGAATACAATCTTGCAATCACTAACGAGAAAGGAAAAATCTATTATACCACCGACGGATCAGACCCCAGAGAAGTTGGAGGATCAATTAATCCTAGAGCGACTAGCCAGTCAGGATCTAGCGTAGATGTGATTATCCTACCCCTCAATTCAGTCTGGAAGTACAGTGATACAGATGGAGATCTAGGAGCTGAATGGAAAGAGCCTCAGTACAATGATTCGGAATGGAAAGAAGGACCTTCACCCCTCGGCTTCGGAAATATCTCCGATACGGGCACGTTACCCAGAACTAATATTCCTATCGAAACACAGATTAATCCAAGACCAAGGCAAATAACTACCTACTTCAGGAAAATCTTTGAACTTGAGGATTCTCAAAGTCATTACGAGCTGAGATTAAAAATTATGTCGGATGGGGGTGGCGCCGTCTATTTAAACGGTAAGGAAATTTTCAGGGACTCAAACCTTGATCCCAATGCTACTTTCGAAATGACAACCTCGAATGATACTAGCGATTTAAACGAAGGTGACTTGGATGATTACATCGTAGACGCGAACGCACTCGTGGAGGGACCCAATCTCATTGCCGTTGAAATGCATAATGGAAGCAGGTCAAGTAGCGACATGGTCATGGAAATGCAACTTGAAGCAACGAGGACAAATCCTCTGAATAAGCCCCTAACAATCACCGAACCAGTTACCGTTATGGCACGTGCTCGTGATGGTAACGAGTGGAGCGGATTAACGTCCGCTAAGTTCACGGTCGATACGGTCCCCGCATCAAATGGAAATCTTGCGATTATGGAAATCCTTTACAACCCGGAAGGCCCGACTCCAGATGAAATAGAAGCCGGTCACAATGACGGAGACTTATTCGAATTTATCAGATTGAAAAACATCAGTGAACTTTCCATTGATTTAAATGGAGTCCGTTTCACTGACGGGATTTATTTTAACTTCTCTGAATCTGAAATTAGATCATTACCACCGCAGTCAAGTGTACTCATCGTCAGTGATCGGTCCGCATTTGAAATGCGCAACAGTGATCAAGGATCCATTGCAGGCCAATACGAAGGGAAACTCAACAACGGTGGTGAGAGAACACGATTAATTAATTGGTCTGGAAAACCAATTCACGATTTTTATTATCGAAAAGAATCTCCCTGGCCTTCCCTAAATAATCTTGACGGCCATTCAATACAGATCATTAACCCGCTCGGTGATCATAATGATGGAACGAATTGGAAAGCATCAACACAAGTGGGTGGGAATCTAGGAGGGTCTATCAGTTATGATCATTGGAAACTCATCGAGTTCTCTGCCCAAAACATCTCAGACCCCAACGTCTCGGGTCCATCAGCAGACCCTGACAAGGATGGAATTAATAACTTTGTAGAATATGCGTTAGGAAACTCTCCAATAAACTCAATTAACCGAATACCTCTACCGAGCATTAGCTTGAGCGAACAGGGCAATAATACGTACTTGGTCATCGAATTTGCTAGGACCCAAGGAGACCGTGATGTCAGATTCATAGTCCAGACAAGTGGCAATTTGAAAGATTGGGAAAATACCGCAGTTAAGCTAGGCCCAGAAACTCTAAATCAAGAAGGCAATATAATTACTAGGTACAGATTTCCCCACCCAATTGGAAAAGAAAACGGGGACCGCGGATTTCTTCGATTATATATTACAGAGTAAAATAGTAATAAAACTGCTTTTTGGATCATTTTATGATCATAACCTTTGCTGTTTCAGTATCTAGAAAAGGTAAACAAAGAAGGTTTTATTTTTCTATGAATCCAGTAAAATGCTCTGAATAATTTCCCGCTAATGAAGTTAAAATCCATTCTTTTCTCAACACTCTGTGTACTGACATGGACTGAATTTTCTTGGGGTGAGATTAATTTCAATAAGGACGTCAAACCAATACTTTCTGAAAACTGCTATTTTTGCCACGGACCAGATCAAAACAAACGGAAGGCAAAGCTCAGACTTGATAACTTTAAAGATGCCACCACAGCGCACGACGGAGTATCAGCTATCGTTCCAAATGATCTCGAACAGAGCGAACTTATCTACCGAATCCTATCAGATGATCCTGATGAGATCATGCCTCCCCCGGACGCCAAGCTAAAGCTCTCAAAGGAACAAAAGGATATACTCAAAGAATGGGTCAAATCTGGAGCCAAATATGAAAAGCACTGGGCATTCATTAAACCTGAAAAAACAAAACCCTTAACTGAACGGCATCCAATTGATGAATTTGTTTCAAAAACTCTAAAGGAATCACAAATGGGAGCCTCACCCCAAGCTGATCTGGAGACATTGATTCGAAGAGTCAGTTTGGACCTGACCGGGCTCCCCCCTAGCCCACAGCAAATAAAAGAGTTTGTCACCGACAATTCACCTGAAGCTTACCAAAAGTTAGTTGACCGTCTGCTCAATTCACAAGCGTACGGCGAAAAAATGACCTGGGCATGGCTCGACGCTGCCCGTTACGCAGATAGTAACGGATATCAGGGGGACGGTGAAAGGACCATGTGGCCTTGGCGAGACTGGGTCATCAAGTCCTTCAATGAGAACCTCCCCTTTGATAAATTCACTGTCTGGCAAATTGCCGGAGACCTGCTCCCTGAATCCACCTTCGAGCAAAAACTCGCTACCGGATTCCTTCGCAATCATCCTATCAATGGTGAAGGCGGCAGGATCAAAGAAGAAAACCGGATCGATTACATCATGGACATGACTGAGACGACAGGAACTGTCTGGCTAGGATTAACGTTCAATTGTTGTCGTTGCCATGACCACAAATTCGATCCTATCACTCAGAAAGAATATTACCAGATGAGCGCTTACTTTAACCAGACCCCCATCGATGGAGGAGGAGGGAATGGACAGCAAGCGCCTAATCTCACAGTACCAACGCAGGAGCAGATCGCTGAAATTGATAAAACGACCAAAGAAATTGAAATCATAAATCAAAAGATCAAGGAACGTGAAATACAAGTACTTAAAGAAGGGCCTGAATTACAAGATGATCAGGTATGGAAAATCCTCACACCGACCGAAACAAATGCCAAGGTTCAGAAGCTAACCCTTCAAAAAGACAAATCGATACTCGTCAGTGGCGAGAACCCTAAGAATGATACCTACACAATCAGAGCAAAAACTGACATCGCCGAGATAGGATCGATAAGGCTTGAAGCTCTCATGGATCCATCAATGACAGGCGGAGGACTGGCAAGATCTGATAGTGGAAATTTCGTTCTTACAGGTTTTGAAGTGTCAATAACAAGACAAGGATCCAAAGAACCTGAACCTCTTAAATTCGCTTCATCAGAGGCAACTTTCGAACAAGGATCTCACAAAATCAGTGCCAGTTATGACGGGAACACTGCCACCGGTTGGGCCGTTCACGAAGGTCGTAACGTTGATCGTGAGCATGAGGGTGTTTTCCGACTAAAAGATAAAGCCATAGCAGGCAAGAGCACTATCATTCAATTTATCCTGCGACATGACTCCCCTCACGTCAGTCATAACCTCGGCAAGTTCAGGTTGTCAGTGAGTGAAAAATCCGACGTACCTATAAATAAAGAAAAGAAAATAATCGACACCCAACTCGCTGAGCTTACCAAAAAACGCAAGAAACTAAACGATCGCCTCAATAAACTAAAAAGCTCCGGCCCAAAGGTCATGGTAATGGAAGACAGGGACAAGCCTAGGGCAACCTACATCCTAGACAAAGGATCGTACGAAAAACGAGGAGAAGAAGTCAGCATGGGAACACCGAAGGCCTTACCTGAAATGCCAGATAAATTTCCAAAGAACCGTCTCGGTCTAGCAAAATGGATCGTCAGTCCTGACAATCCTCTAACGGCTAGAGTAATAGTAAACCGTTTCTGGCAACAGATATTTGGTGTCGGTCTGGTGAAAACCTCAGAGGATTTTGGAACCCAAGGAGAAACTCCGATTAACCAAAAGCTACTAGACTACCTAGCAATTGCCTTTGTGGATTCTGGTTGGGACGTTAAGAATCTGATACGCTTAATCGTTACTAGTGACACTTACAAACAAACATCCAAGGCCACAAGAATTAGCGAGAATGACACGAACTATTCAATGGACCCGGAGAACCGATTCCTCTCTAGGGGACCACGTTTCAGAATGCCGTCATGGATGCTCCGTGACAATGCTCTGGCAGCGAGTGGTCTTCTTGTGCCCAAGATCGGCGGAAGCCCAGTAAACACTTATCAGCCAGAAGGAGTCTGGGAAGAGGCTTCATTTGGTAAAAAAAGGTATTCAAGAGACAATGGAGAAAAGCTATACCGAAGAGGTCTTTACACTTTCTGGAGACGCATCATCGCTCCCCCCGCTTTCTTCGATAACTCGAACCGACAGACCTGCACCGTAAAACCTTTCCGAACCAATACACCAATGCATGCTCTGTACATGCTCAATGATGTGAGCTTTGTAGAAGCATCAAGGTCACTCGCGGAAATGGCAATAACTACCACGGAAAACAATGATCTGGACAGACTAGAATTAATTTTTAGGAGACTCCTGGCGAGATCACCTATAGCAATTGAGCAAGAAATTATGTTCAAAGCTCTGAACCGTTCAAGAGAAGCCTTTAAGAAAGATCCCGGTTCAGCAGCAGCATTATTGTCAGTAGGCGAAAAACCAATAAATGACAAACTCGATCCAGTAGAACATGCCGCATGGACAGCCACGACACTCGCTGTCATGAACCTCGATGAAGCAGTGACCAAGCAATAATTAACTAGAGAATGATCATGAATCCACTTCAGCAAAACCATCTTGACCTGACAAGACGTGAATTCTTTGGTAAATCTGCCACTGGCATAGGCACCATAGCTCTCTCTAACCTTCTTAACAAAGATGGCTTGGCCGCCGACAATGACCGGAAAGCTATCGGGGGATTGCCTGGGCTTCCCCACTTCAAGCCAAAAGCAAAGAACATCATTTCCCTTTTCCAGAACGGGGCACCGACCCACGTGGACCTCTTTGACTACAAGCCAAAGATTCAGGAAATGCACGGGAAGCCAATACCTGACTCCTACGTTGGCAATAAGCGTTTTAGCACCATGACCGGAAAGGCAAATGGTAAATTAATGCTGGCACCTGTAGAACCCTTCAAGCAACGAGGACAGTCAGGCGCATGGGTCAGTGATTTTCTTCCCCACACTGCTGAGATTGCTGACAAGATATGCTTTGTAAAATCAATGCACACTGATGCCGTGAACCATGCCCCGGCAATTAGCTTTCTATTGAGCGGAGGCCAGATACCAGGAAGACCCACGCTCGGAGCATGGATGGCATATGGTCTCGGCGCAGAGACTGAAGAATTACCACGCTTCGTTGTCATGACATCTGTCAGTAAAGGGACAACCTGCGGCCAAATATTTTATGATTTCTACTGGGGTAGTGGATTTCTTCCATCCAAGCATCAGGGAGTTTTGTTCCGTGGCAGTAAGGACCCTGTCCTCTATGCAAAGAATCCGAAGGGCATGAGTCGGGAAATGAGAAGAGACTGGCTCGACAGTATCGCCGAGATCAATAATCACAAATTAACTGAATTTGGAGATCCCGAAATAGCGACAAGAATATCGCAGTACGAGATGGCCTTTAAGATGCAGGCCAGCGTCCCGGAACTGACAGATTTTTCAAGTGAATCCAAGGAGACCTTGGATATGTATGGCACACAGGTCAATGAGCCTGGGACCTTCGCTTACAATTGCCTCATGGCACGCCGGCTCGTTGAAAGAGGAACGAGAACTGTCCAAGTCATGCACGCTGGTTGGGACCAGCACGGTAGCGTGACCACTGAGTTGTATACTCAATGCAAAGACACTGATCAACCGAGCGCAGCACTAGTCAAGGATCTAGAGCAAAGAGGCCTTTTGAAGGATACCCTAGTTATCTGGGGAGGCGAATTCGGCAGGACTCCTTTCTTGCAGGGAAATCTCAAAGATAGAAAAAAATGGGGCCGGGACCATCATCCGTACGCCTATACAATATGGATGGCCGGAGGGGGTGTGAAGCCAGGCATATCATACGGTGCAAGTGATGACCTAGCCTTCAGTGCTACAGAAAATCCAGTTCACGTTCATGACATTCAGGCGACGTGGCTCCATCTCGCTGGAATCGATCATGAAAGGCTCACTTATAAGTTCCAGGGAAGAAGATTCAGACTGACTGACGTCCATGGTAAAGTGGTGACCGAAGTAATCGGCTAATATCTTATTTATACTTTCGGTTTCCAGCCCTCACGATACTCTCGTCTCCACAGCTTCTCGGCAGCAGGATTATCAGTGATTTTCTGGGTCTTTGAGTCAAACCTGATCTCAGTACGCATACGGTAAGCCATGTTTCCAAGATGACACATCATTGCACTTTTCTGAGCATCGCTGATCTCAGCATTCAGGGCTGATCCTTCCCGGATCCCATCGGCAAAGTTCTTAAAGTGCGGCAAGTCCGTAAAAAGAGGAACATTTTCTTCAGTGACCTTCCCATCCATATCGTAAATGCGATACCCTGAACTCTCAAAAGCCATGACACCCTTGTCTCCGTAAATACTGACAAAACTATTTTTCTCATGCTTGCGCTGAAGGCAGCTACTACCATGCCAACTGATACCGACCTTACCAAAATCATAAGTCGCGTCTGCTGTGTCAGGAGTTTCTTGGTCATCGTCATAATGATATCGTCCACCGTTGCAGGTGACCCGTATCGGAAAATCAACGCCCAGCCCCCAACGGGCAATGTCGAGGGCATGGACCCCATTGTTGCCAAGTTCTCCACCACCATAATGCCAGTGCCAGTGCCAGTTATAATGGATTAAGTTATTTTTGTAAGGACGGTCCGGTGCAGGTCCTTGCCAAAGTTTCCAGTCAAGCCAAGCAGGCACGGGCACCTTCTTGCCTATACCGATCGAAGGTCGACGATTAGTGTACCAGCAACGAGCATAGCGTAAATTGCCAAGGACCCCGTCCCGAATCTTCCCAATCCCCTGGCGAAAAGATGGCAAGCTACGACGCTGAATACCCATCTGTACTAGACGGTTATTCTTTCGCGCAGCCTCCACAATCAACTTCGATTCATTAGCATTGTGGCTTCCCGGCTTCTCGACGTAAACGTGCTTCTGAGCATGACAGGCTAAAATCGCCGCCGGAGCATGCCAAAAATTAGGAGTGGCAATTGAAAGCACATCCACTTCTTTGTCTTCAAGAATCTCACGGAAATCAGTCACTCCTTTAGGTTCCTTCCCTCCCTGCCTAGATGCGGCATATTTGACACCACTTGCCAGACGATTCTTATCCACATCACAAACGTAAGCTACTTCAGCATTATCAATTCCGGTAAACCCAGCAATATGAGCCTTGCCTCGGCTCAGACCCATGACACCAACCCGCAACCGAGTATTTGGGTTTTTACCAGAAAGAATGGCGGGAAATGAGAACATCGTCACCGCAGGTGCACATGTTTTCAGTAATTGTCGTCTACCTATCATATTATAAAGACTAACATAGTCTGTTATCATATTACAACTCAGCAGAACATTGACACTTTCTTCAAAGGCATAGAAAATAGGGTTCCTCCACATTAATTTAATCGAACGAACTGAGCGAGTGAATATGAACTACAAGGCAGGCCTGCTAATTATTGCAATAGCATCGTTCGGTTTCGGCATGATTACTGACCGGTTACTTTTCTCTTCTAAAGAATCCGCATCTGAGACAAATCCAAAATATGGGGAAAAAATATCATCTGAAGATCAAGGTAATGGCTTTGCGAATAGGAACCTAAAGAAAAGGAACCGACAAAAGGATGATGACTCTGACCATGAAGAAGACCCTTTGGAGATACTTGAAAAGGATCCGGTCAGGTACGTCATTGAGCAAATAGAAAGAGGTAAACGAATTGACGCTTCAACTATTACCTCATTACTTAGCCAGTTACCACCCGGAAAGAAACGTCGTGAATTCATCGAACGGGTCGCATCGCACTGGGGACGAAAGGATCCAAGATCCGCCCTCGCTTGGACTGATACATTAGTCCCCTCCGAACAATCAAGAGCAATGGAAAGAATCGTCCACGAATGGGCACACACAGATCCGGTCGGTGCTGCGGGTTATGTGACACAAATCCCAAAGTCTCAGCGCACCCTTGACTGGGTCCATGCCGCTGCACATATCTGGGCAGAACAGGACCAGTCAGCGGCCCTCGATTGGGCCATGGGGCTAAAGGACCCTGCTCACCGCGAGCGCGCTCTGAGAGGATCAACGGACGTCTGGGCCAGAACAGACCCCGCAGCCGCGAGCGCGTTTGCTCTCGAAATCACAGATCCCTACGAAAGGCACTCCGTAATTGAAAGCGTTGCGCGGCGCTGGGCAAGGCAGGGAACATCGGAAAGTTTAGAATGGGCATTAGGAATGGAGGGCGAAAACAGGGACAGAGCCACGATGTCCATCATTGAGGAAATTTCCGCCTACAATCCAAAA
>JABGYE010000150.1:0-18274 GCA_018675395.1 Akkermansiaceae bacterium
ATAAAATGTGGCCAATTTTATAATTGTATCCACAGCTTAATCCAATAAACTTATTCTAATGAAAGAATATAAAGCAGTAATATATCAAGAAGGAATGCTGGGATCTCTTCTCCTAGGTCAATCAAAAGTAGACCCAGTTAAATTGACCGAATTCTTAAACACAAATGCAGCTGAAGGTTGGAGAGTCGTTACCATGGACAAGGACCAACGCCGGATGCTGTTATTCTTTAAAAGAGAAGCACTTGTCATCATTATGGAACGAGATAAATAATGAAAAGATCTTCTATTGCTTTTACATCATTGGTAGCAATTTGGGTTGTCCTTTCTCTTGCACAGCTCTGGGGAGAACCCCTTACAGCTGAAATCTATACGAAGATTAGTTTAAGCTTCCTGTTGATTGGAGGGACAATATTTTTCTGCTCTCTGATAAGCAATGAACATTTAACAGGAGATCTACGGCTTGCGAGTGGTGTTGCAATAGGAAGCATCATCGTATGGGTAATGTTATCACTAGCCCAATTATGGAGTAATAATAATGCAATCGATGCGAGCCTCTACCTAAAACTTACTATCACAATGCTCCTCATCGGAGGAGGCATCCTAGTAGTTTCGATTATCAGAAGAGAGTACAAATCTGAAAAAAAACTAAAAAAGAACAACTTCATTGATTGAAATATAGGACCCTTTGTTTTGCTCTTTTGGGTGCATTAATCCTTTCCTTGGGTAATGCGAGAGAAAGGGTCATCGTACTGACTGATATTTCCAACGAACCAGATGATGAAGAATCTCTGGTTCGTTTTCTTGTCTACTCCAACGAATATGATGTGGAAGGCTTAGTTGCGACCACATCACAGCACTTACGCTCTAAAACTCGAGAAGATCTGATCCAAAGGCAAATCAGTGCATATTCAAAAGTAAGGAGTAATTTATTAATTCATTCCAAAAAATATCCAAAACCCGACCATCTGTTAAAACTCACAGTGAGTGGCCAATCAGGATACGGGATGGAGTCGGTCGGAACAGGAAAAAGCACCGAAGGCTCAAAACTTATCATTGAGGCTGCCAATAAACATGACCCTAGACCTCTATGGGTCAGTGTCTGGGGAGGAGCAAATACTCTAGCACAGGCACTGCATGATGCTAGTAAGGGGAAATCTGAAAGGCAGATGAAAGAACTCTTATCAAGGCTAAGAGTTTACACCATTTCCGATCAGGATGATGCTGGTAAATGGATCAGGAAAGAATTCCCTAGCCTCTCCTATATCGTCACCCCGAGTAATAGCTGGAAAGAATATCATCGGGCAACTTGGACCGGAATATCAGGAGATCGACACTACAAGAACGGCCCCATGCAACATTTTGACTTGGTAGATAATCCTTGGCTCAAAGAAAACATCATAGAGAACCATGGTCCTCTAGGTAAGCTTTATCCCAAGGTCGCCTACATCATGGAAGGAGACACGCCTTCATTTTTAGGTCTCATTAACAATGGCTTGGGATGGTCAATTAGTCCAAGCTTTGGAGGATGGGGGGGAAGGTACGTACTGTATAAGTCCTATGCAGAGGCACGACCAATATGGACCAATAATCACTATTCAAGAGACACTATAAAAATAAATAATAAACATTACACATCAGATCAGGCCACTATATGGCGCTGGAGAAAAGATTTTCAGCACGACTTTGCTGCTCGGATGGATTGGTGCATTACTAAGGAATATTCAAAAGCTAATCACAATCCAATCGTTGTACTGAACGGAAACCAATCAAAAGAAGTTCTATATTTAGATGCGAGACCGGGAAGCACTACAAAATTTTCAGCAAAGCAAAGTAAGGATCCCGATAATGATGATATGTCCTATCGTTGGATGATTTACCACGAAGCAGGAAATTATCGCCATCCCATTAAACTTAGCCATTCGGAAGGGATAGAAACCAGCGTCACTGTGTCCGATAAGAAGACCCTAGCATCGGCAAACAAAATCCACCTAATTCTTATAGCCGAAGATAATGGATCACCTAGCCTAACTAGTTATCGCCGCGCAGTTATAACAGTGACCAATTAATTCCTAAGATCGTTCTAATTCGTAACCGTCCTTAGAATCTTTAATTACCCAGCCCTCGTCAATGACTGCATCTCTCAAGCGATCCGATTCATTCCAATCTTTTTCCTGTTTTGCAATCCATCTTCTTTCTGCTAAATCCTTAACATGGTCAGGAACATCTAAACTTGACTGTTCCGGTTCAAGTACTGGCAAAACCCAACCAAACGCATGAACTAAAAGAGCCAAACCATGTAGGGCCACTTTTTTAGTATCTTCAGTCACATTGTCCTCTGCTAATTCTTTTTCTAAGGGTTTAATCGCAACAAATAATTCACCGAGAGCAGCTGGTGCATTCAAATCCTCAAGCAAAGCATCCCAGCTAGATTCGAATGGACCCAGATTCATGCTTCCAGAAGCAGCACACTCACAAAGCTCTTCATATGAAGGTAACTCCCCGCCAAGACTTTGAACAAGAGAGGCAATCCGTTTAAGATTGATCCTAGCTTCATTCATTCTATCAAAGCTAAAATTAATTTTTGTACGATAAGAGCCAGAGAGCAAAGAGTATCTCAGCTCGGCTGCAGAAAAACCTCGTTCATTAATATCTTCAAGTGTGTATAAATTACCTAAGCTCTTACTCATCTTGCTGCCCTCAACCATCAAGTGTTCATTATGAAACCAGTGACGGGCAAATTCTTTACCAGTAGATGCCTCACTCTGCGCAATTTCATTTTCATGATGAGGAAAACATAAATCCACGCCTCCTGCATGAAGGTCGAAGGTTTCTCCTAAATATTTCATTCCCATTGCACTGCACTCCAAGTGCCACCCAGGTCGACCAGAGCCCCAAGGACTGTCCCAGTAATTATCTCCATCCTCAGGTTTCCTGGCTTTCCACAAAACAAAATCACAAACATGGTTCTTCTCGTATTCGTCTGCATCATTAGCAGTTTCTCCGGCTCCCGCCATCAGATCACGTTGATCAATACGAGTAAGTTTTCCATAATTTGAATATGATTTTACTGAAAAATAAACTGAACCATCTTCCGAGGGATAGGCATTACCATTTTTTATTAATTTCTCAATGAGTTGGATTTGCTCAGGAATATGTTGCACTGCGCTCGGCTCAAGGTGCGGATCCAACATGTTCAATAGCTTGGCATCTTCATGAAACCGTTTAGTCCATCCGGCAGTGAATTCCACCAAAGATAGCTCAGACTTCTGAGCCTCGCGGATCGTCTTATCATCCACGTCAGTAATGTTTCTAACATGTAATGTTTTGACACCAGAAAGCTCTATGACCCGCCGAAAAAGATCCTGAACAAGAAATGCCCTGAAGTTTCCAATATGGGCCGGGCCATAAACGGTAGGTCCGCAGCAATAAAACCTAAAATCTTTCCCATCCTCAGGGAAAATTTCACATCGATTCCTCGAAAGAGTATCATGCAGATGGAGTCTTTTCATTAATGGGTCTTATAGAAGGAAAATCGAATCGTTCCACGGGCTTGACTGAATTTCAAGGAGAGGCAGCATTATTAGAAAATAATTCTTATGAAATTAAAGAATTTCGAGGAATTATTGTAAGATTACGAGATTCCTGTAATTTCGAAATTTTAAGTCGCAACTATACGTTTTGCACTATATTATTCATTCCCCTATAAAATGTTTATTCAAAAAAATAACCTCTTTGTGCCAATCTTTAGAGCGATCCTTCTTATATTAATCCCTATCGCTTTAATTAGTTGTTCAATTTTTAATCCAAAGCCAAAACCTGGTCTCGTTGAACCCAAGGCTGCAGTTCCTGCCGATTTCCTATTTAGTTGGCATACCCCTTATAATAAGTGGATGGATGAACCAGTAAGAGTTTATTATAACGAAGTATCTTTAGAGGAAATCTTCAAAAATGCACCACTGTTAGGACTCTCCTACAACTTCATTAAGAAGCCCAAGAAAACCCCCTTAGTTTCGATAGACAGCATAGGCATAACTAGACGCCAATTACTTTGGGCTATTGCTCATGACAACAATCTGAGTATGAGTTTAAAATCCCTCCCCAATGGTCACCCTAGTGAAATCATCATCCGAGACCGGGGCGATGCAACTGAAACACAGGGAAAAGACAAGGCTTAGCCAGCCAATCATTTCAAGCCATCAATTCATTTAGGATCTTTCCTAGAGAATCCTTTAGAACTTTATAGGAAAAGTTTTCCACGCATAAACCGTAATTCAATTGGGTCCACTGTCGTGCGAGACCCTCATCTAAGATTAGTTCCATCGTGTCGGACACAACCTCATTAGTAATTTCACCGTCCATGCTAACTACCTTGAAACCGCACGGCTCAATATCATCCTTAAATACAGGATAACGATTCACAAGGACTGGCTTAGAGAAATAAAAAGTTTCTAACAAAGCATTACCAAAGCCTTCATAAAGACTCGGATAAGTAACAAAATTCGCATGAGGATAAACGTCCCATAGCTTATATAATTTTTCTCCAGAACTATTTAATCCACGAGATTCCCCAATACGTTCCCCTGCCCAGATGACTTTAACTCCTAACCTCTCAGACAAATCAACTAGTTGATAATAATAGTCCATCCCCTCATCCCCGGCAAGATGCGAAACAACCAAACAGGTATTTTTTTTAGTCAATTTCTGAATCCTCGAGCATAACTCAATAGATAATTCTATACCTTTTCGTGGCACGATTCTCGTTGGCTGAAGGACCAGAATTTCATCAGGTTCTATTTCGAACTGATCACGAAAATCATTTCCATAATCATCAGAATTTGACGGAGGGTTCTCAAAATCAAACACATTAGGGATGACTGTAGATTCCAACCCCAATCTCTGCATAAGGGACTCCTTAGCTTGTGAATTGATTACTACATGCTGAAATTTCTCAGCGATTTTAGGAGGGAATGAAGAATCAAGGTAATGCTGAGCGCAACCCTTTAAAAACCGTTCTCTTTCCCAATAAAAGTCATGATGATGAGCAATCATTGGCAGACCCCTTAATGCCATATTAGTGACAGCTAACCCCATTGGAACATGCATAGGGATAGCTAAAACATTCTGTGGAATGATCAAATCAATTGCATATTCGCGGACAAAATCCTCTAAAGAATTACGAATCACCTCCTCAAGAACATTCACTGAATCAGTAAGGTTATTTGAGCAGGTGCTTAAATTACTAAATAGATTCTCCTGTAAAGGGATGACAGATGGATGTTCAAAAAATGCCTCAGGGCAAAGACTAGAAGAATCATCAGGAGTGTCCAGTTTACCAGCGAACCAGAAACATTCATGGTCTAACTCTTCTTCAAAAACCTTTGCCCATTTAGAAGCCTCTAACGAAACTCCATCAGTGCCATGAAACCGAGTCGAAACAAATCCTATGCGCATGACGAACCAATACGTTCAATGATATTACTATCCCTCGTAGGGACCTTTAAATATAAATAAAAATACCGGCAACAAAGATCACATAAACTAGGCTTTCTCCGCCACAGGCTCACCAGATTCCGCCTTGAATTTAAGACGCTTTTCTTTCTTATCTACAGTCACTGTAACAAAGTCACCTTCTTTAACATCTCCACGAAGTAAATGCTCCGCTAATGGATCTTCTAAATGTTTCTCAACTGAACGTCTCATTGGTCTCGCTCCATATTCTGGGTCATAGCCATCCTCAATGAGAAAGTCTCTCGCCTTGTTATCAACCTTAACATTGATGTCGCGGTTCTTGAGGCGGTCAAAAACTTTAGCAATTTCCAAATCAACTATCTGAACCAAATCCTTCTTTTCAAGCATGTGGAAAACAATTTGATCATCAAGTCTATTAAGAAACTCCGGCTTGAAAACCTTCTTTGATTGCTCAAGTATCTTTACCTTCATCCCATCATAATCTGCTGATTCGTTATCCATTGCACCGAACCCAAGGGAAGTTTGCTTCTTAATCAACTCAGCACCGACATTGGAAGTCATAATAATGATAGTATTTCTGAAATCCACTTTGCGTCCGAGACTATCTGTCACCGTGCCTTCTTCGAGAATCTGCAGTAAAAGATGCATGACATCAGGATGAGCTTTCTCGACTTCATCAAAAAGAACCACCGAGTATGGACGTCTCCGAACAGCTTCTGAAAGCTGGCCACCTTCTTCATATCCAACATAGCCTGGAGGCGAACCAATTAAACGACTCGAAGTAAATTTCTCCATGTACTCCGACATATCAATTTGTATAAGAGCATCAGCATCACCAAACATGAACTCTGCCAAGTTACGCGCCAAAAACGTCTTACCAACACCTGTAGGCCCAAGGAAAATAAATGAACCTATTGGCCGCCTAGGATCCTTAAGATCAGCCCTTGATCTTCTCAATGCTTTGGAAATTGCTGTTACTGCCTCATCCTGTCCAATGACATGACATTTTAAATCATCCTCCATCCTCAATAACTTCTCAGCTTCAGCCTCCTCCATGCGTTGAAGAGGAATTCCAGTCCATTTTGAGACGACAGACATTATATCATCTTCCTCAACATCTATAGTATTCTCTTCACTCTGAGCTCGCCACTCTTCAAGCATCTCCTCCAACTGAGCTTTCTTTTGCTTTTCTTCATCACGCAATGCGGCAGCCTTTTCATATTCCTGATCACCTATTGCTTCTTCCTTTTCCTTTCGGATCTCTTCAACGGAATTTTCAAGCTCCTTAAATTTAGGAGGGCGAGTCATTGCTCCAATACGAGCCTTGGCTCCAGCCTCATCCATAATATCAATGGCTTTGTCAGGCAAAAATCTTCCAGTCAAATAACGTTCTGAAAGCATGACCGCCGATTCAATCGCATCGTCCGAATATTTAGCTTTATGATGTAGTTCATACTTATGCTGCAGTCCCTTTAATATTTTAATGGCATCCTCTACGCTCGGCTCATCAACCTTAACTGTCTGAAATCGGCGTTCCAAAGCTGCATCCTTTTCAATATATTTTCTATATTCATTTAGAGTTGTCGCACCGACACACTGCAACTCACCGCGACTCAATGCAGGCTTAATTATGTTCGAAGCATCCATCGCGCCTTCGGCCGAACCGGCCCCAACTATCGTATGCAATTCATCGATGAAAAGAATCACATTCTTCTCCCGAATGATCTCATCCATCACTGCTTTGATTCTCTCCTCGAACTGCCCTCGGTACTTGGTCCCAGCAACCATCAAAGCCAAATCAAGAGTAATGACTCGCCTGTCGCGTAAAAGTTCAGGGACGTTGCCTGAAACAATTTCTTGTGCAAGACCTTCAATAATAGCTGTCTTTCCTACTCCAGCTTCACCTATGAGTACCGGATTATTTTTTGTTCGGCGGCAAAGAATCTGTATCACCCTTTCGATTTCATCTAAACGTCCTATGACGGGATCTAATTCACTGCTTTGAGCCAACTCCGTAAGATCCCGGCCAAAAGCTCGCAAGGCTGGAGTCTTATTATCTTTACCTCCACCGCTAATTTCAGCCTCCTCAAAGACCCCATCATCTTCATCACCCAAATCACCAGGGCTAAAATTAGGATCCAACTCTCTTAAAATTTCATTGCGAGTCCGTTCAATATCTACTTCTAAGTTTTTCAATACCCTAGCCGCTACTCCATCACCTTCCCGAAGAAGCCCTAAGAGAATATGCTCAGTACCGACATAGGAGTGGTTCAGCGCTTTTGCTTCTTTCCCAGCAAGTGCCAAAACTTTCTTGACCCTAGGAGTGTAAGGAATGTTGCCAGGAGTCTTGGTCTCTGGTCCAGATCCCACTTGCTTCTCGACCTCCATTCTAACTGTTTCCAGATCCAAGCTCATTTTCTGCAGGACATTAACAGCTACTCCCTGACCCAGTTTAATTAGACCAAGTAACAGATGTTCAGTTCCCACATAATTATGGTTGAACCGGTCAGCTTCTTTGCGTGCTAACGCCAAAACTTGCTGAGCTCGAGGTGTGAAATTATTCATCATTATTCAGTTAAAACTAATCTCATTCAGAAGATTGTTCATTTGGCTTATTACTTGAGAGCTTACTTGGCTCAGGCAAACTTTTCAACCTATCACGCATTATTTCCGCTCGTAAAGAGTCTCTTTCCTCTGCACCGAGCTTGCGATCCGCAAAAACCTGTAAATGTGCAGGTTGAATCTCCATAAAAAGAACATCAATTAAGGCTCGGATATCTTCAGAAAAGTAGCCCAAATCAACACCTGCTCTAAGCATAGATAGTAAATCGAGAGCCTCTTTAGTAGAGATTATGTGTCCATAACGGAGGATAGCATAAGACCGACCTATCTTATCATCTAAAATAGTTTGTTTTTCATTATATAATTTTTCACGGGCATTCTCTTCATGCTCAATAATCTGCCTGATAACTTTTTCCAATCTCGCAATAATCTCATTCTCTTGTTCACCAAGTGTATGCTGATTTGAGACCTGAAACAAATTACCAAGAGCTTCCGTCCCTTCGCCGTATAGACCTCGCACCGCCAGCCCTATTTTATTCACAGCATTTATGACTTTGTTAATTTGCTCAGAAAGAACTAAACCGGGAAGATGAAGCATTGCAGAAGCTCTCATTCCTGTCCCAAGATTAGTTGGGCAGGCAGTAAGATAACCATATTGATTATCAAAAGCATAATCTAGAGTTGATTCTAATTTAGTATCTACTTCATCTATCATTTTATAAGCATCGCTAAGACTCAGACCCGCTTTAATTGATTGCATCCTGAGATGATCTTCTTCGTTTACCATCACACACAAAGTCTGTTTGCGATTCATAACAGCCGCACTGCCAGCAGCCTTTGCCGCCTGTTCACGACTAATCAAATGACGTTCAACAAGGATCTGTTTTTTCACTGCCGTTAGATCCGACAAATCAGAAGAAAAAGCTCCGTCCATTTCTGTAAGGTTTTCCACTGCCGGCTTAACTTGATTGAGGATCTCTATCCGGTCCTCCTCTACTGCCCAACCGGGAAATGAAATATTCCGTAAATTACGAGCCAAGCGGACCCGACTACTAATCACAATTTCACCATGAGGCCCACTACTAAGCATCCACTCAGCAGGATTCTTTAGGATCGTTTTAAACTGCATCATATTAATATTGAACTTGTAAACAGTATAAAATCTGTCATTTCAATTCACTTTCATTAGATGCAATATAATCTGCTTCGGCCAGTTTAATTTCATCGCGCAACGTGGCCGCCTCTTCAAAATTCTCCCCCTCAATAGCCACCCTTAAGCGATCTTTAAGTTCAGTTATCTGATCATTATATTTTTTTGTTACCTGATACCTTGATGGAACTTTACCCAAATGAAGCGAGCCCTTGTGCATTGCTTTAACTAAGCTTTCTAAGCCAAAACCAAAAACTGTATAACATTCACTGCACCCAAACCTTCCTGTCTTCTTGAATTCAGTATGACTGAATCCGCAAGACTCACATTCAAGACTATCCGTAGGAACATCCGTTTTCTCATCAGAATCAATCCCCAATAAAGCATCGGCAAGAGCAAAACCAGTTGGATCAGTCACTCCTTTCTGTTTCGCACATTCCTCACAGAGGTTCACTTTTTGCATTTTACCTTTAACAATCTGCGTCAAGTAAACTGTCGCATCATTCTCCTGACAAACGTCACAATTCATTAATTCAATAATACTCGCCTACGGAAAACGCTCAATGGGAGATTACAGATTTTTGAGATTTTTATTTAGCACAATTATTCTGACCCCTTAAAAAAATTCACTTTCATGGCCCTGTTAAAAGCCCTGAAAAATAAAGCCCCCATTCTGGAAACGTTATCCAATTTGCGTCCCTTCTTGAGAAACGCGCTCTCGAAAACGAGCAATAAATCTACCAGTGACCGGACCAGGATTGCCGTCCCCGATAGGGCGTCTGTCTAGGTTCACTGCGGCAATGACTTCTGCAGCCGTGCCAGTAAGAAAACATTCATCCGCTGCATAAATATCATAACGAGTCATCTGAGCCTCTTTCAGTTCAATTCCAAACTCATCAGCTATCTCAAAAATGACCTCTCGGGTAATTCCCGGCAATGCTCCGGAAGATGCTGGCGGGGTCTTCATCTTTCCATCCTTAATAACAAAAATATTATCACCAGTGCACTCGGCAATGAAACCTTGCTCATTAAGCATTAAGCCTTCCTCCGCGTCTCCAAAAATCGCTTCAACCTTGGCCATTACGTTATTCAAATAATTCAACGATTTTACACAAGGGCTAAGAGCAGCAGGAGCCGTGCGTCGTGTAGAACAGGTGATTAGCTTTAAGCCCTCCTTATACTTTTCTTCGGGATATAAAGAAATTGTATCAGCAATGATAATGACTGTCGCTTTTTCGCATCCGAACGGACTCAGGCCAAGAGTTCCTATACCTCTTGTCACCAACAGTCGAACATAGCCATCCTGTAACTCATTTTTGCGTATCGCTTCAAGTACAGCCTCTTTCAATTCATCATGAGTCATTCCTATATCAAGGAGGATAGCCTTGGCCGAAACGAACAATCTATCTATATGCTCTGAAAGCCTGAAGACTCTACCATTATAAAAACGGATCCCTTCAAAGATTCCATCACCATAGAGAAGACCATGGTCAAACACCGAAATCTTGGCATCTTCCTTATCAAAGTATTCTCCGTCGATATAAATTTGCATATAATCTTCTCAGGTATTTTACACCCTAAGCTATTATTCGGCCATCGGCGAGCGTCAATTGTCGGTCACCGAGAGAGGCTAATTTAGAATCATGGGTGACAACAATCAAAGTTTTCTGCTTTTCGGTTACTAATTGAATAAGCGTTTCCATTAATTCGCCCCCGGTAGAAGAATCCAAGTTACCGGTAGGCTCATCTGCAAACAATATTTGCGGGTCATTAATAAGAGAACGAGCAATGGCAACTCTTTGCTGTTCACCACCTGAAAGTTCGGCCGGACGATGATTCAAACGATCCCTAAGCCCGACCTGTTCCAAAAGTTCTGCCGCTCTTAGGTTTTCCTCCCCAGAGCCCCTTATCAACGCTGGTAAACACACATTCTCAAGAGCCGTTAAATCTGGAAGCAAAAAATAATTCTGAAAAACGTAACCTATCTGTTCATTACGAAATTTTGTCTGTTGTGCAGGAGAAAGAGAATATAGTGACCGCCCGTCAATCTCCACTGATCCTGAATCAGGCCTCTCCAGGCCAGCCAAAGTATAAAGTAATGTACTCTTTCCCGCGCCTGAAGCCCCACAAAGAAACAATCGTTCCGAGCGGCTAATCTCCAAACTCATTCCCTTTAACACATCAATGTCTGAAGAACCCATGCGGAAACTACGAACCAGTGAAACGGCACGCAACACAGCATTAGGCCCATTACCCGAATGCCCTGAATCTAATAATTCCACACTCACACTGAAACTCGTGCAAAGTGTATGGTCAAGAAAGGTCTGTTACTTCCTGCCTGCCTTACGCTTTGCCTTAATTGCCAGATCAAGAGCCTTTTTCTCTCCATTTTTGGCAACTGAGAATTTGGCAGTCTTACGCGTAGCGCCTTCGGTCCAAGCCGCTTGCCAATAAGCGTATACCTTTCCAGCAACACTAGTAGAAACTACATGAGTCACTCCAGCGATGCCACTTTGTTTGATTCTCTTTCGGCGAGAAGCTGCTGCTACTTGCCGAGCCTTTGGGAGTTTATTGAAGATCTTGTCTCGGTAAGATTTGGCCATTTTCTGAGCCTTTGCCTTACCTCCACATGATTTATCAGGAAAAAATTTCTGAGAAGTCTTTCCCTTATTTGTGATCCTGACATAGAATCCGTGATTCTTTTTTTCAGGCTGATCGATACGACTTATTCCGTAGTTAGGTTTAATTTCCGGCATCTTGCCAGTGTGGGGTATATAGTTTTTAGTGGGGCAAAGCTCTCTTTTTGTATCTACTCAAAGAAAACTTGCTGTGAGGTTATCGACTTTAAGGGCCGACTTCACTGCTCTAAAAATATGTGAATTTCAAAGCGCGATAATTATTCCTCTATTTTCTTTGGACTACAAGCATTTACGAGAAAAATGAAAGGTTATTAATTAATGTTTTGTAGCAATAAAAATCACACAAAAGAACGAAGAGCGCCGTACACCCCAATTCCAACCGAAGTCGCCAGATTTAAACTCCTTGCTCCCTTGGCCATTGGTATTTTTAAGCAATTTTCTTCGTGTTTCTTCAGCAAAGTCTCAGGCAACCCTTTTGTCTCACGCCCAAAAACAAGATAATCTTTAGGACTAAATTTAACATCCCAAAAAGAACTATCTGCCTTGGTAGTAAAAAACCAAAACTGAGACTCGTCTCCCACATCTGCTCTCAAGACTTCAAATGATGGCCAAACTTTAACATCTAATTGATGCCAGTAATCCATTCCTGCACGACGCAATTGCTTGTCATCTAAATTAAATCCGAGAGGTTCTATCAAATGCAAACGAGCAGAAGTTGCCATACATAAACGACCAACGTTACCAGTATTGGGAGGTATTTCAGGTTCTACTAGAACCACATTTAACAATGGTTCTGAAGAAGAATCTAATTGCAAATCTAGAAAACGCTTAGCTGCGGAGATAGAAAATTATGCCTCTACAGCTACAGGATCAACGTTAACTCTTCTTCCGCCCTGATCAAATCTCACATTGCCTTCGACTAAAGAAAAGATGGTATAATCTTTCCCCAATCCCACATTGTTACCAGGCCTCCATTTAGTGCCGCACTGTCGAAGAATGATGTTGCCAGGAATGACATACTCTCCTCCAAACTTTTTGACGCCACGACGCTTAGAATTGCTATCGCGACCGTTCTTAACACTTCCTTGACCTTTCTTATGTGCCATGATTTTAAATTAGATGAAATTGTGATTGATCGTTCTACCGGATTGGAATGTTAAGCACTTATACTTTTAATTGCCAGACGTGTAAGATGCTGCCTATGACCCTTTGTTTTATGATAGCCTTTGCGACGCTTAAACTTAAAAGCAGTAACCTTCTTAGCTCGAAACTGATCAACTACTTCCGCCGTTACACTGGCACCATCTAGGAGCGGACTACCGACTTTCACATCTTCTCCATCTGAATACAGCAATACATTTTCGAAAGTAGCAGAATCTCCTACTTCCAAATCAAGTTTCTCAACATCTATATTGTCTCCTTGAGAAACCTTATACTGTTTACCACCAGTCTTAATAATTGCGTATGCCATGATTTTTTACATGCTTTAAGAGGAAGTAACGGGTGTCACCTACTCAAAATGAGGGGCGAGAAAATTCCACATAAGCGCCAATGAATCAAGCCCTTTTAAGTTATTTCTTTAGATAATTGAGAGAACTCAAAAAGATACTCTGATACGAATTAAAAGGGGTTTTGATGAAATTTCGGCTAATTATCACATTCAAGGCATTAGATTTTATTTAGTAGTCTTAAATAAAATCCAATTCGGCCCTTTAATTTAACTCTTTATATTAAACTTGAATCAATTAAAAGACTGTTAAGATCAATCACATCAATGTTTATCTAACCAATCATGCTTCCACCTAATCTCCATCACATAGAACTTTTTTACTACGTTGCGAAGTATGGAGGCATCACGCCGGCAGTTAGAAAAATGCCCTACGGCATCCAGCAACCTGCTGTCTCTGGACAAATGTTGCAATTAGAGCGCGAACTAGGTGTGAAACTGTTCAATCGTCGCCCATTTGCCCTTACGCCTGCGGGCAATGAATTATATAATTTCCTTGCACCTTTCTTTTCTAAATTACCCCTCATCGCAGAGCAATTACGCGGAGAAGAAAGTTCCCATCTCAGACTCGCTGCTGAAAGAACAGTTCTTGCAAATCATTTACCTACGCTCCTAGATCAAATAAAAAAAGATTGTCCCAATCTAAGGTTAACTATGACTGAATTGGGCGCTTCTTCTACTGCAGAGACCTTATTAGCAAATCAAGATATTGATATCGCTATCACTTCTCTTCACTCCCCAAGACCAAGTTCCGTCAAGACTCTTGAATTACTCAGCATTCCTCTCATCCTAATTGTTCCAGATAAAAGCAAAATCAATAGTTTCTCAACCATCAGTAAGGTATCGGATGGTAAAATATTAGAGCCTATGATTTCACTTTCATCCGAACATTCAATTAACACAATTTTTCAAAAAGAATTAGATAAACGAGAACTGGTCTGGAATCCTATCGTCGAAGTTACCTCTCTGGACCTAATATCAAATTATGTAAGCCGAGGATATGGAATAGGTCTAACTCTAGACGCTCCTGGAATGAGCATCCCTAAAGGTTTGCGGAAAATAAACCTTAGAGGATTCCCTCCCTTAAAGATAGGAATGCTATTTCAGGGAAAGTTAAAGCCCATTGCTGAAAAATTTGCATTAGCTGCAGTTGCTTATGCTAAAAAAATAAAAAAAATAGTCTAATACCTCATATATATGCCAAAAGCTCTTATCTTCGATTTCGATGGCCTCATAGTTGATACAGAAACCGTAATTTATGAAAGCTGGGCAGAAATTTATGAACAGAATAATCAAACTCTCGAACTCAATACTTATAAGAACTGTGTTGGGAGTGACTTTGGACAATTCCATCCAGGGCTGGAATTAGAGAAAAGAACAGGTGAAACATTTAACTGGGCAGTCATTGATGCCGAACGCGAAGAGTTAATAAGACAACGGTTAGAACAAACAAAAGAACGTACCGGAATACGCTTTTTTATTGAAGATGCTAAAGAAAAAGGCCTCGAACTCGCGATAGCTTCTAGTTCGTCCCGGAACTGGGTATTAGGATGGATTAAAAAGCTCAGATTAAGCGAACATTTCAGCGCATTTGTAAATCGTGATGATGTCCAAAATATTAAGCCAGACCCTGAATTGTTCCTAAGAGCAGCTGATTCATTGGGAATTGCTCCGAGTGAAGCTTTAATTTTAGAAGATTCTGAAAATGGGTTAAAAGCAGCCACTGCAGCCGGAATTCCTTGCGCTATCATTACTAATCCTGTAACAGCTGGAGGGAATTTCTCTGGAGCGATTATGGTTGCAGAAAGTTTCAATGATGAACGTCTCAAAAAACTCTTTTAATAGGATGTAAATCGGCTCAATTTCTGCATAATTCATTAACTTTTTTAATCTAATGTATTCCTGCCTTTACAAGAGAGCCCGACAATAGCAATAAAAGACGCAGTAAAATGCCCAAAGACACCAGCATAGAAAAAATATTACTGATCGGATCAGGCCCAATTGTAATAGGTCAGGGATGTGAGTTTGATTATTCTGGGGTCCAAGCATGTAAGGCCCTAAAGGAAGAAGGTTATAAAGTGGTTCTGGTTAATTCAAACCCGGCCACAATCATGACTGATCCGGAATTCGCGGACCGAACTTATGTGGAACCAGTCACTCCTGAAATTGTAGAAAAAATCATAGAGCGAGAAAATCCTGACGCATTACTTCCAACTCTAGGAGGTCAGACGGGACTGAACACAGCAATGGACCTAGTCAGAGAGAGAGTCCTTGATAAATATAATGTCAAACTCATAGGGGCAAATGCCGAAGCAATAGAAAAGGGTGAGGATCGTTTAGCTTTCAAGGAAGCCATGATCAAAATTGGTCTGGATCTTCCTCAATCAGGAGTCGCTCATACTATGAGCGATGCATTAACAATCGCAGAAGAAATTGCAGATAAAACAGGAAATCGGTTTCCTTTGATTATTCGTCCAGCCTATACGCTCGGGGGAAGCGGAGGAGGCATTGCTTATAATAGCGAAGAATTTGAAACAATTGTAAATCGAGGCCTAGACATGTCTCCAGTCACAGAGGTATTGATTGAAGAATCTCTTCTTGGTTGGAAAGAATTCGAAATGGAAGTCATGCGAGACCGAAAAGATAACTGCGTAGTTATTTGCTCGATCGAAAACCTTGACCCAATGGGAGTTCATACTGGCGACTCAATTACTGTAGCCCCTGCTCAAACACTCACAGACAAAGAATATCAAATTATGCGCGATGCATCATTTGCTGTGATCCGTGAAATAGGTGTAGAAACGGGAGGTTCTAATATTCAGTTCTCCATGTGTCCTGAAACTGGACGCATGATCGTTATAGAGATGAATCCAAGAGTATCAAGATCCTCAGCCCTGGCCTCTAAAGCAACCGGATTTCCAATAGCCAAAATTGCAGCTAAACTTGCTGTTGGTTACACTTTAGATGAACTACCAAACGATATAACTCGAGAAACCCCAGCCTGTTTCGAGCCAACTATCGATTATTGTGTCGTTAAAACACCCAGATTTACCTTCGAAAAATTCCCAAGTGCGGACCCCACGTTAACTACCCAAATGAAAAGCGTCGGCGAAGCAATGTCGATTGGTAGGACCTTTAAAGAAGCGATGCAAAAAGCCCTACGCTCACTAGAAACTGGGCGATTCGGTTTAGGAGCTGATGGTAAAGACCTACCTGAATCAAATGCAGAAGAATTACTGTCAAAAATTGCTGTGCCAAATGCAGAACGGATTTTTTATCTTCATGAAGCATTTAAGAATGGGATGTCAGTCGATGAATTGTTTGGAATGACAGGCATAGACCCATGGTTCCTGAGACAACTTCAACAAATCTGCGAGGCAGAAGAAAAAATTGCCTCGAATGAAAATGAAGACACAATTAGGAGAGCAAAGAAATTAGGTTTTTCAGATCGCCAAATTGCTCACCTAAAAGGTAAAACAGAAGGGGAAATTCGCGAAACAAGAAAAAGCGAAGGCATTATACCAACTTATCGACTCGTTGACACTTGCGCCGCGGAGTTCGAAGCATTCACGCCTTACTACTATTCAACTTACGGAGACGAAAATGAAACCCGTGATGCTGGAAAGAAACAGGTGATGATTCTTGGTGGTGGCCCAAATCGGATCGGTCAAGGCATAGAGTTTGATTATTGTTGTGTACACGCAGCATTTGCTCTGAAGGAACTTGGATTCGAAACAATCATGGTAAACTCAAACCCTGAAACAGTTTCAACCGATTACGATACAAGTGATAAACTTTACTTTGAACCTCTAACTTTCGAAGATGTTCTCAATATTTTTGAAGCAGAAAAGCCTTGGGGAACAATCGTACAATTTGGAGGCCAAACGCCACTGAATCTGGCTGCTGCCCTAGAATCGAATGGGGTTGCAGTGATAGGAACATCACCAAAGAGCATAGAACTAGCAGAAGACAGAAAATACTTCTCAGCTCTACTCGATGAGCTTGGTCTCAAACAAGCAGATGCAGGCACTGCAACTTCAGAAGAAGAAGCCATAGAAATAGCCCAAAGAATTAGTTATCCAGTCCTTGTCCGACCCAGTTTTGTTCTTGGAGGACGTGCAATGGTCATCGTTTATGATGATCAAGAATTGAGATCATATATGCGCTCAGCAGTGGAGGCGAGCCCTGAGAGGCCAGTACTCGTTGATAGGTTCCTTGAAGATGCAACGGAAATTGACGTGGATGTTATTTCTGATGGAGAAACCTCAGTCGTAGGAGCCATCATGGAGCACATTGAACAGGCAGGCATTCATTCTGGAGACAGTGCATGTGTCATTCCTTCTTTTTCTATCAGCGATAAGATCAAAGAAGAAATTAGCATAGCATCAAAAGCACTTGCTAAACAATTACAAGTGAAAGGACTCATGAACATACAGTTCGCCGTCAAAAATGAAGAGCTTTATGTCATAGAGGTGAATCCACGAGCTTCCAGAACAGTGCCTTTTGTATCAAAGACAATTGGTGTTCCACTAGCTAAACTTGCAGCCAAAGTTATGGCAGGAGAAAAATTGATCGATCTAGGATTTACAAAAGAAATTATTCCAGATCACTACGCTGTAAAAGAAGCGGTCTTCCCATTTGTTAAATTTCCCGGAACTGACATTGTTCTGGGCCCAGAAATGAAAGCTACAGGGGAAGTCATGGGCATAGATTCTGACTTAGGAATGGCCTATGCAAAATCACAAATGGCTGCTTCTTGTCCACTGCCCCTTGGAGGCAACGTGTTTATCAGTCTCAAGAACCGCGACAAGGATAAGGCAAAAGAAATAATCAAGGAATATCACGAACTGGGATTCAAATTATTTTCAACTGAAGGAACGGCCAATGCTATTACGGATGAGGGGATCCCCGCCACTAAATTGTTCAAACTGGCCGAACAGCGTCGCC
>JABGYE010000338.1:0-2944 GCA_018675395.1 Akkermansiaceae bacterium
AAGAGAAAATCCATCAAGGATTGCATCACCTTCATTCGCCGCCACTTCAGGAATACTGAATCCTATAGGAATTGTTCCATTAACAGGCTTCCTCGATCCGACCCCATCAGTAAAGAAGTCAGACCTGCTCTGAGCATTTATCCTATCCTGCCGGTCCATGTCTGGGAAAATCTCAACTGGCGTTTCATTAAATTTATGACCCCGCAAACCGAACATGCCCAAAACGAGCAGTCCGCCAAGTATAGTTGCGAGGAAAATATAACGCATAGTCTTTATTAGATTTCGTCTTCTATTAATTCAATGCTTCTGCCTCCCATGGCATTTAGCATTTTTTTTGTTTCATCCTTGGAAAATTTAGGATCCCTAGCCTCTATGCATATGAAAAATGCATCATCAGAGAATCTCTCGAATTGCTTACTCACGAATAACGGGTGATTCCAACGAGGTAATCGATTCGCAATCATGCTACCAAAAACTGCCGTCAAAGCTGAAAAGAGAACAGTCAGCTCAAACATCACAGGAAAGAACGCAGGCAAAGTGCTTAAAGAGGCAGGCTTGTCCTGAACATAGGTAGGATAAAGCCACACTTGAGTAAGGAACTGTAAAAGGAAAGCCGTCAATGTGCCGGTTGCACCACCAATGAAAACGAACCATGACAATGATGACTTTTTAAGACCCATTGCTCCATCAAGTCCATGAATAGGAAATGGAGAATGAACATCCCAATCGGTATATCCAGCATCTCTAATTTTCTCAGCCGCATGGTATACATCCCGTGCGCTTTGAAATTCAGCAATATAGCCGTGTACTTTTTTCAGTGTGTTCAGTTGTCTTAAAAGGTTAAATTGAGATTATTCTATGCTTTTTTCTTCTTAACGGTCTTCTTCTTTGCTGCAGTCTTCTTTGCTGCAGTCTTCTTTGCCGCAGTCTTCTTTGCCGCAGTCTTCTTTGCCGCAGTCTTCTTTACCGCAGTCTTCTTTGCTGTAGTCTTCTTCTTTTTCTGGTGTTTAAGCTCTCGGCCTTCAGCATCATGAGTAAATGTCTCGGGCGGCAAATAATGTGGGTCACTTTTAGGGAGAACTCCCTTCACCTCAAAGATGGCAATGCATGGGAGAAAACGTAAAAATAGAAGGAATAAACCCATGAAAAGGCCAAAAGTTCCAACGAAAGTCCATATCTCTATTCGACTCGGATGATAAAAATCCCATGCTCCTGGCAGGAAGTCCTGGGCTATTGATGTCACAATAATCACAAAACGCTCAAACCACATACCAGCGTTCACGCACATGCACACCGCCATAACTATCCATAGGTTATGTCGACAATATTTGAACCAGAACACTTGCGGGGAAATCACGTTACAGAAGAACATCGCCGCATATGCCCACCAGTAATAGCCTGTCGTCCTGTTCTTAAATGCTGCGATCTCATATTTGTTTCCTCCGTACCACGCAATAAATAACTCCATTATATAGGCGTACCCAACTATCGTCCCTGTAAGGAGGATAATCTTAGCCATATTATCTATATGCTTTGCAGTAAATAAGTCCTCCAGTCCGTAGATTTTACGCGCTGGAATCATTAACGTAAGCACCATCGCAAATCCGCCAAAGATGGCTCCAGCCACAAAGTAAGGCGGAAAGATAGTAGTGTGCCATCCAGGCACAACAGACGTAGCGAAATCAAACGAAACTACCGAGTGCACAGACAACACTAGAGGCGTTGATAAGGCTGCGAGTAGAAGATATGCCATCTCGTAGTGTCTCCAATGGCGGTTTGCTCCTCTCCAACCAAGAGCAAAAAGGCCATATGCCCACTTCCGTATACCTTTCTTTGCCCGGTCGCGTAATGTTGCAAGGTCAGGAATAAGACCCACGTACCAAAACATTAAGGATACACTGAAGTATGTTGAGACCGCAAAAACATCCCACAGGAGTGGAGATTTAAAGTTTTGCCAGATCCCATTCGCATTAGGTACAGGCGCTAAAAACCAAACCATCCAAAAACGACCAACGTGAAGTGCGGGGAATATTCCCGCACACATCACTGCAAAAATAGTCATAGCCTCAGCTGCCCGAGCCACTGCAGTTCTCCATTTTTGACGAGTCAAAAATAGAATAGCAGAAATCAGGGTTCCCGCATGACCTATACCAATCCAAAAAACGAAATTCGTTATCGCCCATCCCCATCCAACTGGGTGGTTATTTCCCCATACTCCGAAACCAGTAACAACTAGGTAGGCTAAGCAATAACCTAGAACTCCCATAAGAATTACTGATGGAATAAAAAGGTACCACCAGAGCGCCGGCTGCCTATTCTCCACGACCCCGCAGATCTTATTCGTAACCCAGCTCATTGAACGGTCATTAATGACCAACGGTTCCCTGGCAAGGACCGGTCGAGATGGGTTCGATGTTTGCGTGTCAGCCATTATGCTAAATAATTAATGAATTTTCTTACTGACAGTTCCGACTTGGTCAGCGTCAGGCATTTTCATATTTGGGTTTTTAATTCTCGCTAAATAAGTTGTTCTGGCTCGGAGACCTAGATACTTAAGCATTTCATAATTCCGTGGCGACGCCTTCACTTTACTGACCCTCGATTCAGGATCCGATTTGTCTCCAAAGACAATAGCATCACACGGACAAGCGGATTGACACGCTACCTTGATCGCTCCGTCCGGCACCTTCACATCATTCGAATCTTTTGCCTTACGCTTTTGATTTATTTTGGCTTCCTGAATTCTTTGAACGCAATAAGTGCACTTCTCCATGACGCCTCTCATCCTCACTGTAACGTTAGGATTCTTCTGTAACTTCAGGCTAGGAGCAACGCCAGTCTTGTCCTTATCAGAAAGAGGTCCTTTGTAGAACTGATCGAGTGGTCTTTTGTTATAATCGAAGAAATTGAAGCGACGGGCCTTATAAGGACAGTTATTAGCACA
>JABGYE010000340.1:0-14972 GCA_018675395.1 Akkermansiaceae bacterium
GCTTCTTGAGAAGGGTTATAGCCTAGGGATTGCTACGCTAGGGGCTACCGTCATGGGATGTTTGATTCTTGCCGGATTTTTAGCTATGATGCGTTGGATGCATGGATTTAAATCGGATGGAACAATCGATTATAAGAATGCGGTTGGTAATGTTGGCAGTGTCTATGTTCCTATTCAGCCCAAGAGAAAAGGAATGGGCCAGATTCAGGTCGAGGTGCAAGGCCGCCTTGCCACTGTGACTGCTGTAACCAACTATCACGAAAAAATTGAGAATAGGACTGCTGTCAGAGTCAAGGGACTAGTCGATACTAGAACCTTGCTCGTAGAGCCTTTGGAATTAGAAGTTACCGAAGAACAAGATTCAAGCCCGGAAGAAAAAGATTTAATCCCGGAAGAACAAGATTTAATCCCGGAAGAACAAGATTTAATCCCGGAAGAAAAAGATTTAAGCCCCGAAAAAAAAGAATAAATATTAAAATTAAATAAAAGAAAAAATGTTAGAAGGTTTTGGATTAATATTAACCGTATCAATAGTTGTCATCGCTTTAGGGATGATAATTTTCTTCTTTTCCCGGTACCAGAAATGTCCTTCGGACAGGATTCTGGTTATTTACGGAAAAACCAAGGGGGGGGCGTCCTCCAAGTGTCTGCATGGTGGTGCCGCATTCGTGTGGCCTGTCGTTCAGGCCTTTGCCTACTTGGATCTGACTCCCATGCAGATTGAGATTCCTCTTGATGGAGCGCTTTCCAAGCAGAATATCAGGGTTAATACGCCCTCATCCTTCACGGTTGGTATTTCTACTGATCCTGGCGTGATGTCTAACGCGGCTGAGCGTTTATTGGGTCAGCCATTGGGTTCGATTGAAACACTCGCTAGTGACATTATTTTCGGACAAATGCGTGTGGTTATTGCAACGATGGATATTGAGGCCATTAATGCTGACCGAGATCAGTTAATTGAAAGAATCACCCAAGGAGTCGAAGGCGAGCTTACAAAGGTTGGTTTGAAGCTAATTAACGTGAACATTAAAGATATTACGGATGATTCTGGTTACCTTGACGCTCTAGGTAAGGAAGCTGCTTCAAGGGCAATGAATGACGCGAAAATTTCGGTGGCTGAGAGAGAAAGAGACGGAAACATTGGTGAGGCTGAAGCTCAGAGAGATCAAAGGACTCAAGTTTCTGCGGCGCAAGCCACAGCAGTTGAGGGGGAGAACCTTGCAAAAGTAAAGGTTGCTGAGTCTGACGCTCTTAGGCGTGAGAGAGAGGCTGAGGCTGAAAGATTGGCATCTGCTGCAGAGAAAGTGAAACAGGCACAGGCACTTGAGGAAGCTTACAGTTCGGAGCGAAAGGCTGAGGAAGTCCGTGCCGAAAGAGAAGCGGCAACCCAACACGCTAACGTGGTCGTGCCGGCTCAAATTGAGAAGGCAAAGATTGAGACTCTCGCCGAAGCGGATGCTGAGAAGATTCGTAGGCTCAAGAAAGGTGAAGCTGATGGTATTCAATCACTCATGGAGGCGGAAGCGAAAGGTACTCTCGCTGCACTCCAGGCAAAGGCACAAGGTTTTGGTGAAATTGTTCAATCTTCTGGAGGTGAGGCTGATGATGCAACGCTTCTACTTGTCACTGAGCAGCTTCCTCAATTAATCGAAGAACAGGTCAAAGCTATTTCTAATCTGAAGATAGATTCTGTCACGGTCTGGGACTCGGGAAAGGGTGAAGGGGGGAAGAATGACACTGCCGAATTCGTGTCTGGTCTTGTAGGCGCGCTTCCTCCATTACACGCACTGACAAAAAATGTTGGCATTGAATTACCAGAGTTTCTTGGGAAATTAAGTGATAACCCTACAGAGGCAGCTAAAATAATTGAGAAGGCAAAGACAGTGAGTTCTGCGCCTGAAATTTCGGCGCCGGAATCTCCCGAATCTGAAGCTTAAAATTTAACCATTAATTATTTGGATTAATGATCAGCGGCGGCCCCTTGGGGTTGCCGCTTTTTTATTTTCAATTTGATTATTTTGCAACGAGCTTCAGGAAGCTTTTCTTGGCTTCCTCCGATACGATTGAAAAGACGGTGTCGCCAACTTCAATCATGTCTGTTGCGCTTGGTACTTTTGCGTGGATCCCCTTAATGATGGCTACAAAGATAGAGCCTGGGGGGAGGGAGATATCACCAACAGCTTTGCCTGCGACTTTGGACTTCTCTCTGATTGTTGTTTCTATGATTTCACCTGCAGATATTTTCTTCACGATGTGATATTTGTCTGAAGTGATGAAGCGCATCAATTCCCGTCTCACCACTTCTCTAGGGCTTATCACTTCTTTGATTCCTAGTTGGCTCTTTGTTTGGTTTACTGCATTTGCATAATCTGTTCTGTGAATGAGAGGAATACAGCTCTTCGTTCCAAGGTTCTTTGCTTGGAGGCAAGTCATTACGTTATCTTCATCACTTTGTGTTGTTGCTATAAAGAAGTCTGCTATTCCTACTTGCTCTTCCCGTAATTCATTCAGTGAGGCGGCATCAGCGTGAATGACTGTGGCTTTTCCTGCTAATTCCTCAGCAAGAGTTTCTGCATGGTCTTGATTTTTTTCAAAGATGCGGATTTGACAGTTCCAGGGACTAATCATCTGCGCGAGGGACAGTCCATATTCGCCTCCGCCAAGAATTACCACATTAGCGCCTTTCTCTTTGTCGGTATTACTTCTGAGGGATGTTGCCGTTTTTGATAGTCTACTAGGGTCTCCAAAGAGTGTTACTTGATCGTTAGGTTCGATTTTTTCCTCGGCTGTAGGAACAAATGACCTTTCTGTTCTTTTAATTGAGGCGACTCTTACTCGTTCTGGTAGATTTAGCTCAAATAGTGATTTTCCACATGCGTTGCTTTTTTCAGGAATACGTATTTGCTGAATTTCTATTCGGCCCCTTGCGATTTCTTGAATGGCTATACCTTCAGGATTTCTAATGTGTTTTGATATTTCAATTGCTGAAAGTCGTTCTGAACTAAATATGTGATCAAGAGAGAAATTGGACCTGTAATCAAACATCCATTCTTCCCTAAGTAGCAATGGCGAGACCCTGCATATGGTTTTCTTTGTTCCGAGCTCTTTTGCTAATTTGCATGCAATAAGATTAGTTGAATCACTACTAGTAAGAGCAAAGAGTAAATCGGATTCAGCAACTCCTGCTTCAAGTAATAGCTCTACAGATGTGCCGCTACCAGTGATTACTCGACCATCTATTTCACTGGACGATGACTCTGCTAGTTTTTCATTGCTTTCTATTACAATAATGTCGTGAGCTGCGCCTGACAGGCTCCTCGCTAAGTGGAGTCCTATCTGTCCTGCTCCAATGATAATGATGTTCATTTTTCAGTTATTCTGATTAATCTTTCTGTAATTAGCTGATATTAGATTCGGGATAGATTTTGAATTCCTCAGCAAGTTTATTTTTCAATTCGCTCATTGGGAGTCCGACAACGTTAGTGTATGAGCCTGAGTATTTATCTATAATGAAATCTCCATGATCTTGGGCAGCATAAGCCCCTGCCTTATCGAGCGGATTAATTAAGTTTAGATATTGAAGAACCTCAGTTTCTGTTAATGGCTTGAAAGTAACTTCGGTAATGACGTGAAAGTTAATTTTCTTTTTACTCGATAGTATGGAGACACCAGTTGTTACATCATGGGTTCTGCCAGTCAATTGTGCAAGCATGACAGAAGCGTGTTCTAGATCAGTTGGTTTCCCAAAGATTTTATTATCCAAAGAGACGACCGTGTCAGCACCAATGACAATAGAATCAGGATTCGCATTAGATACCGGTTCGGCTTTCAGTTTAGCATTGGCAGTCGTCAGTTCCACAGCATTCATGGATTCGTTACTGATTTCTTCTACATTTGAACAACATACTTCGAATTGATATCCGGCTTCGTTCATCAATTGGTGTCGTCTTGGTGAGCTAGAAGCTAGTAAGAGTCTTGGCATATGCAACTCCTCAACCCTCTTGACGAGGATGCAAAACATATCAACATATCGTGATTTGTTGATATATAAACTTGAAGACGCTGATTTGCACTGTAAAATTAGGCAAATGAGCAAAGATTGCATAGAAAATGACCTGCGAAAATTGATAACGCAGCGAATTGCAATTCTTGATGGAGGAATGGGTACAACCATTCGTTCCTATGGCCTCGATGAAATTGCTGCTCGGGGAGAGCGGTTCGAAGATGCGAAAAAAGATATTTTAAATAATGGGGACATTCTCTCATTAACCCAAGCGGATGTCATAGGTGATATTCATCGGAAATTTTTTGAAGCTGGATCGGACATTGCTCTCACAAATACTTTTTCCGCAACATCAATAGCGCAGAGTGAATTCTTTGTGGATGACCCTCGAGAATTAGGTGAGGGAAGAAAGGACCAGGATTTTTTTCAGAAGGTTATCAATAATGATGAGCTTAATGACTTGGCTCAGGAAATTAATCTGAAATCTGTTCAGATATGCAGGCACTGGGCTGATAGGATAGGCGAAGAGAGCGGACAGAAAAAATATGTTGCTGGATCGATAGGTCCACTCACTGTTTCATTGTCGCAATCACCTGATGCGGATGATGCTAGCTATAGAAATGTGCATTTTGATCAGGTGATGGCTGCTTATTCTCATCAAGTAAGAGCTCTCATTGATGGAGGTTGTGATCTCCTAGTGATTGAAACTGTTTTTGATGCTTTAAATGCAAAGGCTGCGGCGGTTGCAATTCAGTGGGTCTTTGAGGAAAAAAAAGTTCATTTACCGGTAATTATTTCAGCGGCCGTTGGAATGGGAGGAGAAACGATGATCTCAGCAATGAAAGTTGAGGCTTTTATCAATTCTTTCCGTCATATGAACCCTTTTGCAATTGGTCTGAATTGTTCATTAGGGCCGGACCTGATGCGGCCATTTTTAGCTGAACTATCTTCTAAGGCTGACACATATATATCGGTTTACCCGAACGCGGGATTACCTAATCCACTTGCGCCTACTGGTTTTGATTTGATGCCGAATGATATGGCTGAATATGCCGGGGAATATGCTGGTTCCGGTTTAATTAATATAGTGGGTGGGTGTTGTGGCAATACGCCTGAACATATTGCAGCTATTGCTGAGGAGGTAAAAAAATATGAGCCTCGTAAATTACCGAAAGTTGAATCAGTGATGAGATTGAGTGGTTCTGAGGCTTATAATCATAGTTCAGAGAAAAATTTCTTAATGATAGGGGAGCGTACGAATGTGGCAGGTTCCCCAAGATTTGCGAAATTGATTAAGGAGGGGATGTTTGAAGAAGCGGTCAATATTGCGAGGCAACAGGTTGAGAATGGTGCCAACGTCATTGATATCTGTATGGACGAGGGCCTCATTGATGGCGTGGAAATGATGGGCCGTTTCTTGCGCCTCCTTGGGTCTGAGCCTGACATTTCAAAGGTTCCTGTCATGATTGATTCATCAAAGTGGGAAGTCATTGAAGAGGGGCTTAAGAGTTTGCAGGGCAAGTGCATTGTAAATTCTATTTCACTCAAGGAAGGGGAATTGGAATTTATAAATAAGGCCAGAACTATTATGCAATACGGTGCCGCGGTAGTTGTCATGGCTTTTAATGAGGATGGTCAGGCCGCTGACTATGAGGATAAGATTGGTGTTTGTGAAAGGGCCTATAGGATACTTATTGATGAAGTAGGATTCGATCCTCAGGATATTATTTTTGACCCTAATATTCTGACCGTGGCTACGGGCATGATGGAACATAATCATTATGCTGTTGATTTCATAAAGGCAACCCAGTGGATAAAGGAAAATTTATCTGGGGCCAAGGTCAGTGGCGGAGTGTCTAATATTTCGTTCGGCTTTCGTGGCAACAATATTGTCCGTGAGGCGATGCATTCGGCTTTTCTTTATCATGCGATTGATGCAGGCATGGACATGGGCATCGTGAATGCAGGAATGCTTGAGGTTTATGAGGAAATTCCTGCTGACCTTTTAAATAAGGTGGAAGACGTGTTGCTGAATCGCAATTCTGAAGCAACAGAATCACTTATTAAATATGCTGAGAAGTTTAAGGGTGAGAAAGGAAAGCAAAATGAGACCGATCTATCCTGGCGTGATTCATCCGTAGAGGAGCGATTGCAGTATTCCTTACTCAAAGGGATTACGGAATATATTGAAGCAGATACTGAGGAGGCGAGAAATAAGTACGGCAAGCCCATCAAAGTGATTGAAGGACCTATGATGGACGGGATGGAAGTTGTTGGAGATTTATTTGGGGAAGGAAAAATGTTTTTGCCTCAAGTTGTTAAATCGGCAAGGGTCATGAAGAAGGCTGTCGCCTACCTTGAGCCTTTTATGAATGATGAAAAGGGGTCAGCGAGATCGGCGGGCAAAGTGCTCATGGCGACGGTCAAGGGTGACGTTCATGATATAGGAAAAAATATTGTTGGCGTGGTTCTTGCATGTAATAACTTTGAAGTCTTTGACATGGGAGTAATGGTTCCGTGTGAGAAAATTTTGGAGAAGGCGAAGGAGATTGGTGCAGATATTATTGGGCTGAGTGGCTTAATTACACCGAGCCTTGATGAGATGATGAATGTTGCTTCGGAAATGGAGAGACAAAGTATAGAAGTTCCTCTGCTCATCGGGGGAGCTACGACAAGTGCTGCTCATACAGCCATTAAGATTGCTCCCAATTACAGTGGACCTGTTATTCATGTCCTTGATGCTAGTCGTAGCGTTCCCGTGGTAACTTCTCTTCTAGGCGATGAGGCAAAGAATGATTTTGTGGTTGAGAATGAAAAGAAACACGATGAGATGCGAGCAAAGTACGGGCCGGTAAAGAGAAATAAAAAAATAATATCTCTAGAGAAGGCTCGTCAGAATTCTTTTGTTTCTGATTGGGAAAGAATAGAAATTGCTGAGCCTTCTGGACGAATGAGAGAAGAGAAATTTCCCCTCATTGAGGAAATAGTTCCATTCATTGATTGGTCTCCTTTTTTCCATGCTTGGGAACTCCGTGGCCGATATCCTTCGATTTTTGATGATGCTAAATGTGGGAGTGAGGCGAAAAATCTTTATGCTGATGCTCAGTTAATTCTACAGAAAATAATTCAAGAGAAGGCATTTAAAGCATGTGGGGTCTGGGAGATTTATCCTGCTAATGCTGTTGGAGATGATATTGAAATCTACACAGACCAATCACGGATCAATGTACGGACGATTTTTCATACCTTAAGGCAGCAGTTTACGAAGGATAAAAAACCTAATTATGCATTAGCTGACTTTGTTGCGCCAAAGAGTAGTGGGAGGCAGGATTTTCTTGGCGCGTTTGTGGTTTCTATTCATGGTGCTGATGAGTTGGCTTCAATTTATGAAAAATCTAATGATGACTATTCATCCATAATGACTAAAGCTCTGGCTGATCGGTTAGCAGAGGCATTTGCAGAAAAAATGCATAGTGAAGTCCGTCAAGCATGGGGCTATGAAATTTCCGATCAATTGTCTAATGAAGATTTCATACGAGAGCGGTACCGTGGTATTAGGCCTGCTCCTGGGTACCCTGCGCAGCCTGATCATAGCGAGAAAGTTAAACTATTTGAGATTCTAAATGCGGAGGAAGTGACCGGAACCAGTCTGACTGAGAGTATGGCTATGATGCCTGGAGCATCGGTCAGTGGATTGTATTTTTCTCATCCAGAATCTCGCTATTTTGGTGTTGGTGATATAGCCAAGGATCAGGTCGAAGATTATGCTATTAGGAAAGGGGTTCCATTAACTGTAGTGGAAAAGTGGCTTGGTCCTTGGCTCAGCTATTAAAATTGGTAGATTTCTTTTTACTTCGTTGCAGCTTTATTGAGATCCGTGCATCTTGGCACAGATGGTTTCGTCCCTAAGATTATTTTTTTTGATTTTATTTGGTGGTGCTGTGCTCTCCAGTTGTCGGACGACGGACCCTACTAATGATCCCGCGTACGTTGAAGCGTTACGTGTTCGTGCTGCCAAAATTAAGGGTGAAGCGACGGGTGATTATTTTATTGGTCGACGTTACTATGTGTATCGAATGAGGTTCTGGGGCTATTTGCGCAAACCGGGTCAGGAGTGGAAAGATTCTTCATTAGTTGTAATGAATGAAATGCTCAAATCAGTGCCTGACAGGTTGCCTGAAATTAGCGAAAGAGAAGAAGAGAAATTTGGTATTGATCCGTCTCAATTAAAAGCAGTGAAACGTTTTGGGTTTGATCATAATTATGAATATAGAATTAATGGTAAATTTTCAGGTTCAAAAGTGTATGACCCAAATTCAAATATGTTCATTCCTGAATTTATTTTGACTGATTACCAGTTAATTAATGCAGATCCCGGTTGGTTGATGTCACCTTCCGAAAATTATAATTTCAAGATTTTACCAAAATTTCGAGGGAGGTAGAGAAAAATAAAAATCAACTATATTAGTCTCGTCCTTGACCGGACCGTGCTGGGGATTGATAATACTATAGGGTTTTTGCTCATCACAATAACCGACTCCCCCCAATTATGATGGTTCGCCCTTCAAGTATAGCATTTAAATCGATTCAATCGGTTCTATTAATCTTCGTCTGGTCTCTATTCCAAGTTGAAGGTATGGCTGATTCTAAGATCATTGTATCCGAAATATATTACAACCCTAATGGTCCTGATGAAGCGAGAGAATTCATAGAGATAAAAAATGTTGGAGATTTAGCTGCAGACATTTCTGGTTGGCAGTTTACGAATGGGGTGAATTACACATTTCCAAATCAAACATTTTTGGATCCTGGTGAATTTTACGTCATTGTTGCAAATGCTGAATTCTTCGCAACGCAATATCCTCAGGTTGTGATTGGTGGGCAGTACATTGATGATGATGGGGCAGGTGCAGGACGCGCAGGCTTATCGAATCGGGGAGAGAGGATAACTTTAAAGGATGGTCCAGATGATACAGGGAACACTATATATTCTTTTCGGTATTATGATGGTGATGGTGGTGATATTCCTGATCCTCCAGAGCTGCCTGAAGATGATGATCTTGAGCGTGCATCCTGGCCTAGCGCGACTGATGGTGGTGACTATTCATTAGTCCATATAAAGCCTGACGGCTCTTTAGATGAAGATGATTTTGAGAGCTGGAGGCCTAGTATTTCTATGCACGGTTCACCTGGTGCAGATGAACCTTTACCGGACCCGTTGCTACCCATTTATATTAACGAAGTGAGAACGCGGGATGGAGATTTGGATAATGATGCCATTGAAATTTATAACCCTAATGCCACTGATATAGATGTAAGTGGTTGGTATGTTTCTGATAATATTGATAGGCCAACAAAAAACCCTCCCATTGCTGATAATAGTATCGTTCCGGCAGGAGGTTACCTTGTACTTGAAAATGGAATTAATGGATTTGTAATAAGTGTCAGTTCAAAGGGTGAGAGAGTTTTTATTTATTCGGCTGAGGATAGTGTTCTGACCGGATGGGTTCACGGATCTCATTTTCCTGCAACTGAAGATGGAAAGAACTTTGCAAGGTTTTTAGATTTTAGTGGGAACGAATTTTTCATTCCAGATGAACCGAGTTTAGGTGTTGAGAATGGAGACCCTTCAGCGTCAGGTTTGAAAATCATAGAAATTATGTACACACCTGGATACGGTTCTTCTGTTGAGTATGTAAAAATTATTAATAATGGCCCTCAGGAGGCCATCCTTTATGATCCGCTCTTTGATGGAGATAATCTATCATTAAATGGGTTCGGTGTGACTGTTCCTGGTGATCAACCCACGATGGCAGTCGGAGAAGTCGCTTTTATTACCAATGTAGAAGAGTCCCTATTTCGTAAAGCGTATGACGTGGATGCGTCTGTTCGCATATTTGGAGACACCGAAGGAGGTTCACTGAATGGAGGTGGTGAATTATTAGAATTGCGAATTCCCATCACTATCGAAGGATTGCAGAGGGACGCGCCGGGACACCCCCGATATTATGCAATATTGGATTCAGTAGAATATGATGATGAGTTTCCTTGGCCAGTTGCTGCAGATGGGCTTGGCTATAGTTTAATAAGAAATAACTCTTTAGGGCCCGGTTATAGAGCCGCTGATTGGAACGCAAGTTCTCATAGAGGGGGAACTGCATTTGGTGGAGGAGCAGTATTAATAAATGAGATTTTGTCTCATACTGATCTTCCTCAAACGGATGTGATTGAGCTTTATAATCCCAGTTCGGAGGATATAGAAATTGGAGGCTGGTATTTGACTGATGATCCTTTATTACAGCCAAAAAAATATATAATTCCAAATGGAACAGTGATTTCTTCTGGTGGATACTGGGCAGTTAATGAGGATAATAACGCTGATCCTGGTGCTCCACCTAATTACTTTGGTACCTCTTTCTCAATTAGTTCTAGAGGAGATGAGGTGTTCGTGTTTTCTGCTAATTCTGAAGGTGACTTAACAGGATTTTCGCATGGCGCCAAGTTCGGTGCGACTCAGAATGGAGTTTCAATAATAAGGTACATTAATGGTGTGGGGATCGAGAAATTCGTACCTCAATCAGGTTCTCCATCATTTGAAATTAATCGTTTTGAGGCATTTCCTGATGGTTATTCTAATAATCCTCCGCTCATTGAGCGAGCAGTCATCAGTGAAATTTCATATGAACCTTCAGAAGGTGGTATTGAGTATATAGAAATTTCAAATATTAGCGGAACTGCATTACCTTTATATGATACAACGCCAGTCAATTTGGGTGGTGACCCTAGTAATAACTGGTCCTTGGACGGGATCGTTTTTACTTTTCCAGGAAACGAACCTGAGCTTCAGCCCGGAGAGCGAGTAGTTATTATTCCAAAAGGTATACCTGTTAGTGATTTTAGGAATCAGTATAATGTTCCAAACGGAGTGATTGTTTATGGAGCGGATAATGGGTTTTCCGGGGCACTAAATAATGGTGGTGAAAAGATTAAATTACTTCGTCCTGACAAACCTGATTTTGTTCCAGGTGTTGGTATTATTGTTCCTATGATTGAAGTTGATTCAGTTGATTACGATGACATTGCTCCTTGGCCGTTAGGCTCAGGTAGAAGTATTGAGCGTATTGTCGAATCAAATTTTGGAGATGATGCGACCAATTGGCAGGCATCAATTGATCCTTTAGGGAGCCCAGGCAAAGAAAATAGTGTAATCTCTTCTGGTTACGATGATTGGTCCCAACTGGAATTTAGTGAGGAAGAATTACAGGGTGATGGGACTGGTCCTGAGGATGATTTTGATGGAGATGGTATAATCAATCTTCATGAATATGCTTTTGGTTTGAGTCCTAAGGATGTGGCTCCTCAAGAAAGCTTACCGAGGATCGATTTTGTCGAGAATAATGGTTTTCAAAGTTCAGCCATTTTGTTCCAGAAACTAGCAGGAGCCAATGATGTCGATATTACGGTTCAACGATCGAATGATATGCTTTCATGGACAGTTATTAATGAAGGAGTGGCAGTAGATAATGAAGACGGAACTATGAATATGATATATTATGATTCCATGGATTCAGGTGATGGTAAGGTTTTCTTCAGACTCGTAGTTGAATTAGTAGTTCCCTAATTCTACCACTTTAACAAGGCTCGGATTAGTCCTCGGGATTGTATTATTGGTGAGTTTCGAAAGTGCGAATCTCTTGAGCTGTACATAATTGTTCTTGGAATAAACTAAATATTTATTTAATATTAACTAAATATTTGTATTATTTGGAATTTAATACAATGAGACGGCTTTTTAGTCGCGACGATCAGAAATGGCATTTTCATTTAAAGAGTTATTTAGAAAAGAGGATCAAGAGGATCTTCAAGATGTCAGGAAGCTCAGTTTTCATCCAGTTGAACAAGATCAGGCTCAGTTTGACCAAGGCACCCAAGGTGCAATAAATAGTCGTGTTGAAAATTTGAGTCCCTTTGAGCTCGTTGAGGAAAGTTCTCAAGTAATTCACAAAGAAGTCACAGAATCCAATGCCAATTTTTGTTCAGCAACCCCATTTTCAGATCATGACAAAAGTGAGAATGAAGCTGATTTAAATTTTTTAGATAAACCGAGTACGGACCCGCTTTTTTCTTGGTCTCATGATCCTATAAATAAAGAAAATGCCGATGAGAAGGCCTCATTCCTTGAGCAATCTATTGAAAAAAGTACAGATCAAGAAATTCAAAATATTCCCGGCACAAATGATTCTTCGGATTTCTTCTTATCTGAATCTGAAATAGATAAAAATTTTTCATTTATCAAAGAAGAGTCATTGGAACAATCAAGAGGGAATGAATTTTGGCCTCTTGGTGAGGCTGAATCATCAAAACTAAAGAAAACAGCATTACGTTCACTGGAGGATCTGTCTCCAACTTTTAGAAATGCTGAAGAGAAGCTAATGGTGCCTTTTATTTTGGATGATGGTGAAATTAATTTTGAATATATCTTAAAGCAAATCGAAGCGATACGAGGAATTAAGGGATGTGCATTAATTTCTAGGAGCGAAGAGACTGTAATCTTATCGCAGCCACATAGCTCTTCGGAATATTTTAACAAGTTATTCGTTACTGAGCTGAGGAGTCTTTGCTCAAAATTTGAGTTCGTGAATGAGAATTCACTAACAATTAGTTATAAGCAGGAGAGGGTAAGTTGTTTTAATTATAACTCTTTCTTTATAGCTGTTTTACATGGGCCTGACAAATTGGAATCAGATATTGAGCGAAAAATAATTGATTTATTAACTCAAATATCCAAAACAGCCGAGGTTTATTAGTAGAAAATAGCTGTTAAATTCATGAATGATTTTGAGTGGCGCCCTTTACTCGTAAGATGTTCCGTGCGACTTTGTGGCTGTCATTAACTAAAAACGAAGGCCTAAATTAATATGTTTGAGATGATCAGTAAGGGAGGACCATTGATGTGGTTGCTTCTAGCATGTTCTATATTAGCGATGGGAGTATTCCTAGAGAGATTGTTTTTGTTTCATCGTTCTACAATTAATGTTGGGGAATTTTTACAAGGTTTATCTAATTTAATTCGTAAGAAGAATTATGCTGAGGCATTGCAAGTTAGTGCGGGGACCCCTGGGCCAGTAGCCCGCGTGATTCATTCAGCAATTATTAGACATGAATTGCCTAGATCTGATCTGAAGGAAATTGTTCAGGAGTCCGGTCAGTTAGAAGTGCCGAGGCTTGAACGGTATTTGTCTGTCATGCTAACGATTGCTTATATTGCTCCTCTTTTAGGGTTGTTAGGAACGGTGTTGGGATTAGTTGATACTTTTGTGAAATTTAATGTTGTGAGTGGTCAGGCCACGATAGGAGATTTATCTGAAGGGGTTTATCAAAGTCTTATAACTTCGGCTGCTGGGCTTGCAGTAGCTATACCTACTTTTATTTTATATTCATACCTTTCTACATTTGCTCGGAATTTAATGCATGATATGGAAAGGGGTGGCATTGAGGTTGTTAATATTCTTGAAGATGCTAGGAAAGATGAAGAGGTCCTTGAATTTTCTCTTCCTCGTGGAAGTGATGTAAATAAAGAAACATCGAAAGTTGGGGAAGACTTTAAAAAAGAATCAGGTTTAAAGTAATTAAGCGAACAAATGAAACTTGAGAGTACGCTCCGTTCTAGGCGCACTTTTTTACATCTTGCATCGTTACTTGATATTATATTTTTGTTGTTGTTGTTTTTTCTATTGAGTTCCGACGCGGTGGTCCGTTCAGGAATTGCTGTTACAACACCCAAGTCATGGTCGTCGCTGAATTCAGCGACTGGAGCAGATGTAATAACAATCTCCGGCAGTAGATCTGATCAGATATTTTTTAATGATAAACTGATAACAATTGAGCAGCTTAAAAAGAAACTAATTAAGAAACCGGAGGAGGAAGATGTTGCTTTGCAGATTGTTATTCGTGCTGATCAAACTGCTCGATTTGGAGAAGTAATTAGAATCTGCAATTTAGTGGCTGGCGCTGGATTCTCGCCTATCCTTGCTACCCGCGCCGATCAGAAACAATGAATAGTGGCACATTAGGCGCTGAGGATAGTAAATCAGTTTTCACTTTTGATTGGGTTGCTAGAGCAAAGAGGCCCTTTTGGATAGTGGCATTTAGTCTACTGTCGCTACTTGGTCATGTCCTTTGTTTTTATCTTTTTAGTGTCGTGTACCCCCCTCAGAAAAGAGAATTGCTTAACGCATTAGAAGTTACTGTGTTAGATTCATCTAATCCACAGTCTCAATCTTTTTTAAAGCATATAAACGATCGATTTATTGCTCTTGATCAAGATACTACGGCTGGAGTTCTGGGCCAGGATCTTTCAGATACGGCTGTGCGATTCGAGCCTTTTTTTGAAAATCACTCCTCTCAATTTAAAACTATTCCCCCATTTAGCGGTGAGAATTCAGGTAGATTTTTCCCTTCCGGATCGTTGTATCTTCCTTCTCCCAATGGAAGAAAATTTAAGGGGCCTAACAATCTCGGAGTGGATGAAATTAAGCCAGTTGTCACTTTGATATGGGATAAAGAAAAACGTTCTACCATTAGCCCTTTTGATTGGATTAATAAGAATAAAATTAATATTCCAAATGGAATTGATAGTTTAAATATTCACATTGGAGTTGATAGATTCGGGAGAGTCGTTCACTTATTGCCTGAAAGGAGTTTAGGAAAGGAAATAGATAAAGCGATTATAAGATCAATAAGATCGATGCGATTTTCTTCAATGTCCGTAGAAGAAATAACTTGGGCGATGGTTGCCATTAATTGGTGAATTACCTTATAGCTTTATAATGTTTCAAATATCTCTGACTAATATCCTTGTAGCCTATCTGGTCATAACTCTTGTTGTTTTATTTGGAGTTTGGTTAGCAAAGGATTGGGTGCGTAAGCGTAGAGAGAAAAAAGATAGAAAATATCGGCTTGTATGTAA
>JABGYE010000343.1:0-6844 GCA_018675395.1 Akkermansiaceae bacterium
ATAATTAAGGATTGAGGGTCCAGATCTAGGTGTGGAGCGATTGAGGTGATCGTTGCTTCATCAACTTTTCCCTCAAGTAATTGTGCAATTGATGTAGATGATGCGCCTGAATCTGCGGCCAAATCCTGAACGGAAATTTTGTGTCCGCGCATGGCTTTACCTACGATGTCTTCAATAAAGTCTTCGATGCTGATCATATTTAATATAACCAAAGATTCGCTCGGTCCTGAATTTAATCTGTGACATTTCCTGAGTAAATGTTCATTGTGTGATCTCTCAGAAATCCGATTAGGTTTTGGCCAGAATTTTTAGCGAATTCAATTGCCAATGAGCTTGGCGCAGAGATTCCGGCAACTGTAGGAATTCCGGCAGCTAAAGATTTCTGCATCAATTCAAAAGATATTCTTCCGCTGAGAAGTAATGTATGATCTGAGAGTGGTAGGAGATTTTCGAGAAGCGCATAGCCTATAACTTTGTCGAGGGCGTTGTGTCTTCCTACATCTTCGCGGATGACGACTATTTCTCCGTCAGGATTGAAGAGGGCACTGGCATGTAACCCGCCAGTCTTTTTAAATGTTGTCTGTGCCGCGGATAATTTGTCCGGATAACTTACGATTTTTGTCGAGCATATTTGACATTCATCTTCGATTTTTGGGAAATCAATCATTACAGATTCAATTGTGGCTTTGCCGCAGACTCCACAACTCGATGAAGTGAATACATGGCGAGTAAGGTCCTCAAACTCAAATTTAACATCTTTAGATAATAGGATGCTCACAAAATTACCTTTTCCGGAACCATTTGTATTGAGACTTTCGCATTCGGATATTTCAAATACGTCGTGTCTACTTTTTATGATTCCTTCGCTGAGGAGGAATCCTGCAGCCAGTTCACGGTCATGGCCAGGTGTTCGCATGACAATTGCTACATTTTTTTCTTCGACTCGAATCTCTAAAGGCTCTTCAATGGCAACGAAGTCATCAACACTTGAAACAGAACCTGAACTGCTTTTTTTAATGTTGAATAGTTTTGATGAATCGGTCACGGGTCAGGTTTCTGGAGGATAATTCATGTTAGCAAAAAATTCTATTTCCGGCTCAGTAATTTTACGAGCATTCAAAAGGTCTTCTTTAATTGCTTTTTTTACTAGTTCCTGCATGGATAGAGAACCTGACAGGTATTGATTTTTGGCCAGTTGAATTATTTCTTTCGGATAAACTGCCGCTAGAGGTTCGGTCATTCCATTTTCATGGATTGGCACTGATCCGCAGCCAGAACATACGAGTTCACCTAAAAAGCTTATGGGCATTTTAGGCATATCAACGGCTAAAATAAGTACTCTTTCTATCCTTGTAGAATTTAAGCAGTCTATCAGGGCTCCGATAGGTCCTCTGTTAGGTTTGGTATCTATTATTACTTTATGAGTCGTATCAAAATGCTGTTTATTATTTGCCGATATGATTATTTCTGAAGGCATTAATTGTTCAATTTTATGAACTTGATGGCGCCATAAGGGAACCTCATCTATCTGATAAAAAGCCTTATCAGTACCAAACCGTTCTGAACGGCCTCCAACCATAATGGCCGCTGCGAAAGGGGAGTTCACTCGATTGGTCTATTGTCTTTTTTCAGAGTTCCACTCGTTAGTATTTTTGCTCTCAATCCTCCGCGTCCCTTCATTGCATCTTCGGCATTAGTTGCAACTGCTCCATTCATCCAGTAACAGGGTGCAGCTTCTTGAGTGCCAAGAAAGTTAATTCCCTGAACAGTGAATGTTTCCCCAATTAACGAGTTCAGATCCACTTCGCTTACAATGACATTTCTTCGAAAAATAGAGGGGCATAAACCTTTCAGTTTAAACATTCTGCAAATGTCTTCGTATACCTCCCAAGAGAAAAAAGTAATCTGTCCCTTGTAGTCAGGTTTATAATTGTAGAAACGATCCCCAATGATCCCCATGCCTTTTTCGCATTTTGCTTCACCAAGCTCAATCATTGGATAATTGCTTGGCTCTTTACCGTGGTGGCCATAGAAGTTATGCTTGTCAGCTACATAAATGTGACGAACGATCATCTCTTTTATCAAGTGTACTTTATTAGCTAATCCTATTCATATCTTGTAAATATTAAAATGATTTGCTTCCATGGCTATCGTTCTTTGCATTGGATTCATTGATTCCATCCTGAACACTTTTCTCAAATTTCTCAGTCAGTTTAATAATCGCGTCTTTTGAAATCTTTTCATTAGGACTAACATATTGTCTTAAATCAATTGGTTGGCATATTTTTGCGAATACCTTTCTTTGGCCGACTGGAGGAGATCCTTTTGAATGAATGTCCTCACGGAGACGGGCGATGGTTTCTGCTATCCTATCAAGGCTAGGAGTATTACTGGCGTACCCGCCAGAATATCCGAGTATTCTTAGGGCTAACATTGCTTCATCGGCTAGATCGGCTGCATGGGAATGTTCCTTTAGTTTTTCAAGATCTATTCTTATGGAATGAATTTTAGAACGGATGGTTCTTATTCTGGATACTAGATTTTGCTCTTTCTTTACTGTAATTCCGATTTCTTCTTCTAGCTTTATAATGATTGGTTCTACAGCGTTATTTATGAGATTATCCACATTGGTATTGTTTTCGGGGAGGCTGTAGTCGTGTTTTTGTAGGAACTCGGAGAGAGTAAGGATGCTGACGCGGGTAACTTCTTCTATGATTGGTTTTTCGGAGGATAGTGAAGTACTAAACTTCTTGGCTATTTCATCAAGGTTAGAAAGGACACTTTCGCGAACGTCTTCAGTAAAGGTGTACTTTAAGGATATTGGAACGGCATAGACCGGAGTATTTTCGCCCAATTTATGCTGGGCCTTCAGCCCTATGTAAGCGGCTCCTTCAGCGAAAGGGGTCACGCGGTCATTACAGAAGTAAACATTTCCTTCTGGAAAAATAACGAGCGGATATTGACCTTCTTCAAGTATTTGAGCGGCACATTTCATTGCCTTCCTGTCACTCCCTTCACGGTCAACGCTAAATGCTCCTGTCCTTTGCATGACCCAAGAGACAAACTTGTTCCTGGCAAATACATCATACGCCGCCATAAAGGATGGTTTTTTCCCCATTCTTCTACACACTTCATTAATTACCTGTGGATCACTGTGCGTTGGATGGTTTGGAAGGATAATGAATCTGGCATTTTTTTCTTTAGCAATTTTCTGAAATCCTGTTAACCCGTCGACATTGATTCCTTTCAATTTGTGATTCTTAGATTTTAGCCCAATGAAACGATTCACAGTCCGCCCTAAAGCGATGATGAAATTGTTTGGTTTTGGAGGGATGAATTGATAAGGAAGATCGCTAAACTCGAGCATAGTTCTTTTGAGTTTATTGTTTATATGGAGTCACAGTTTTAGTTTTTGGTGCAATTCTTGCAAGAATGCAATTTTCCAATTGTAGTTTGCAAGTATTTTAGGGTCTGTAACTTCTTGGCTGACGGATTTTCTGTAATCAGCGACGCTGACGAAATCTTTTACCAGATTTGGTTCTTTGATTATTAAATTCAATTCTCCTGAGTTGCACATTGAGAAAATGGATAGATTAGCTGAACCGCTGAAAATTATTTTTCTGTCTAAGGCGACCATTTTTGAATGTATCATCTTAGGCGTAAGAAATATACGGGCAGATCCTGAGTTCATGATTTTCTCAGCCCGTTTATAGTTGTTGTCGTTGCCTATGTTCGCTTTTTTAGAGAGCAACATACTAACCTTTACATCACGGGTTGCTGCTTCCTTCAGGGCATCTTCAATGTCAGGATCTCCAATGTAAGCGGCCTCGATGTAGACTTCCTTTTTAGCTTCCTTCAATAATCTGATTAACAAGGGCTTAATTTCGAAACGGGCCGCGCCATTCATTGGCTGGTTAAATATATATTCAATTTCCCTGTCTAGATTGAAAGGAGTCTGGCCTGATTCTCTTTGGTGAAAATGTTCTTCTAGATTGTTCTGTTCCAGATGCACCATGTAATCAAAATATTTTCGGTGCCGGTCCTCGATGTTGATGCTGCCTGTGACTAGGTGTTTTTTGTCAATGAGGTAATATTTCTGATGGGTATGAATACCTTCAACCCACTCGATCTTAACGTTAGTATGATTAATTAGTTTTTGACCCGCTCCATTGACGAATTGATCTTCAATGAAAGTGTCAGGGAATGTTGGAGCAATTAGTTTCCACCATAGACCTCTTAATTTGCTTGGCTCACAGGGCAGATAAGATTTCCGGTTCATTTCGATCCTTTCATACATCATTGCAGAGCGATCCTTGGTGATGTTTATTTCCACACCTCGTTCAGCGGCCCTGAAAAGTGCCTCTCCAATGCAGTTGCCAATTTCATCTGAGCGCCATACGTACATATGGATCTTGATACTTTCCTTGGCTGAATCGATTAGCTTAAGAACCGTTTCAAATGTCTTTTTTGCGCCATCCATTTCTTCCGGGCTATGTAAGAGCTTTCCTTTTAACATATCGTGGATGCTTTAATTTTTGTGTTGTTTTAGAATTTTACCTACTTCTGTGATTGTTTCATCATACTTATGTAGGTCATGCCATGCCCGCACTTTCAGTTCGGATATGGCATTCTTAAGATGAGCGCTCTGATAGCTTACAACAAGATCAGTCGTTTCGGTTAGAGGTTTTTTACTGTTGAACCTGCCAATTCCAATGATGCTGTGGAAAGGAACTTTTGTTGAGATTGGTTCTGATTGCATTGAGCGGATAAGATAAGAATTAGGATTAACGTTATCTATACTTTTGAGTTTCATTAATGCGGTTGCCTCTTCGAACGGGATGTCAGGATTGAGACGTAACCCACTGAGTAACGAATTTTGTATTTCAATGGGGATTCGGATAATCGAATTAATCATTCTTGAAATTTTCAAAGAAGCGATTTTAGTTCCTCGGTGAGGAGTCGCAATGAATATGACTCTTCCAATGTATTCCTGAGGCTCAAAGATAAACATATCAGTGACTAGATCCTTTTGCTTGTACGGTAATTCTGGATTATAAATTGGCTTAGGGATCCAAGGCGGTAACTCTTTATTGTTTTTTGAGACCATAAGTCGGGAAAGGATTCCTCCCATGCTGTGGCCGACCAAGACTATTTTCTGTAGATTGGGATTCTTACCATTAGGGTCATATTTTTTTTGCATTGCCTGCAATTCTTTGCGCAACCGCATTGCCGAATAGTGCAAAGGAATTCCTGTAGGATATGAAAATGTCCAGAACTGATAGTAGTTTCTGATTTCAGGATCTGCCTGTAGTTGATTAATTAGATTTACCCAGGCTCGAGGATTTGCTTTAAAGCCGTGTATGAGGATTACCGGTATTTTATTAGGGTCATAGGGATTCATCCTATGGAGTCCTATTCTGTTCATGTATCGGTTAGCATTTATAATTGCCAGGACCTTTGGAATGAGTTTTGTTCGCCGAGTGAGGTAATTGATGGGCGCTGTGTAGTCTCGGGCAATTTTAGGAACTTTAGTCTGATCGTTTTTTGGATCTAGTAGGTCATAAAGTAAGATTTTGGGATTTTTTTTTGTGGATTTTACTACTGCGGTTACAGGTAAGGTTTCTCCGATTTCTTTAATGAATCGGTTGTCCTTGGTTTTCTTTAATAAGATTAGAGACGTTCCTGTTCCTTCTGATTGGTGCCATTCCTGTGACCAGTTAGTACGAATGACGGCATTCGAGCGTACAACATGACTAAAACTCATGGGATCGATTTCTTTTCTGCCTATCCATTGAAGATGTGTTTCAGAAATTGTCGGATCCTTTGATTCGATCAGAGTGGCTAATGAACTTGAGACTTTTCTTTGAGAGACATTTTTTTTTGTTTTGGATGAGACTGAATCAATTAATGCTGCTTCTAGCTCTTGTTTTGAATTGAAAGCCTTGGCATGTCTTGACGGAAGAGAACAGGATGCGGCTATCGTTGTGACAAGAACAAAGATAAGAACTTTAAATGTTAGGACGGGTTTGATCTTTCTGATCATTTAAAAGGCCAATGCAGGTTTTTAATGATAAGTTTACTGTTTATTTCCTCTAATGTCTGCACATATTGCGATGAAAATAATTAAGATATGATAAAATCTTCTTTGGTAATTGTATATATTTTGATCCACCCCTTTTTGGCGAATGCTCAGAAAAAAGATTCCAAATATCTTTCTGGTCAATACAAGAAATACCATCGTCCAATTATGGCAAAGTTAGGAACGGGGGAATTTCAATCTGCTATATCAGAGCTCAAGGCATACTTAAAAAAGGCTCCTCATGATGAGGAGACGCTATTTTGCTTAGCTTTAGCATATAGTGGATCTGGTGATGGAGCTGAGGCATTGAATTATGCAAAGAAAGCCATGTCCGAGGGCTTGCCCTTGGAGCGTTTTATTGCCGGTCCGAGAAGCTTGAATGAGGAGTTGCTTAAAACTGATAAGTTTGTTGAAATGATGCGCTCCTCTTCTGTGAAATTAGTGCACGGTCCAATGATAGGTGACCTGAGCACTGATTCGGTTAAGATTTGGGTCCGTGCATCTAAGGAGTCGGAGATAAAAGTCGTTATCGAAGGAGTAACAGCTGAGCGGGTTCAGGCCTTAGCTAAAAATGATTACACTGCTTTGATACAGATTAAAGGGCTCGAGCCTGATATGTTTTATCATTATCAGATATTCCAGGATGAGCATGCAATTGACCTTGGGATTGAGCCTGGATTCAGGACTCAGAAGGCGGGAGGAGGAGACACAGTAAAAATTATTTTTGGTGGGGGAGCCGGGTTCACCCCGAAATACGAGCACATG
>JABGYE010000232.1:0-38986 GCA_018675395.1 Akkermansiaceae bacterium
AGGCCATCGAGATGTACCGGAAAGAACGTGCACCAGATTATGTGCAAATTAATTTCAGTGGGAAGAAGGACTGATTAGCATGAAAATCTGGCATATTCTTTTTCTTACTTTTCCCTTTGGTTTGATGCTGAAGGCGCAGGAGCCCAATTATGAGGTTGCGGCCAAATCGATTGAGTCTGATCTGAAAATGGAATTGAAAGCCCTCGCAGAACTGCGAGAGGATATTGCCAAAGAAAGACCCGAACTTGCCCAAGAAACTGAGAAAATCGCCTCCGAGCTCCGTGATAAGAGGAGACGTTCTCAATTAGCAGGACAGGAAAGAGATGCACTGATCCATGATCTTGCGAGCTTATCCTCTGAGGTCCGCTCCTGGAGGGACGAATCCGTTTACATTGAGAATTTGCTCAGTGATTTTAGAAAGAATCTTGAAATGCAGATGAGTGTGACAGAAGCCGAATCGGTGAGGCCATTGCTGCTCTCTTCTGATCAGCAGGGCACTACAGAGGGCTTAGAGTCTCGTCTCGATCTTCTTGACGCGGCAATTGAACGGCTCGGTCAGATGACTGGTCCGCGGTCCCTTAAAGGAAATGCCTTAGATCCCGAAGGAGTGCAGAAAGAGGGTACATTTGTTGAGGCTGGCCCCATTAGCTGGTTCGTTGCTGATGATAAAAGCACCGCAGGGCTCGTCACCGAGAATAAGGATCTTAGGCCTCAAGTCATTGAGCGGACTTCACCGGCGAATGCCATTCTCGGACTTGCCGAGGGCAAGGACGTTAGCATGCTATTTGATCCGACAATGGGTATGGCTCAGGCACTAAATAAAAAGGACGGGTCAGTTCTTGCTCATATCAAGAAGGGCGGGTTCTGGATTTACCCAATTCTAATCATTGCTTTGATTGCAACGCTAGCAGCACTTTTCAAGTGGCTCCAATTATTGGGAATCAGAGCCATAAGACCATCAGTTTTGAGGAAAGTTATTAATGAGGTCAGTGAAGGTGATTTGGATGAGGCCAAGTCTCTCATTGGTCACAGATCTCATCCTGCTTACAAAGCATTGAGACGGGCCATTGAAACCGAAAGCAAATCACCTGAGGATATCGAAGAGGCTCTTTATGAAGAATATCTACGCGCGCAGCCAAAACTAGAGCGTGGCCTCTCATGGATAGAAATTGCTGCGGCCACGGCTCCATTACTTGGACTATTAGGAACAGTGACTGGCATGATTCATACTTTTAAATTGATTAATGTGTTTGGTACGGGCGATGCGAAGTCCCTCTCTTCTGGAATTTCAGAGGCCCTTGTCACGACTGAGTTTGGTCTGGTCGTTGCTATTCCAGCTCTAATCATGCACGCGCTATTATCGAGAAAAATAAGTGGGATCCTAGCCGCTACAGAAATGGCAAGTATCGCCTATGTTAATGGGTTGAAGGCGAGCCAAAAACTGCAAACAAAGTCCGAAAATGATTGAACTCGTACGCGAAGAGTTGAGTGTCCTCGGTACTGAGGGTGGCTGGGTCTTTTGGTGCCTATTAGGACTCGCTTTCGGGATAGCGTATTCCTTACTTTCTATATGGAACCTGTTACGACTTCCGAGGGCTCCAATTCTTAAAAGCTCGGAATGGAAATGCTTGTTACTGCAAGGGTCCCGTTCTTCAGAAATTTTGGCATTACTTTCCCGGAAAATTGGAGAAAAGAAATTAGAAGGTCAAATGAATCAGATAGAGGAGGAAATGTTTTCAACGGCCGAGAGACGAATCCCTTTTGCTTTTGTCCTTATCACTACTGCTCCTTTAGTTGGTTTGCTGGGAACGGTGAGTGGGATGTTCACCACCTTTGATGGGATGAGCGCGATTGCGTCGACTGGGCCCGACTCGGTCATTTCGAAGGGCGTTTCTGAGGCACTGATAACTACACAGACGGGTCTCGTCATTAGTGTCCCGGCATATTTTATTCATAATGCCTTGAAGGTCAGGTATGAAAATTTGAGGCACGGGTTCCAGCAGATTGGGACTGCTCTTCAGAACCAATTCTAGATCATGGCTAAGAACTTTCAGAGATGTAGAAAAAAGCTGAGCAGCGGATCCGGAGAGATTAATATTTCTCCTCTCATCGATGTGGTTTTTATACTCTTAATCTTTTTTATCGTAACTACTGTCTTCGTAGATGAGACCGGTGTCGAAATCGAAAAGCCCAGGGCAGCATCTCAACAGGAGTTAGACAAGAACAGCATACTCATTGGTATCACTGCTGAAGGCGGTGTTTACCATGGGGGTCGGGAAATTGGGGTTGGAGGTGTGCGTGCAGTCGTGGGAAGACTCCTCAAAGGAGATGATCTTCCAGTAGTAATACAGGCTGACCACAGGACAGCCACTCAAAAGACAGTTGAAGTTTTGGACGAGGCTAAGCTGGCCGGCGCTGTCAGGGTTTTCGTCTCAACCTTGAATGGAAGCTGATCAAACGATTTTTAATTTAGGATGCAATTAATTAGAAAAAGGAACCCAATAGTTTTACTCAGGAGCCTGATAGGTAGACTCGTGGGTGGGCTTTTCTTGGTAATCTTATTAATTTCATTTCTCATAATGATGCGCCTCTTGGATGCGAAGCGGATCCCGGACCGAACTATTAGAACAATGGAAACTGTTCCTGAAATGGCTCCTCCTCCTCCTCCTCCCTTAGAAATTCAGGAAGAGACTCCCCCCCCTCCCCCTCCCCCATTGCCTAAGCTTGAGTTACAGATTGAGAGTGTAGCCCCTCCATTAATTGCGACCCTTGACTCAAAAATTGACCTCACTATGAGGACTGCAGATTTTGAATTAGAATCAAATCCTGAGCTCATACCGTCAGCACTTCCAATAAAGACGCCAAAACCCGCAAAGCCGGCACCAGCGCCCATTTCAAGGCCAAAAGTTCAGGGACTCGTATCCGTTGGCGATTTGGACTCGAGACCGCGATTGATGAATAGACCCTCTACAAGGTATCCGAGCGCTTTACTGAGGCGCGGCGTGCGCAGTGGAACTGTTATTCTTGAAGTGGGTATTTCAATGAACGGTAGAGTCAAGGTCAGGAAGGTACTTTCGAGCTCTCACCCTGAACTGACAAAGATGGCAACATCCTTTGCATCAAGGGCCCGTTTTTCAGTTCCGAGAAAAGATGGGCAACCGGTCAATGCCATTTACCGTTGGCCGATGACATTACAGCCACCGAAATAATGTTAAAAATACAATTCACATTAATGCTAGTATATACCTGTTTAACAGGTGCTACACCGCTTCCGATTGATCCGATATGGAACACTGAATCTTTTCGCAAAGCTTTTACTGCTAGTTATGGAGTCGATTCACGGATAGAACCCAAATTGAATCCGGCAGAGAAAGAGGAACTGGATTTGGTCGCTAAGAAGATGGCTGCAGGGGATCGACTAGGGGCTATATCATTGATGGTTAAGAGCGCACTTTTGGAGAAAAGCCCAGCGATGCTCTTCAATCTGGGGAGCCTTCAGTTCGAAGAAGGTCAGTCAACTAAAGCAATGAGCAATTTTCGTAAGGCACTTAAAATCCAGCCTAATTTTAGAGATGCTCATAGGAACCTAGCAATCGCTCATGTTCAGGCAGGGGATTATAAAGAAGCAGAGCCCAGCCTAAGAAGAGCAATGGAACTGGGTTCGCAGGATGGTCTTACGATGGGTCTCTTGGGCTACTGTTTGAGTCAGTCAGGAAGATCTCATGATGCATTACAGGCTTATAGGATGGCAAAACTTACCATGCCTGATGAATTACAGTGGCAGTTAGGTGAAGCAACAGCACTAATGGACCTTAATGAACTTCAAGAAGCAGCATCGATTTATGAACACGTTCTAAGAGTGTCTCCAGAAAGGGTTGCCATATGGGTGAACTTGGCAGATGTGCATTTTAGGCAAGGGCAGCAAATACTGGCCATTGCAGATTTGGAAGTTGCTCGAAGACTCAATGCTCTTGACGCTTCTGCGATTCTTTCTCTGGGTCATATGTACTTGAACGAAGCGTTGACTGAAAAGGCAATGAGTTGTTATCGGCAGGCATTAAAGGACCCGGTCCCCTTAGCCTTTCAAAAGTTCGCCGATGCAGTTGATTATCTTGTCAGGTATCAGTTCTGGGACCAAGCGAGTCAGTTCGTCATGGAAATAAAAAAAGTAGCAGAATATGACGCGCAAATTAAAGAGGACAGCAAAGCGGCCCATCAATTTGAGCGTGCAGGGGCAATGATAGAGATTGAATTAGGGGACCCTGAAGCAGGAGCATCTAGGCTCCAATCATTGTTAAAAAAGGATCCTCTTGACGGTCTCATTCTGATAACATTGTCAGAACATTTTGTAGAAAATAAAGAAACTGAAAAGGCATTGATGCTCCTTGAGCGAGCCGCGCTTATTGATGAATTTGCGGTTCAGGCGCAGCGTCGCCGTGGAGAAATTTTAGCTCTTCGAGGGGACTATAGTGCGGCCCTAGATGCGTTGAAAAATGCTCAAGCCATTGAACCTCACAGTGCCTTGGAAAAATATATTGAGAGTCTAGAAAGATTATCAAAACTGCATGATCGTCAATAGATTATGATGGAATTATTTCTATTTACTAATGCAGTAGAGATTAGCAAAAGTTCTCACAAACAATTTACCATCTGCTACTGCAGGAGTTGCATAAATGCCTTCCGAAAACTTGAACGAACTTAACAATTCAAGTTTATCTGAGGCAGCAATGACGGTCATTTCTCCTTCCTTACTGAAGCAGTATATTTTATTATTTATAAGTATAGGTGAACTGTAAGGTGCCCCTACAACTCGCTCCTGCCATAACATTTTCCCGTCAGAAGCTTTCCGACATGTCATGATGCCACCATCATTAAGCAAGAAAATCATACCATTAAATGAAAGTCCCGTAGGCACATAAGGAAGACCCTTGAGTCCGGCCTCCCATGCCACAGAAGCTTTCTTTCCTTTGACCCTTACAACAGCTGATTCTTTGCCTCCGGACCCTGAACCTGCAGATACAAAAATTGTATTTCCTGAGATCACGGGGCCACCGACACAGCGTTGGGAAAATCCAGCATCATGTTCCCAGCGAATCGTTCCTTCAGAAGAATCAATTGAGGTGATCCCATGCGCTGTGCTACTGAAAATAAGCTCTTCAGTACCGTCATCTGCTTTCCGAGCAACAGGAGTGCTATAGGCTCCCTTATCATTGGATTCTCGTTCAATGCGCCATTTTTCAGTACCGTTACTTGGGTCTAGACCCACAATATAACTTTTCCCTTGTTCGCCGTGGCTACCAATGACCAGAGTATTATTTGCCAACACAGGCGAAGCTGAGCTTCCATGCTTTGCATAAAATTTACCAAGTTTCTTTTTCCAAATTTCTTTACCATCATGGTTAAGTGCTAGTGCTTCGACTCCGTCCGGTGAGGTCCAAGTTACGTAGACTCTCTCTTCATCGCAGCATGGTGTTGAGGCAGAAAAATCATTGAATCGGTGTTGCTTATAAACCTGATGAGTCTGCTTATTTCTCCATTTTTCTTTCCCGTCCTTGGATGAAAAAGCAATGATGTACCTGAGGCCTCTTGAGTCTTTGTCAGTGACGGTTAAGAATATTGTGTCTCCCCATAATACCGGAGAAGAATGTCCACTACCCGGCAATTCAATGGACCATTTAATATTATCTTTTCCTATTTTTTCAGGGATTCCTTTTTCTGGCGAATGCCCAGAGGCTCCAGGACCACGGAACTGAGTCCATTCTTGGGCCGAGCTTAGTTCTAGAACGGTTACAAAAATTCCAACTTTCAGAAGAATATGGAAAACCTTATTTTTCATCCTTTTAGTCTAGCCTTTACCGAAGCCTTAGTCACGGTGAATAGCATATTTCCTTTATTCTTAGGAGTTATAGGCATTTGATACGGACTCGGTCAGGGATTAATGTTATGGTCTTAAAAATGTCAGAACCACTCATCGAAGAACTTCCGGATTCAGCCGGCCATTTTGGTACATACGGAGGAATGTTTGTGCCAGAGACCCTAATGTCTGCTCTGGAAGAGTTGTCTGGTGAATATACTAAGGCCAAATCGGATCCACAATTTCGACAGGAACTTGACGAAATGCTTAGAGAGTATGTCGGAAGACCAACTCCTCTCACTTTTGCAGAGAGATGGACCGAAATTCTCGGGGGAGCTAAAATATATTTGAAAAGAGAAGATCTTCTCCATACCGGTGCTCATAAGATCAATAACGCGATGGGACAAATTTTATTAGCCCGAAGGCTCGGCAAGAATCGAATCATAGCCGAGACGGGAGCTGGTCAACACGGAGTTGCTACGGCCACGGTCTGTGCCCGGTTCGGATTTGATTGTGTTATTTATATGGGGGAAGTCGATATGGAGAGACAGGCACTTAATGTTGCCCGTATGAGATTTCTGGGAGCTGAGGTGCGTGGAGTGACTGCTGGCCAAAGGACCCTTAAAGAAGCAGTCAATGAAGCTATGAGGGACTGGGTGACTAATGTGAGGAACACACACTATATCTTGGGTTCTGCTTTAGGTTCACATCCTTACCCTATGATGGTTCGTGATTTTCATCGTGTGATCGGCGAAGAGGCCCGTAAGCAGATACTGGAGAGAGAAGAGAGGCTGCCTGATTATCTGGTCGCTTGTGTTGGTGGTGGCAGCAATGCCATTGGTTTATTTCATCCATTCCTTGGCGATGACTCAGTTAAGATGCTTGGAGTTGAAGCCGGTGGTCGTGGTATACGTAAGGGCGAGCATGCTGCCCGGTTCCAGGGAGGTAAGTTGGGTGTTCTTCAGGGAACTAAGACCTGGTTACTGGCCGATGAGGATGGTCAGATAGAGTTAACGCATTCGGTTTCAGCGGGCCTCGATTATGCGGCAATTGGACCGGAACACGCTAACCTCAAAGACATAGGGCGTGTCGAGTATACTTATGCGACTGACGATGAGGCGTTGGAGGCATTTCAGGAAGTATCAAAGGTGGAGGGGATAATACCTGCTCTGGAAACTGCTCATGGACTTGCTGAGGTCCGGAAAATTGCCCCTAAGCTCGGAAAGAACGCGCTGATAATATGCAATTGCTCAGGGCGAGGAGACAAGGATGTGGCGCAGGCCGCAAAGGCAATCTTTGGAGAGGATGTCTTTGGTTAATCATTTATAATTTTTCAATAGTGAATTAAAAATAAAATCAATCATGAAACATTACCTACTAGGAATTTTAATGATTTTAATTGGTGCTCTTCAATTATCAGCTCAGGAAGAGGATGCTACCAAAGGGAATGTGGCCGATGCAATTGATGTTGCGGATGAGGATGCTATTACCAGTTCAATAGGCAAAGTAGTAATGGTTACAGGAAAGGTGAGGCATTCTGACAGTTCACCTAAGACTGCAGATGTCCGAGTTTGGTTTTCTGATAGCGGTTTCCGCCTCCTAATCAAATCGGATGTTTATGATTCCAAAGAAGACTGGGGAATTGACGGAGTTATTGGCAAACAAGTTTTTGTTCACGGTAAAGTGATTCGGTCAGGAGACTTTATTCAGATTAACCTCACTTCTCCGGGTCAGATGGCAACGAGCGCGGATAACGTTACCAAAGTAAAGGCTCCCTCAAATAAACCAGGGAAGGATGGTCCAGAAAAATTTGAACCGGTTTCACCTGGGGCCATTTTACCCGTGAAGCCAGGGAAGGATAATCTGGCGCCATTGGCAACGGAAGCAAGGGTCAAGGTGATATTGGCGATGCATGCTACTGAGGTTCCTACCATGTTGGTCTCTGAAGTGAAGGCTGAAATTGTTGATGCTGAGGAAGGAGGGCCAATGCAGGCAAGTTTTGAAACCAAGCCTAAAATTACCGATAAGCCAATGATTTCAGTCATGACGTATCTTCCCAAAAAATATTTCAGTCAGGGGTGGCCAAAAAACAAAGCCGTTCATTTTGTAGTGGATGAAATTCAGGCAGACCCCGCTCCTCCAAATTTTGCAGCAGCGTTTCTCATTGAGTGTCTATTAAAAGGCATCAAGGTCCCTGATAATTTGGTGCTCTTTGGCGGAATGGGTGCTGGAGGCGGGTTAAATTACACAACTGATAAAAAGCGTTGTGATGCTTCAATCGGAGATGCAATTAAGCTGACTGCTGAGGCTGCGCAAAAGGCAGGAATCGATCCGGATGAAGGAAAGGTTAAGAGTAATTTTACGACTCCAAGTGCGTTGGGGAAAAAGGCCTTAGTAGTTAATAAAAGTTTTTATTTGTTAACTAGTAATGTTGGTGACGGGATTTTGGATGATTTGATACTAGATGATAGTTGGGATGTTATTAATTCTACTCAGGTAATATCTTGTGAACATATTGATGATGCATTGAACGTTGCAAGGGAGATTTCAGAAGGATTAGAAACCGGAAAATCTATAATTGATTTGAGTGCGGCTCAGAAAGTTCTTCGTGAAAGATCAATAAGAATGTTATCAAATGCACAGGTATGGAGCAGAGTAGTTGCTGCCGGAAGGGCCAGCAAAAATAATAAGACTGCTTACGCTTATGCACGTTTGAGGACAAGAAAAGTTGCTAAAACATATTCATTAGATCGATGCCTTTCGCATGTGGATCAGCAGATCATAACAGCAAGGGGCAATTCCTTGGATAAATTTGTAGACCGTGAATTACGTAAATATGTGAGGGACCTTTCCAATAAGATGAAGCAAATCCAACCAAAGATTCACCCTAAAGCTGTTCCTGTTCTTGCGTCCGCACAACTCTACCTCAAGGAAATTGCTAACCATGCTGCATCAAAGCGAGACACCGCGGCCAAGGCAAAACCTGCAAAGAAGGAAGGGGACAAAAAAGCAGCTAAGATAGTTCCTGATCGTGTTCAAGAGGGTTATGATATGGCAAAAAAAACTTATGAGGATGCTAGAGCAGAAGCTCTAAAGGTGCCCTAATTTGTTAATATTCCCGAAATAGGTAATTGTTCTTGGGATACTATCCCCAAACAATAATTTCACCTTCTTTTTCAGTGTTGGCTAAAGCTTCTTTGAAAGCATCCTTGTCCCAACCTTTGAGTTTGCCCAAATACTTAAAGAGCTTGTTAGAATTGGCGATACTGGTTGGAATTTCAATTTCTTCATGATCACTTCCATCTGGCAGGTTGATAGAAATAAGAGGGTCTCCGGCATATGATGATACGCGAACTCTTACAATGTCTCCCCAAGGCACTGAGCCTATCTTTTCCTCGTCCTCATATAACTCTATCATCTTTGCAGTGAAGTTATAAGTCATTGCAGTTTCATCATCACCATCATCACTGTCCATGACGACGCCCTCATCCTCATCATCGCCGACTCCGTGATCCTCCTCCTCGTCATGGTCGTCAGGACCTTTAGGTTCAATTCCAAATCCACTAGCCGGATCAAAGTTATATTCACCATTCTTTAAGGTGGCATGAATATCGGCTAACCAACTTTCAAACGAGTCGGCTATTTCCTCGTTCTCATCATTGCTTACGTATTTACTAATTGCTCCGCTTTCTAACTCAACACAGAGCATGTCCCCTGACCCATCTTCAGCAAATGGCAACCAATCCCCAGGGCACGTTTCATCTTCTCCAGCATCATCTCTGAGCCCTTCCAGCTCTTCCCAAGATTCCTGCACCAGATCAAGTGGCATTAGACTGAACATTTCAAAGAATCCGGGATTGCTTTCCTGACTCTGGCCATTGTGCATGACAACGAAATCTCTATAATCAGTAGGTAATTCCTGACCAATAAATTCTTCTAATGCATCTACATCTGCTTCATCCACTCCAGGATTAAGTGATTCTAGAATTGCACTTGCTTTTGATGTTAATTCACCTTCGAGACGGGACCAAATTTTCTTCATATAATTTAGTTAATTATTTTTTATTTTCCCCTAGCGGGACCCTTCATAGTTTCAGCCATAACGAATTCCGCAAACTTCGCAAGAAAACGTTTCGAATAAGTTGCAGTTAAGATAATGTCGTTCCCGGCATAATTTTGGCTTAAAATCTTACCTTCTCGGTGCAAAAGGGCTACTAAATCCTGTCTAGACTGAGGTATTTTCATGGTATGGCGTACGATATTTTGCAGTAACATATCAGCCATTTTGTCCATTAAAGCATTGATACCATGGGCATTTTTGACCGAAATAAAAATCGCTTCAGGGAAATTATTTTTAAGTTCCCATAGCCTACTGTCATCAATCAAATCAATTTTGTTAACTACCGAGACAATTTTCTTTTCGTCTGCCCCGAGTTCTTTTAATACGGCAAGTGTAGTTTCATGATGATCGATAACATCTTTGGAACTTCCGTCAATGACATGAACGAGGAAGTTGGCAAGCAGTGCTTCTTCGAGCGTGGCCTTGAAACTTTCCACCAAGTCGTGAGGTAACCTTCTCACGAAGCCAACTGTATCAGTCAGTAGAATTGTTTGACCATCTTCTAAATTCAGTTTTCTCGTCGTAGTGTCCAGAGTTGCAAAAAGTTTATCCTCTGCAAGGACGGTACTTTCAGTCAGGCGATTCAGCAGTGAGGATTTTCCGGCATTGGTATAACCTACGATTGCGACGTGAGGCAGGTCAGCACGGTTCCTTTCCTTACGTTGTGTCCGGCGTTGTTTTTTTACTTTTTCTAGCTCAGCTTTTACACGGTCTATTTTCTTCCGGGCCAGTCTTCGGTCAACTTCGATTTGTTTTTCTCCTTCTCCTCTTGCTGCGCCACCACCACCCTTTCCGCCTCCCGATCCACCACCTTGACGATCTAGGTGACTCCACATTCTGGCCATTCTGGGCAGAGTATATTGCATTCGCGCCAGTTGTACCTGAAGGCGGGCCTCCCTTGATCGAGCCCGCATTGAAAAAATATCAAGAATGACCTCATGCCGATCAATGACTAAAATATTAGAATCATTTTCCCAGTTTCTTTGTTGGTTTGGAGATAATTCATTATCAAAACTAATGCAGTCACACCCTAACTCTTTGGCCAATTCAATAGTTTCGGCCATTTTACCTTTTCCCATCAAATGAGAAGGATACGTTTCGCGGACCTTAACGAGAGTAGTTTGTGCAATTCCTATGTTTAAGGTTTCAACTAGCTCACGCAATTCTTGAATAAGACTAGTGGCTTCATCTGATTCCGACTTATCATAATAGACACCTACCAGTAAGGCCTTTTCGACAAGTTGCGGTTTTTCGCGGACTTCAAACATATGGGTCTAATAACTAACTAATAGGAAATAAGTTACATATCAAACAAGTTAGTATGACTCAGTACTCCTAAAATATACTGGGTCGTATCACTTTATTTTGAATAATCAAGCTTTGGCACGTTCTTTTCTGGAAGACAATAAGGACTAAGGTTAGTTTGTCCTATAGTGAAAGGCCCGTGCATTGAGACTCGAGAACAAGTCATGTTTTATGACACAGACGCTGCCGGAGTCGTACACAATATTTCTTATCTGAGATTTATTGAAAAGAATCGAACTTTGTTGGGATTTGAATTGGGTCTTGATTATAAAGAAATGGCGGGCTCAGGCATTTACGGAGCAGTTCTGCGTATCGAGATTGATTATCGCAGGCCTGGGCGCTTAGGAGAGGATTTACAAGTGAGTGGATGGCTAGAAGAGGTCAACAAAGTGAAGTTTTGGTGTGGATTTGAAATTCATCGAGCCCGGGATAATGAGCTCTTAGTATCTTCAAGGCAAGAACTTGCCTTGGTAAGGATGCCAGAAGGAAAGCCGACAAGGCTACCTGCGGATTGGAAAAAATATTTTTAGGAATGAGCCGTATCAAACTGACGATAGCTTATGATGGTAACTCCTTTCAGGGTTGGCAGAGCCAGCGAGGAGGAAATACGATTCAGGACTATATTCAGACAGCTCTTTCCAAAGTTTCTGGAGACGATTTGCGGATTACCGGTTCTGGTCGAACTGACACAGGGGTTCATGCTCTTGGCCAAGTCGCACATTTTGATGCGCCAGAAGCTAGTAGTATGAATGAAGATGAATGGAAACGTGCCCTTAACGTGAATTTGCCACCCACTATTCGAATAGTTAGGGCATCAATGGTCGAGGATGATTTTCATGCTCGATTTGGAGCTAAAGCAAAAACTTACCGATACGAAATTGATATAGGGTCTGTTCTAAATCCTTTGAGAGTATCTAGGGTCTGGCATCATCCAGAAAAAATTGATCCTGAGATTCTGTGCCGTGCATGTTCCATTTATATTGGAGAGCACGATTTCGCCTCATTCGCCGCAAACCGTAAGGACGGAAAACAAATTAACACTGTAAGAACAATCAATTCTGTTGATGTTGCAGAGACCCCTCATGGCTTGAGTATTACTTTTAGTGGGAATGGATTTTTATACAAAATGGTTCGTTTATTGGTAGGCGCTGCAGTGCGGGCGGCTGAACAAAGAGAAGAACTTTCCTGGTTAGAGGCGATGCTTAAGAGTCCGGGAACTTCCAAATGCCAATACTGCGCTACTGGTGAAGGCCTTTACCTTGTCGAAGTCGTTTATTAGTTTTTTCTTTCGACTCAGGTTCCTTAATCTCTAAGAAGATTACAGGCGCTGACAAGTGCCCTGACCCCAGCAATTTCAATTGAAGGGTCAACGCCACACCCCCATGCCTCTTTACCGTCATCAGAACGTAGTAAAATATAGGCAGCTGAATCAGCGTCTGATCCTCCCATCACTGCATGTGAGCGATAATCTTTAAGTTTGAAATCTTTCTGTTCAATTGTTTCAAGGGCATGCACAAAAGCATTGATTGGACCGTTCCCAATACCAGTCACTTCATGATCCGTTCCATTAATAGCAATCTTTGCTTCACAACGAACCTGTCCCGGGCCCACGTCGTTGTGTAAGAGTTCGTATTCAGCGAGAGATATTTTATTGGAGACGTTTACGAATTGTTTTTTGAAGGCATCGAATATTTCCTGGTTAGTTAGCTCTCTGCCTAAAGAGTCTGCCATATCATAAATCTTTTTGCCGACTTGAGGCTGCATGGCTTTAGGCAAGTCGAAACCGTATTCCCTATCTAGAATATAAGCGATTCCACCCTTGCCTGACTGACTGTTAATCCGAATGATCGCTTCATAAGTTCTTCCAATATCGGTAGGATCAATGGTGAGATAAGGAACGGCCCAATGTGAACTATCTTCTTCGATAAGATCCATCCCTTTCTTGATAGCATCCTGATGACTGCCGGAAAACGCCGTGAATACTAAGTCACCGGCATACGGATGGCGATCATGCACTTTCATTTGTGTGCAGCGTTCATATATTTCTCTGGCCCTGGGTATGTCTGAAAAATCCAGTCCGGTTTCAATTCCATGACTGTTCATATTTAACGCGACAGTTGCTATGTCTAAGTTTCCAGTACGCTCGCCATTTCCAAATAATGTTCCTTCTACGCGATCAGCTCCAGCCATAAGTCCTAATTCGGTTGCGGCAGTTCCCGTGCCCCGATCATTGTGGGTATGAAGACTGACCCTCACAGAGTCACGGTCTTGAAGATTGCGACAGAACCATTCGATCTGATCAGCATGCACGTTTGGGGTAGTCCATTCAACAGTAGCAGGAAGATTTAATATAATTGGATTTGTTGAAGATGGATTCCATACGTCCATGACGCCGTGACACACCTCAAGAGCAAATTCAAGTTCAGTGTCTGAGAAGCTCTCTGGCGAATATTCTAGATCCACTTGGGTTTGAGGAACTGTATCAATTAGTTCCTTTATCAGGGCAGTTCCCTCTACAGCGATTTGCTTGATTTTTTCCTGACTTGCGCCACCGAAAGTAATTCTTCTCTGCAAGGGGGAAGTGGAATTGTATATGTGAATAATTGCCTTTGGGACACCCTCTATAGCTTCGAAGGTTCGGCGGATTAGGTGCTCTCTTGCCTGAACTAGACACTGAAGCTTTACATCATCAGGTATTAGCTTTTCATCAACAAGCTTGCGTATAAATTCAAATTCAGTGTCTGAGGCTGAAGGGAATCCTATTTCGATTTCTTTGAAGCCGATACTCACAAGGAGCTCAAAAAGTTCAAGTTTTTGAGAAACATTCATGGGAACGGCAAGAGCTTGGTTGCCGTCTCTTAAATCCACGCTACACCATGTCGGCGCTACCGTTATTGCCTGATTTGGCCATTGACGGTTTGAAAGGTCTACTGGGCTAAAAGGCCTGTATTTTTTCAAGCTTGATGACTTCATTTCGATTTTGGATACATTTCACCCTTAAAGCGAGGGAGTACAGAATGGGAGGAATTTAATTTCTGGCCTAAAGGCCGAGCAGTATAAGAATTTGCGCTCCAGATAAATAAGTTCTGGTTTTTTGTTCACGCTTTATTTTTAACGCAGTCATTTTTCTTATATCGATAGAGAAGATACGACCTCGTGCCGCGAAGTCAATTCTGGCCCTCTTTGCGTTCGAATTATACTTAGAAAATCAGTAATAAATGTATTTTTATCTTTAATATATCTCTACATGGCTGAGCGATGCATCCAAGAATATAGACTCTTTTATGAGATTCAGTTTGTCATGAAGCGATCTTCGTTCTTTCCTTAATCATATATGAAGAGCATGACTGGATTTGGTTGCGGGGAGGCCTTGAATGATGACCTCATTTATCGAGTTGAGGTTGCATCGGTGAACCGTAAGCAAGCAGATATTGTTGTGAATCTTCCCCGAGAGTTAAGTGCATTAGATTCACGCATTAGAAAGCAAGTGAGTGAGGTAGTCTCAAGGGGCCGGATAAATGTGGGAATTTCTCTGAAATCGGCAGAAGCCCAGGGAGGTTCATTAACGATTAACCTGCCGTTGGCTGAAGAATATGCAGCGGCAATTACAAAGCTTGAGGAGCGCCTTGGATTGAACGGGCTCGTTTCCAGATTTGATCCTAGCCGAGCCCCTGGCGTGATTCAGCTCGGAGAAACCCTCCCAGAGCCAGAGGACGCCTGGCCATTTGTTCAGAAAGCATTAAAAGAATCTCTCTCTAAATTATTAGAGATGCGTTCTACTGAAGGGGCACATTTAAAATCTGATTTGGAATCAAGACTCACGTCACTGAAAAGTTTTCTGCAACAAATTTCCGAGCAGGCTCCCAGCGTTGTGGAAAGGCATAGGGAAAATTTAATTAAGAGACTTGATTCGGCAGACATTGAATTGAACCTTGATGACGAAAGGCTGATTAAGGAAATTGGATTATTCGCTGAGCGTTGTGATATTTCAGAGGAGGTTACCCGGCTCGAGAGTCACTTTGCTCAGTGCCATAAATATTTTGAGAGTGATGAAGCTGTTGGCAGGCCCTTGGATTTTCTTGTTCAGGAAATGGGCCGTGAAATAAACACGATTGGCAGCAAGGCAAATGATGCTTCAATTGCTCAGATCATCGTAGAATCGAAGACAGAGCTAGAAAAAATTAGGGAACAAATACAAAATATTGAATAGATGAGCACTGAAGATCTGCCAGGAACTCAAGGCTTCCGTAAGGGAATTTTGTTTTTATTATCGGGTCCGGCCGGTTCCGGTAAATCGACCCTATTGCGTCGAGCTTTGGATGAAGATGGCAATCTAGCTTTTTCAATATCATGCACTACCCGGTCAGCACGCGAAGGAGAGGTTGATGGGAAGGATTATCATTTTCTTAGCGATGAGGAGTTCTCAAAAAGAGTGGAAAATAATGAATTCCTTGAACATGCAGAAGTTCACAAGTGGCAATATGGAACACTATCAAATGCTGTGGTTGATATATTAAATGATGGGAAGGATGTAATTATGGATATCGACGTTCAGGGAGCAGACCAAGTGCGAGATTCTAAGGATCCAGTGATATCAGATGCGCTCGTTGATATTTTTCTTACTACCTCAAATACAGCTGAACTTGAAAAGAGGCTACGCGGTAGGGGCAGTGAAGACGAGGATACCTTTCAATTGCGTATGCAGACAGCACTTGATGAAATTAAGAGGTGGAAAGATTATACCTATTGTATTCTTAGTGGTGATCATGAAGAGGATTTTAGGGTTTTGTCCTCTATCTTGATAGCGGAAAGGACGAGAGTTACCAGATTGGCACCCTAACGCAAAGCGTTTCGGTAAGCGACTATACCGCTCGTTATTCCGTTTGAAAGTAGGGACAAGTACGCCGTGCTTGCGATTTTGCGAGCATCTTGTGAATTACTTAAGAATCCGCCTTCGACTAGAACTGCAGGCATTGTAAGACCGGCTAGGACCGTGAATCTGTCTCTCTTTATTCCCCTATCATCTGCCTGAGTTTTTTTGATTGCGGATGCATGTATTGCTGTTGCCAAGGCAATATTTTCTGAGTCTCTGGCATTTCCTTTGAGAAAATTATTTTTAACCCCTCTTTCGTTATGAGTTCCAGATCCCTGAGGACTGAGCGCATAAGTCTCTATGCCTTTAGCTGCTTTGTTAGTAAACGAATTAAAGTGTAACGAGACGAAAATCGAGTCGGCTATTCGGTTAGCGTATATGACTCGCTGCCCAAGTGTAGGAAAAGAATCTGTTGATCTGGTCATTCTGACACGGAACCCTTTACGTTCAAGATCGCGCAGTAAGATTTTGGCAAGTCTCAAGTTGTAATCCTTTTCCTTGCCATAACCATTAACGCTTCCGGGATCAGTGCCTCCATGACCCGGATCAATAATTACAGTCCTGAACCGTCTCGCTGTTTTGATGTAGCTTGGCCTTAATACCGGATCAATGAGTTTTGCCAGATCAATGCGAGAAAATAGATAGTTATTATTTTTTTGAATGACTTTGTAACTTAATCGGAAAAGAACGGTATTAATGTAAAGGTTATCAGACCCATTCTTTATAAGCATTTCAATTTTGGGCGATCTGAATTTCAATGACCCTTTATTTATCTCTAGGGAACTGAATCGGTAAAAGTCTTTGATGTTTTGAGCAGTAACATATTCCCGACCATTATGCTTGATCACTGTCCAAGCAGCGGCATCGGATTTTTCGACAAAAGAAAAAATGCACAAAATGCACAAAATGCTCATCATTCTCCACATAAGGATAAATTTTTGTTTTGGGTGATTGAATAGAGTAAACAGGGTCAAAATTACGGGTTATAGTTAATTTCTGTACTTTTACAGTTCTAGTGCAAATTAAATATTTTAGCTGAACAGTAATTAAATTTTGCAAAGTGGGGTTCGATCAAGTTATTTCCGCCTTCAATGTCAGTCGAAATACCCAAGGCTTACGAACCCGGTCAAGTAGAAGAAAAGTGGTTTTCCCAGTGGATAAACGCTAAAGCGTTCCATGCAAATCCATCTGTAGAAAATGAGCATTACAGCATTGTAATCCCGCCACCTAACGTGACTGGGGTTCTTACGCTCGGTCATGTCTTAAATAATACGATTCAGGATATTCTGGCGAGGCGCGCTCGGGCCGAGGGTAAAGAGGTACTTTGGCTTCCAGGAACTGATCATGCTGGCATTGCCACTCAGTCGAAAGTTGAAAAGCACTTGCGTGATTCTGAGGGTCAAGGGCGACGTGACATTGGCCGAGATGCTTTTTTAAAAAGGTCTTGGGAATGGAAAGAAAAGCATGGAGGAATAATTATTAAACAACTCAAGAAGTTAGGTTGTTCATGTGACTGGGACCGTGAGCGATTCACGATGGACGATGATTATTCAAAGCAAGTCCAGGATTGTTTTGTGCATTTCTTCAATAGCGGGAAGATCTACCGCGGCAAGAGAATGGTTAACTGGTGCCCTTCTTCCTTGACTGCTCTTTCTGATGAGGAGGTGATCATGAAACCGCAGAAGAGCAAACTCTATTACATGAGGTATGAGATTGCAGATCGGGAAGGAGAATTTTTAGAGATAGCAACGACACGGCCTGAGACACTCATGGGAGACAGCGCGGTGGCAGTGAATCCTAATGATGATAGGTATTCAGAATTAATAGGTAAGAACGCGGTGCGTCCTTTTCCAAGAACAGAAATTCCAATCATTGCTGATGAACATATTGATCCAGAATTTGGAACTGGAGTACTGAAAGTAACCCCGGCTCACGATAAGGCCGATTTTGAAATAGGAATTAAGAATGATCTAGAAATAATTGATGTGCTTAATCCTGACGGCACACTCAATGCATTGGCTGGAGAAGAGTTTGAAGGCATTGACCGGTTCAAAGCGCGTGAACTTGTTGCGGAGAAGTTAAATGAGATGGGTTTACTGATTCGTGTAGAAGAATATGAAAATAATGTTGGGTACAGTGAGAGAGCCGATGTGCCTATTGAGCCCAGAATTTCAATGCAATGGTTCCTTAAATATCCAAAGGTAAGTGAATCTACTAAGGCTGTTTCTGATCGTGAAATTAAGTTTCGGCCTGAGCGCTGGGCAAAGACTTATGCTCATTGGATGGAAAATATACAAGATTGGTGCATTAGCCGCCAACTCTGGTGGGGCCATAGGATTCCGGTCTGGTACCGTAAGGACAGGGCCGAAGAACTTAAATCAGCGCCATCACTGGACAAGGAAACCTGCGGGGACGATTTGCACGTTTCTCTTGAACCTCCTTCTGATGAAGAAAATTGGATTCAGGACGATGATGTTCTTGATACATGGTTTAGTTCGTGGCTGTGGCCTTTTGCGACTATGGATGAAAAGACCAGGGAGAAATTTTACCCAACTACCGATTTAGTTACTGGACCAGATATTATCTTTTTCTGGGTCGCGCGTATGATAATGGCAGGATATGAATTTACAGGGAAGAGACCATTTGCGAATGTGTTCTTCACGAGCATCATTCGTGATAAGAAGGGCAGAAAGATGTCCAAGAGTCTGGGGAATTCTCCTGACCCTCTTGATCTCATTGCTCAGTACGGAGCAGACGCTTTGCGTTTTTCAATTATGAGAATCGCACCCACTGGAACAGACGTTCGGTTCATAGAAAATAAGAAGAAGGACTCTTCTGAGGGCGTTGATTGTCCACAAGTTGAGGAAGGGCGTAACTTTGCAAATAAACTTTGGAATGCATCACGCTTCCGTCAGATGCAAGGTGGTCCTGAAGGAGTGTGTCAGTTACCTGATATTAATAATTTATCAATTTACGATATTGATATCCTTTCAAAATTGGATGCGCTCCTAGAAGAAATAAGCATATCCTATTCAGCATATAAATTTCAGGAGATCGCAAACAAACTGTATGATTTTTTCTGGAGTGAGTTCTGTGATTGGTATCTCGAGTCTATTAAGCAATATTTTAGGGATGATGCGGATTCTGGCCGCAGGGAGACAGTTCTCATTGTCGTTGATATTGTGTTTGCACGATTCCTTCAGCAATTGCATCCCTACATGCCTCATATTACCGAAGAATTATGGGAAAAACTTGGTTTTACAGAAAATGGGGAGCTTCTGATGTCAGTTCGCCTCCCAGAGGTTCCCGTGATGGAAGGGCTTGATTCCCAGTTAATTGAGCAGGCCAAGGAAAGGACAAGCGCAATTCACGAGGCAACTGCTCGTGCAAGGCATCTAAAGGCTCAATATAATCTTGCTGCAAATCGTAATGTTAAATTTTACCTTAGTCCTTCGGTTGAATGGGCAACAGAAGAGTTGGAAACATTGAAGATCCTCAGCGGTGCTGGCGAGATATCTGTTTCGGAATCTTATGATCCCAGTGCAGGTACTCCGACTTTTTTAACACCGATCGGGAAAATGTACATGCCCCTTGAGGGACTCGTTGATATTGAGGCAGAAAAGAAGAGAATCAATAAGGATATTGATAAGGCGGAGAAGGATCTAAAACAAATTAGCGGTAAATTATCGAATCCCAAGTTCACAGAAAGAGCCCCTGCAGAAGTTGTCCAGGAGAACCTTGATCGCAAGGATGATCTTAGAAAAAGGTTAGAACAGCTTCACGAAATGTTGCAGAATTTATCATAAAGCTGTAAAATCACTATTCTGCATTGTCCCATTATGGTATTGTAAGGGACAAAATTAATGATCGATAGTTCATTGGATACGAAGCAAGATATTCCTGAAAATAGCACTGATAAGAATGAATTATCAGAAGCTAAAGATTTGTCCTTAAATTGGGAATCGGCTGAGGTTGACGTTGCTGACGAAATTGAAGAAGTCGCTGAAGTGGTTGTCAAAGGAACAGTAGAGTTGCAGTCAAAGATGCTACAAACTGATAACTTGATTGATACAAATGCCGGCAGTGCGGTACCTTCAAATGAGGATTCTGTTTCAAAGGCAAACATTACTCAGCAGCAAGTCTACGTTGATGAGCCCAAGCAGGATACAATAGACAAATCCAAGGTTGTTAGTCTTGAAGAATATCGTGAAGGAAAAAGTAGAGTCGATCCTCTTGCAGGTGGCCGTGTTCGTGGGGCTAATAATTTTTCTGAAAAACCAAAGTTTTTTGATGGGAGATTGCCTCGTGCAGTTGAGAGAGGCGTGCCCTATCCACAACCAGGTAGACTCGCATTTACTAGTTTCTTAGTTTTAATTAACCGATTCGTTTTGTTGGCGACAGTCATTGTTTTGCCTCTTGCATTATATTTTGATTCTACCTTTTTTGGTCTGGCCGTTGCTCTTCCCATCATGGTGGTTTTTGTGGTCATTAGTCTCATGCATTTTTCAGCCACATTGCGAACGAGGTGCCGCGTGTGTAGTTGCCAATTCTTTAGGATGCGCCGCTGTGACAAGCACCGTCTAGCACACAATCTTCCTTTGATGGGATATTCTGTTGCCACGGCGCTTCATCTTATCTTATTCAAATGGATGCGGTGTATGTATTGTGGAACAGCTATACGGCTAAAGCCGCGCCTCAAAAGAGAACCTGATGAAGGAACTGAAGATACAGAATCTATTCCCGATTCCTAGAGTCAATCCATATTGTTACAGGTCCATCATTAGTGAGAGAGACTTGCATTGAAGCTCCAAATTTTCCCGTTAATACCGGCTTCCCAATTTTCTTTTCCATTTCAGAAATAAATTTTTCATAAAGAGGAATTGCATGCTCTGGCCTGGCTGCTCTGATGAAGGATGGACGATTTCCTTTCTTGGTATTTGCATGAAGCGTGAATTGGCTCACGACTAGCATCTCGCCGCTGACGTCAGATAATGAAAGGTTCATCTGTCCGGCCCCATCATCAAAGATCCTTATCTTTGAGACTTTGCCCGTTAGCCACAACAAATCCTCTTCTGTATCGGCAGACTCGATTCCAAGTAAAACAAGGAGTCCAGTTCCAATTTCGCTATAAGTCTCTCCTCCAATAGAAACAGAAGCTTTTCTCACTCTTTGAATTAGTGCTCGCATGAATCATTTCAAATCTACTGAAGGAGAATGTAGTAGATTGATTTATTCTATTATAATGTATTTTTACCTTCGAAATAAAGTCTTCAGGAAATCAAAATGCAATTAGATCTGGGAATTTATAAGCATTGCTTAAGTAATATCCTCAGTGAAAAAGTTTTTCAGGGGATTGACAGCCATCACAGTTAGGGATATCTAACTTGCTCGCCTCACGAGGCGAGACCGATTACGATTCGGGCAAATGGCGAGGTAGCAAAGTGGTAATGCGCTGGTCTGCAAAACCGGTATTCGCGGGTTCGATTCCCGCCCTCGCCTTTCTTTTGAGTTATTGTAGGCATAACAAAGTTTTGTGTATTGTCTTAGGGTCAATTTCAGATCATTTTTATTCAATAATTCATGAAAGCATCTTGTTGTTTAATTTTATCATTTTTACTACTTAAGGCCTTAGTCTTCATGGGGGTTTCCTGCATCCTTACTGACATTGCGAAAGGTAATGTATACAAGAGCCGGATCAATGCTCAGTGGTCCGAGGACAATACACATTTTTGGTACCGCAATGATTTGGCTAAGGGGCACCGTGAATTTGTTTTGGTTGATATGGATAAAGGCATGCGCCGTTTGGCTTTTGATCATAAAAAGTTGGCCGACGCATTGTCCAAAATTAGTCAGAATCAAGTAGAGGCGCATAAACTTCCAATTGATGGGCTGAGTTTTGACTTAAGTAATGACACGGTTTCTTTTCGTGCTTTCGGGCGGTTCTTCATTTGTGAACTCAAGACCCATGTGCTGACTCAACTTGAAAAACCTAAGAATGTAATTAAGCGGAGAAAATCTGAAACAGAAGATCCCAACAATAACAAAGAGCGAAAGCCCAGATCATACAGGCCGAGCAGGGAAATGTCTCCTGACGGTAATTGGAGAGCTTTCATTCGTGATCACAATATCTTTATACGTGCAACGGAAGGAGAGGAGGAGATTCAGTTAAGTAAGGATGGCAAGGATAGAAACCCCTACCAGGACCCTTACTGGGCACCTAATTCAAAGAAACTCTTTGCTTTCCGGGTACAGCCTGGATCTATAGGAGACGTTCACTTGGTTGAATCATCTCCAAAGGGGGGTGGCCGGGCCAACCTTCGCACTCGCCGCTATCCTTTGCCCGGGGATAAGTTTACTACTCATGAACTGAATCATTTCGATGTTGAAAAGAAAACCCATACAAAACCCGAGGTCGGTATCATTGATTTCAGGGCCCCCCGACTAAGGTGGACTCAAGATGGCAGACACTTCAGGTATCAAAAAATTGACCGTGGACATCAGCGGTTCCGCGTCATTGAGGTGGACACAGTTACTGGGAAATTTCGCAATATCATTGATGATGTTGCGAAGACTTTTATATGGACAGAGCATCCTAAGGATCTTGGGGTTCCCTTGGTCAATTGGTTGGATGAGACAAATGAAATCATTTACCTTTCGGAAAAAGACGGCTGGCGGCACCTCTACCTGATTGATGTTAAGGCAGGCAAGATCAAGAACCAAATTACCAAGGGTAAGTTCGTTGTTCGCTATGTGGACTGGATTGATAAGGAGAAGAGGCAGATATGGTTCAGAGCTTCGGGCCTAAATGAGGCACAGGACCCTTATCTTATGCACTATTACCGAGTCAATTTTGATGGGACGGGATTCACGGCCCTCACTCAGGGCAATGGCTGGCATAACATTACCTATTCTCCTGATCGCAAATATATCATTGATCAATATTCTCGCGTAGACATGGAGCCGGTCCATAATTTGCGACGCGTCTCGGACGGGAGCCTAGTATGTGAACTTGAAAAGGCAGACATTACCGAACTTGAAGCGAGTGGCTGGAAGGCACCTGAAGTTTTCAGGGCCAATGGTCGCGATGGGAAAACTGGTATTTGGGGCATCGTGGCAAGGCCCAAGGACTTTGATCCAAAAAAGAAATACCCGGTAATAGAAGACATGTATGCGGGCCCTCATGATTCCTATGTTCCTAAACAATTCAGCGCTGGCAGACGTTTTTCTTCCTGGACGGACATGGGATTTGTAGTGGTAAAAATTGATGGTATGGGAACCGCGAACCGATCCAAGGCCTTCCATGATGTTTGCTGGCAGAACCTTAAAGATGCTGGGTTTCCTGACAGGATATTATGGCATAAGGCTTACGCTGAAAAGAACACATGGTATGATATTTCAAGGGTAGGTATTCATGGAGGATCAGCTGGGGGCCAAAGTTCGACTGGAGCACTACTCTTTCACCCCGAATTTTACAAGGTCGCCGTGTCATCGTGTGGCTGCCATGATAATAGAATGGACAAGGCTTCTTGGAATGAGCAGTGGATGGGATATCCGGTAGGATCACATTATTCAGCATCATCTAATATTGATAATGCTCATCGTTTGCGCGGGCGGTTGCTTTTAATAGTTGGTGAGTTGGATACGAATGTTCCACCAGAGTCAACTCTTAGGCTTGCTGATGCACTCATTAAGGCAAATAAGGACTTTGATATGATTGTTGTTCCAGGTGGAGGTCATGGTGGTGGAGGTAGGCACGGGGACCGAAGGCGCAAGGATTTTTTCCGCAAGTATCTGCTAGGCATTGAGCCTCCCAATTACAACTTGGCTAATTAAGAATACGTTACGTGGAGACAGTCATTAAAGAGATAAGGGCTGAGGATCGCAGGTTTGATCTGTTGGACGGAGCCGGATCTGATGCAGTTCACAAAGATCCCCAATACGGGTACGGGGTTACTCGACTCACTACTGCTGATCCACAATGCTCTGGGACTGGAATTGCATATACCCTAGGCGGAGGCACTGATCTGGTCAGTTCTGCAATTAAATTGCTTTCAGAGCCGCTAATTGGTAAAGAAATTGAAGAGTTGATGTCTGATTTTGGAGCCTTCCAGCGCTCCATTGCTGAGCATCACCAGATCCGGTGGCTTGGTCCTCATAAGGGTGTTATTCATCTTGCTTTGGCTTCCATTACCAATGCCTGTTTTGACTTATGGGCCAAGTCTCGCGGAGTTCCTCTGTGGAAATTACTTCTGGATCTGACACCTAATGAGATCATTAAACTAATCGATTTTTCTTACCTTGAGGAGGTCCTTACAGTTGAGGAGGCTCTTGCCATTTTGAAAGAAAAACTACCGACAAGAAAGGACAGGGAGGGCCTACTCAATGAAGGATATCCCGGCTATGATACGTCCGTTGGATGGTTTGCATATAGCGATGAACGGATAATGGAAAATGCCCGCAAAGCAATGGATGAGGGCTTTACCGCAATGAAGCTTAAGGTTGGTTCTCCTGATCCGGAACGGGACATCAGAAGAGCCACTTTGGTACGTGAAGCGGTGGGTGACTCTGCGAGGATTATGGTTGATGCGAATCAGGCATGGTCACTGCCCAAGGCTTTGGAGGTTTGTGAGCAACTTCAAAAAATGGATCCTTACTGGGTAGAGGAGCCTACACAACCAGATGATATCCTCGCTCACCAGAAAATTGCTAAGGCCATTAGCCCGGTTCCAGTGGCCGTTGGTGAGGCGGTAAGTAACCGGATCATTTGGAAAAATTTTCTTGAAGCGGAAGCTGTTGGGGTAGTCCAGGCCGATTGCACTAGGCTCGCAGGGATCAGTGAGTACTTGGCAGTGTCCATTCTCTCAACCAAGTACCCTGTTAAGGTCATACCTCACGTCGGGGACATGGGCCAGATCCATCATCATTTGGTCTTTTTCAATCACATTGTCCTTGGTCACGAAAAATATTTTCTGGAGTACATTCCACACCTCAGGGAGCATTTTCGTTTCCCTGCTGTGGTTAGGAACGGGGCATATCAGATCCCTCAGGAGCCGGGATGCTCAACGGATCTTAATCCTGACTAACTTTGAAAACTGTGGGAAACTATGGAACGGGCTAAGGCAGCGGTTTTCATTAAATAAATACCTAAGGTAATGTGGATCACTAAAGTGTTATAATTTTCTAACACGATAAAAGAGCTCTTCTCCTTTATTTTTTGGTGCCAAGAAATCATCCACGAATTCAGTCTTATCTTTCTTTCCAATGACACCATCATCAAGTTCCTCCCAATTATTCAGGTCAGTAGAAGCATCAACAGCATATTCCTCACTTGGCGAGGAACTGAATTGAATGGTAGCTGATCCGGTATCAGGATTCCGAATTATTTTAATGATTTCGAAGGTCGAAGAATAAGTGACTATAAGTTGCGGCCGTAGTTCTTTATCTTCTGCTTCGCTACTGTGAAAAACGTGAATTGTATTTTCAGAACCCTTTAATAGAATACCCTCATTGGTAGTTTTTGGTGCTGGCTGAGTCCAGTTCCAATCGGATGTCCAACATGGATTCCCTCCTCTATCATGGAGCCCAGAAATTGAAGTTGAAAGGGACCAATCATCGATTAGAGCATTCAGGTCACCATCAAACTCAATGTCAAATTTTGTATCCTCACTTGAATCTACATTATTTGTCAAACCTAGAGCTTCATCATCATAGTCGATCCCCGGATCTGTTGGTCCTGCAGTTCCGCTGGCCCAGCTGGGCTTTGCTGACAATCCACCATAATCTGCGAGATGGAACCATGTGACTTCGTGACGGTTCCCTCCGAACACAGTGCCTCCGCAATTTCCACCTTCACGCCAAGCCGAGTTGGCAATGTTGAGTCTGTGTGCAGAGATGCTTCCGTTTTGTGGAGCGTTCTTACTAAATAACCTTAGAGTAACAGAATTGATTTGAACGTATTTTTTATTTAATGACGAGACATCAAATCTAATCAGTCCTAGCCTTGTCTCGGCGTTGATTTCTATGTATGCGCATTTCCCGAAATTTGACATCCCGCCTGAGAACGTACTCCCATTTCGGACGAAAGTATCATCAGTTCCCTGATAATCTTTGTCATTTTTAAAGACTACGGTTATTGCTGTTGCTGGCTCTTGAGTTGTAGAAAGAATACATACAAGGCAAAACAGTAATAAGTTTCGCCATTTAATGACTGCCATGCCTAATTGTTGTATTTGATGCTGGACTTAAAAATATATTTCTTCGTTAAGTGAAGAAGTAATTAGACTCTTTAGCCATTAGTTCACTCTAATTTTCGAATACGATAAAAGAGTTGGCCACCATTGTTTTCCGGCGCTAAAAAATTGTCCACGAATTCAGTCCTATCCTTGCTTCCAATCAGGCCATCATCAAGCTCATCCCAATTATTCAGATCAGTAGAAGCATCAATCCCATATACTGCACCTGCCGAAGAGCTGAATTCAATAGTGATCGATCCGGTATCTGGATCTCGAATTATTTGAGTAATTTCAAAACTTTTTGAAAATGGAGGATCAAAAAATATGCCTCCAAGTGCATTAGCTTCCCACCGGTCATCCTGTTCGCCCGCAATAATGAATACGTCTCCTGCATTCCCGCTAACATCAAAGATTACATAATCAACATCCGCATCCCGCCATTCCTCGTCCGGTCCTACCGCATCAACAAGGTCCGATTCGATGCCGTCCGGGCCACTCACCTTGACTGATCTTGATGCTTCCCAGAGAAGTCCCGGCGGGTTATCAGGAGTCGTGTCAGTGATGACTCCAAGACGGAAACTGGTATCTTCTGTCAGAGTAATTTCAAAAAAATCATCGATCGTTCCTGTCGGGCCAGAGTTTGCCCAATAGTCACCACAGACCCGGTCGGGAACATTACCTGTTCCTGTCTGGGTAACATCATCGAATTTGGCTTGATGTATTTCCGCACCGACTCCCTCATAACCTTTTCCAAGAATTGTTATTTCTGCGTATGGAGGTTGTAACGTATTGTTCACATCTCCATTAGGGTACTGAGCGATCAGCCATCCGTCCGAACCATAAATATTATCTTCGTCACCGTAGGGTTTTTGGATATCCGATGATCTCCAGGCATCGTTCGTTTCTTCATCGACACCGATTGGTACAATTGTGGCAGATATTAATATCTGGTTTAAACAACAAAAAAAACCCAATAAAACTAAATGTAATATACGCAAATTACTCATATCCAATGAGTTGTATTCTACGCAAAAGAAGGTTTCGAGCTCAAGAACAAATTTTCGAATACGGCTTAGTCTTTGGTTCTTGGCTGATAAGTCACAATGAGTTGTGGCCGCAGTTCAGGATTTTCTGCTTCGCTGCTGTGGAAAATGTGAACTGTTCCAGCAGTGCCCTTTAGTAGAATGCCTTCGTTGGCTGTTTCTGCTGCCGGCTGTGCCCAGTTCCAATCAGCTGTCCAAGAAGGGTTTCCACCCCTGTCACGTAGTTCTGCAATTGGCGCTGCGAGTGCCCAATCATTGATAAGGCCATTTAAATCACCCTCAAAAACAATGTCGAATCCGGTATTTTCTTGTGATGATTTATTATTCGTTAAACCAAGAGCCTTCGCATCATAATCTACACCTGCAGTTGCTGGCCCTGCTGTTCTGCTGGCCCAGCTAGGCGGTGGTGACGGAAACCCTCCATAATCCGCAAGATGGAACCATGTCACTTCGTGACGATTCCCTCCGATGACAGTGCCTCCACAATTACCACCTTCACGCCAGGCCGAGTTTGCAATGTTGAGCCTGTGCGCGGCAATGCTACCGTTTTTAGGAGCATTTTTACTGAAGAGCCTGAGGGTTACAGATTTGATCTTAACATATTTTTTGAACAGTGAGGACACGTCAAACCGAATCAGCCCTAATCGCGTCTGTTCGTTTATTTCGATCGTTGGACATCTCCCGAAGTTCGACATTCCTCCAGAAAATCCACTTCCTTTTCTAACAAAGGTATCATCTGTCCCTTTATACTTTGCGTCATTTTTAAATGTCGCGGTGACCGTGGATTCATTTGCAATTGATTCTGTTAAAAAAATCACAAGGGAAATTAAAAATGAATTCCACAGCCTAAGAAGTTTCATACCAATGTGTTATAATTGTTACAGTCTTTAAGATTGGAGAAAGCTATCACTCAATATTACGGCTCTTATCAATGATTGGATTTTGAAATTATCTTTTTCTGTTTCTTCTAAGATACGATCTATTACTAATGAATCGGAGGGACTAAGTTCCCTCGAAAGTGAGAACCTTAGGAGATGGCCTATGAATGCTTTTGCTATGCGTTTATTTTCCTTGGCAAGAGATTTCTTAAATTCAACGATGCTTTTGAAGTCGTGTTTGCGAACTAATTTGCCACTCATATCGACATCCCGCCCATTTTCGTATTTATCTCTCCACCTTCCAGTGATATCGAAATTTTCAAGTGCGAAGCCTAGCGGATCTATCCTCGAATGGCAGCCAGCACAGTCAGGATTTTCCCTATGCTTTGCAAAGGTTTCTCTGATCGTTAGATTTTTTCCGCCATCCTCTTCTTTTAGGGGTGGCACATCATTGGGCGGCGGCGGCGGCGGATCATTAAACACAACACCAAGTACCCAAGCTCCTCGTGCTACTGGGTGCGTTCTTTTTGGTCCCGAAGTCATGCTTAACATTGCTGCGTTTGTGATAATCCCCCCATAACGCGGATCTGAGGCGGCGACTCTTTGGAAAGTTTGAGAATATAATTTCTTACGAATTTCATCATCGTAACGGCGTTGAATTTCCTGACGCGCTTTGTTTGGATCAGCATTCTTCGAAATTTTCTTCAATGCATTTTCGGATTCACTGATCACTGTATTTAAAGAACTTCTTTTATTTTTTTGTTCGTCAGTAAGTACTTGCAGTAATTGTTTTTCAGAGACAAATAAATTCAGCCCACTACTCGAAGCGGCAATTTCCTCTGCACTGAGAGCTCTATTATAAAAGCGTGCTCGGGCCAGTGTGACGTCCAGGCGTCTGCTTCCACCTGCCGGCAAATGGCGCGTACCAAAAATTACAGAGCTCTGATTCTTTGGAAACTTAGCGGCACCTTTTTTAAATGGTTTTCCATATGGTTGACCATTTCGATAAAGAGCCGTCGTGCCATCCTCTTTGTAAACCATGACAAGATGAAGCCGTTCGTTTGCTTGTTTCTCAGGAAAAGAATCAGGAAAATCGAGGGTACGGGCAAAACCGTTACTGCCTGATATCCAGTGTCTGTTCTTTCTTTCACCAATTACAATAGTATCGAAGAAATCGCCAGGGCCTTGAATTCCCATGAGGCCACCACCTTTCATGTCTACGTTATGAACTTTGCACCAAACTTCTAGAGTCTTAGCTCCGAGGTCCATTGGCAGCGCTTTGCTCTGGAGGTAAGTGCCGCCTTGAAGCACTGCTGCTCCTCCATCGAATTTTATCTTCCCATGATTTTTCAGGTCAAGGGAACCTACCGAGTCTTTGAGATCCCCATTAAATTCCCAAGCCGCGAATGGCATCAGATCAATGGGTTTCTGTGTTCCTGCGAGTTGTCGCCTCTTCTTTAATATTCGGTCTTTTATAGGTTTAATAAGAGCATCAAGATCTTTTTGTGAAGCGTTGATCTTGTCGGATAATTCTTTTCTTTGAATATCTTTAGATCGGTTCTCTTCAATAATTAAGGAAGCATCAAAGCTGGGAGGCCGGAGATCTGATTCGTACCAATCTTTAAGAAATTCACTTCGGTAACTGAAATTTGGTGAGATGAGTTCGAGAACTGGTCTGTTTTCAATGAAAACAGTGTCAAATAAAAGCAGGGGTTCCAGAACCATTTGTAGGCTAGCTGGATTGTTTTTATCTAGACTAAATAATCTTGCCTTTCCCGGATCTGGTGTCGCTGCCAAAGCATTCTCGAGTTGCATCCACTGTGAAGGAAAAGTGTCGAGGAACCTCTCAATTTTAGGGCTCTTGAACATATAGTCCACTGCTTGCATCATTGAGTCTGGGCTTTGCAATTTGCCTTTTTCTGCAAGGTTTAGTAGTTCATCATCTGGACCACTTGCCCAGAGGAAAAACGAAATATTGGAAGCGATTACGTAAGGATCTTGCTGATCACTATTATGCCCATAACGGAAAAGAAATTTTGGTGAGGAGAGTATCGCTGAAGCCGTCTTTTTCATGGCCTCAGTGAAAGATGATCCAGTGTTTATTTTTTTGAGGCCGTAATTAGAGTATCTGTTCAGCGTTTCTTCATCAATTGGCCCCCTGAAGGCCCTCCTCATGAATGGGCCGAGGCGTTTTTTGATTTCATCTATAGGATTTTTGTTGGCTTCGGGAGCTTTGAAAAATTCGTTCCATATTGCTACGGAACCTTCGTTGAAATCCGGACTCTCTAAAATAGATACGCTGAGTTTAAGAAATGAATCAAGAAGGAGCGGTGATAATGTCAGTTGGTTTGCTTGGTTATCAAAGCCATGCTCTGCGCGTAGGTCTTGTGGAAAAGTGTCCACATTTTTCATTCCCCCTTCTTTACGCAGAGATAGGCAGGACACTTTGATTGTGTCGGGTACCTTTTCATTGAGAATGTAATTGTCATGCCTTGTCATCAATTTTTCCTGAATATTGAAGACATCATTATTAAGTCCGAACAGATCCTTGATCGTATTATTGTATTGGAACCGGTTAAGCCTTCGCAGATAGGAATCTTCCTTTTTTGCTCCAGCAGTCGAGGCCCTGAGAATATTTTTAAGAGAGCTTACCAGTCTTGTCCTATCGGCATCGGCTAGTGCGGGCTCATCTTCAGGTGGCATGTCCATTGCATCAACCACTTCGATCATTTCTTTGATCATCTCGGGTTTGCCCATGAACTGTTCTAGGCTTTGTATTTCCTTCAGGTTGACTTTGCCCTTTACCTTTTTATCCCCGTGGCACTTGTTACAGTTCTGCGTGAATAGCGGTTTTAGAAATGAATCAAATTCATTGGCCTGCACATGAGTAATGATAATCAAAGAGATGACAGGCATCAGGAGGCCCCTGATTTTACATTTGTCTCTTTGCATTGGAAAATTAATCTTATGCCCAAAGATCAGAGATGACGTCGGAACTGTCAGCAAAAGCGTCCATTTCAACACCCATGAGATTTGCTATTGACAGCCACATATTGGAATTCAGTGTTCCACTCTTGCACTGAATGAATTTTCCCTGCTTGATTTGTCCCTGACCCTTTCCAGCAACTATGAATGGAAGATCAAAGAACTGGTGAGTTGCTCCATCACCCAAGGCAGCGCCATAAGTAACTATAGAGTTGTCGAGCATGGAGCTTCCATCCGATTCCTTAAGCTCCTTCATCCTAGATATGAGGTAAGCGTATTGCTCCATGTGAAAAATGTCGATCTTCTGTACCCCTTTCCAACCGTCCCCTTTTTGGTTATGGGTCATGTTGTGATGCTGGACAGGCTTATCGAAAACGCCTTCATATAATAAAGTGGCATCCCATCTTTCAGGACCTATCATGAAAGTACTAATGTTCGTGATACCCATTTGAAATGCCAGAAGCATCAGATCAGCCTGAAGTTTAATGTACTCACCTCTGGGCAGGATCTGGTCTTTCGGAATACGGATATCCGCATCAGAAATCATTTTCTTTTGTTTGGCGATACGGACCTCAATGTTCCGTATCATTTCCATGAATTCGCCAAGCGTTTCCTTATCTTCGCGGCCTAGCTTCCTTGAGAGCGATTTGGCATCCTCAAGGACAAGGTCAGTGATTTCAGTCAAGTGGGTCTGATAGGAGTCCGCCATGAAGAGTCGTTCATAGAGCTTTTGAGGATCTTTAATTGAAGGAGCAATTTTATCCGGTCCATACCAGGAAATGTTGTTAAAATAGATACCCTCCTTGGGCTTCGTGAATCCGTTACAGCTAATTTCGAGTGTGTTGAAAACGCTCGATTGCCCAACATGATCACCGATGACCTGATCGAGGCTCCTGCCATTCGGATACCGCATGCCTTTTTCTGCAGCCTGCTCCGGAGAAACGCTGGTTAGATAACATGAGGCACCCTGTGCATGGACGTCCTGGCCATTTTTAAAAGTCCGGTCCATTCCGGTCACTAGGGTCACGTCCTTAGTGAGCTCCTTGAGCGGTTGCATTGTTGAGGTTAGCTCGAGAGGGTAGACCCCTGGCTTATTTTCCTTTCGGACTTTGTTCTTAGTTTTATCAGCATTAAAACCACCAACAAAACCTGGCAAATTTGCTTCTTCTTCACCCGGAAAGAAACCTCTCCGCACTATCCCGTTTGGGATATACATCATGACCAGTTTCTTGGATGGTTTTGTCCCTTTCTTGGTCGCTGCAGCGAGCGAAGGCATGAAAGGCAAAGTAAGAACCGCGCCGTTAACTTTGAGGAATTTTCTTCTGGATAAATTCATTACACTTATAATGTCCTTTAGGTCTATAACTTAACACTTATTTAGCCTAAGAACCAAACATAAATACTCATATCAATTTCAGGCTGGAAATATCCAATCCAACATGGGATAAAATATCTGAAAGAAAGCAAAAGGTAAGAGTGGTCGGAACGGAACTGAGCTTAGATTGCCCTAAAACCGATACCCTTTTTCTTTTTCATAGGGAACCAAAGTATCCTTTTCTGCTCTTGCCCGTGCAGTGAATTGTTCCATGAATTTTTCAAGTGACTCAGGTGATTGGCGATTTTTATAAGCATTAATTGCTGGATCTTTAAATTCAATCATCCATTCGAGCATCCTGTCTTTTAAATTAGAAATCTCTTTTTCGTATCCCGATTGACTCTCTTTGGAATTTAATAGGTTTTTAGTTGAGTGAGGGTCTTTTTTAAGATCATAGAATTCTTCAACGCTTCTATGTTCTAAATGTTCAACCCTGTCCCTAATTAGGGGGTCTTTTTCGCCAGCTCTTTTCATTGCTTTAAATGAGAACCCGGCCATGGGCTCTGCATTATAGGAGCGTTCTCCGTTAGACCATGGGTTGAAGATATAGGAGTATTTTTTTGTTATCACTGAACGCATTGGGTAAGGGTTTCTCCCGTGGACGTGATTAAATTGAGTGTAGACGGCATCTCTCCCTTCCTGAGAATCTCCTTTGAGCAGTGGCAGAAAGGACCGCCCGTCAGTCGGCGCATCGCTGGATATTTCAACTGCTTCAAGAATAGTAGGCATGAGGTCCACTGTTGATATCATGTGTTCCTTATCAGAAGTCCCTTCAGCAATCTTTTCAGGCCACCGTATGATTAATGGCGTTTTAGTGCTTTGAACGTAGCAGTTGGTCTTTGCAAACGGTAAGGACATACCGTGATCAGAGAGGAAGATAACAATGGTGTTATCATAGTGTCCGGATTTCTTCAGTTCATCCAGGATCGTGCCCATCATATCATCTAGCCTGCGAACCGAGGTGCAATATGCCGCCATTTCTTTTCTCGTATCAGGAAGATCTGGAATGAATTCGGGGACGACCACTTCCTGGTTTGTGAATGTTTTGGATGATTTTATTCTTTCAAAGTGTTTTTTGCCGTTCTTGCCTCCTCCGTAAGGACGGTGCGGATCGTGTGAGCTCGCCATCAGGAAGAATGGCTGCTTGGAACCTTTTGCCATCTGAAAAAATGAAGAGCAGAATTCTTTATATACATTAGGATCTCTTCCCCATTCGTTTTCGTCTCCTACGCCTTGCCATTGATAAGTCACTGACCAACGAAACAGTTCCTGTTGATTGAGCGGTTTGCCTATGGTTCCACAAAGGAATCCATTCTCATTTAAGATATGAGGTAAGGTTTTTATATGGGGTAGAATTCTCTGGAATGCCTTCGCTCCATTGTTTTGAGGGTAAAGCCCAGTAAGCATGACACTCCGTGATGGAGTACAAATAGCGATATTCACATGAGCGTTAAAAAAACGGATCCCCTCATCAGCGAGCCTGTCGATGTTCGGTGTTATTTCAGGGGCGGCTCCACCAAAGCAACCGGGGCTGTCCCAGTTCATATCATCTGCAACCAGTAGGAGCACATTTGGCCTTTTTTTAGGAGCAACGAGTTGCTGTGAAAAGACTTTTGATGGCAATAAAACAATTCCAATGATGATGATTGATTGGATTAATGATTTGGTCATTTCGATATCTTGACGCGATTACACTTACGCGCCATACTTAATTTCCCGTGAAGAGGGTCATTCTCACCGCTATACATTTTTTGTTTTTAGCCAGCAGTGCTTCTGGCTCAGCAAAATTTGAGGATCAGATATTGCCAATACTAGAGACAAAATGTTTCAAGTGTCATGGTCAGGATAAGCAAAAGAGTGACCTGCGACTTGATTCAGTTGCTGGAATCAATAAGGGGGGCAGTTCCGGGGAGCCTCTTTTCGTAAGAGGAAATTCAGGTGATAGCTTGATCACCCACTTAATAAATAGTGATGATCTTGAGGAAAGGATGCCACCGGAGGGAGAACCTGAACTGACAGCAGGGGAACGTGCCCTCATCACAGAATGGATAGATGCCGGGGCTCAAATGCCCTTACCATCGAAGGTCATAGAACTTAGTACTGACCATTGGTCATTTCAGCCCGTGCAAAGGCCCAATATTCCAGAGGTGAAAGGAGACTGGGGCAATAATGAAATTGATAGCTTTATTTTGGAAAAGATACTGAGTAAAAAACTGAGCCCCTCATCTGTCTCAGATCCCAGAAAGTTAATTCGCCGGATTTATCAGGTCATGCATGGTCTACCTCCCTCTGAAGATATGATTGGCAAACATTTAAAACAGATTGCCCATGATGATTGGGTCTCTGTTGTCGATGAAGTGCTTGCGAGCTCTCGCTATGGGGAGCGTATCGCCCGGCACTGGTTGGACATTGTTAGATTTGCTGAAACGAATGGTTTTGAAACGAACCGTGAACGTCTCACGGCTTATCATTTCCGGGACTATGTGATTAGGTCTTTTAATGAGGACAAACCATATGATCAATTCATTATTGAGCAATTGGCCGGAGATGCTTCTGGTGTTGATGTTGGGACAGGGTTCCTAGTCGCCGGTCCGCATGATATTGTTAAGAGCCCGGACGTTAATCTGACGTTGATGCAGCGTAACGATGAGATGGCGGATATGATCAATACGACCGGGACAGCGTTCCTTGGTTTGACCATAGGCTGTGCGAGGTGCCACAATCATAAGTTCGACCCTATCTTACAGAAGGATTATTACTCGATGCAGGCTGTCTTTTCGGGTGTCCGTTACGGTGAGCGGATGATGCCAAAAAACAATAATGAGACAGCAAAAAAAGCACTCGCACAATTGGAGAAAAAGGCCCAGTCCATGTCTAAGGAACTGGACTATCTGAAATTGATTTCAAGTAAAGCGAAAGCGGAAGGAACCGTAAACGCTACTAAGAGAGAAATGGTTAATGCTCGAGGCAATACTGAAATATTTGATGAGATTGAGACAAAACATGTTCGGTTTACTGTGCACCGTACCAATAGCAGTCAGCCATGCATTGATGAATTGAGGGTTTTTAATGCTGAAGGACAGAACGTGGCATTAGCTAAAAATGGTGCCAGAGCAGAATCTTCTGGAAACCTGAAGGGTTATGAAATTCACAAACTTGAACACATTAATGATGGCAAGGACGGTAATCCCAGAAGTTGGATCTCCGATACTACCGGTACTGGTTGGGTAAAGATTGCCTTTGCCAAAGCATCAAAAATCAACAGGATCGAGTGGGCCCGGGACAGAGCAGGTAACTTTTCGGATCGGTTGGCCATTGATTACATTATTGAGCATTCCCTCGATGGTCAGTCATGGCACAAGGTTGCTAGTTCAGAGGATCGAGAACCGTATGGCGGAGCCGTTGCTGCCAAAGATGCTTTTCTTGCTTTTTTGTCTGCTGAAGATGCAGAAAGGAGCCGCAAGCTCATTCAAAGTCTGCAGAGAATCAGGAATGAGATTTCATCTTACCGGAATGGCTCAAAGGCTTGGGTAGCTAAATTTGAAAAGCCTGGAAAAACGCACCGGCTTTATAGGGGTGACCCTATGGCGAAGAGAGAAGTTGTTGCGCCTGATACATTGAAAATATTGGGAAGTTTGAAAATGAATGAGGATGAAGATGAGCAGCAGCGAAGATTCAAACTTGCTCAGTCCATCGTAAGTAAGAAGAACCCATTAACTGCCAGAGTCATGGTGAACAGATTATGGCAATTTGTCTTTGGTGTAGGAATAGTTGATACCCCAAGTGATCTTGGTGCTAATGGTACAGATCCTACGCACCCTCAACTTCTAGATTGGTTAGCTTCGGAATTCATGCAAAACGATTGGTCAATAAAGCACATGTTAACGCTTATCCTTTGCAGTGATACTTTCAGGCAGAGTAGCCGCCCGATAGGTGAAGCTCTGAAAATAGATGCGGGGAGTCGTTACCTGTGGCGCTTTCCTCCACGCAGGCTTGAGGCCGAGGCAATTAGAGATTCGATTTTGGCTGTTGCTGGTACTCTTGATCTAAATATGGGTGGACCCGGATTCTATTTGCTTGATGTGGATCGTGAGAATGTTGTTCATTATCATCCTAAAGAGAAAACTGGCCCCGAAGAATGGCGACGAATGATTTATATGTTTAAGATTCGTCAGGAGCAGGACTTGATATTTGGTGCTTTTGATTGTCCTGATGGCAATCAGGTTATCCCTGAGCGGAGCCGATCGACAACACCTATTCAGGCCTTGAATCTTTTTAACAGTCATTTCATGATTCAACAGTCTGGAAAAATGGCTGATAAACTTCTCAAGGAGGCAGGAGATTCAGTAGAAGAACAAGTAAGGACTGCCTATCAACTGTATTATGGAAGACCAGTATTGATTGAGGAATTCAAGGACGCGACTGAATTTGTCCGTGATTATTCATTGGCTGATTTTTGCAGGGCAATGTTCAATTCTAATGAATTTTTATTTACTTTCTGATGTTGGATAAGCGTCATCTCATGGACCGAGGACAATTCCTCTCCCACTCAGTGAGTGGTTTTGGTGGTATTGCTCTTGCTCACCTACTCAATTCTGAAAAATTATTAGGTGCAGAAAAAGTCAGAGAGAGTGCGCCCGGTAAGGCTCCCATTCGCCCTATCATTGATTCTAGAAATCCTAACGCTGCTCGGGATTCACACTTTGAGCCGCGTGCGACTCAGGTGCTGCAAATTTTTTGTTCTGGAGCAATCAGTCAGGTGGACACTTTTGATTACAAGCCGGAACTTATCAGGCTTCATGGGAAGCCAATGCCTGGAGGAGATAAGCTTATTACTTTTCAGGGAGAGCAGGGTAACCTTACTAAGAGTCCTTGGGAATTCAAAGCCAGGGGTCAGAGCGGAAAGATGATCTCTGAATTGGTCCCACACCTTGGATCTCTAGCTGATGAAATGTGCTTCATCCATTCACTCACTGGCAAGACTAACACTCATGGGCCCGGAGAGAATTTCATGTGCACCGGTTTTACTTTGGACGGATTTCCAAGCGTTGGTTCATGGGCCACTTATGCTTTAGGAAGTGAAACAGAGAACTTGCCCGCTTATGTAGCAATCTCAGACATTCGAGGTACTCCCCAGTCCAGTGTGAATTGTTGGGGCCCTGGATTCCTTCCAGCCGCATTTCAGGGGACAGAATTTAATGCTTCGAAACCGGTCCGCAACATTGCTAGGCCCAAAGGAATAAGTGATATAACCGATAAGGCTACTAGGGCATTTCTTGAAAGACAGAACCAGCGTCATCTGAATGAATATCCTGGTGACAGTGAGCTTGCTGCGAGGATAGCCAGCTATGAATTAGCCGCCAAAATGCAAATGACTATCCCTGAAGTTTCCGATATCTCTTCCGAACCTGCTCATGTTCTTAGAGATTACGGAGCAGACGAGTCCGGAAGCAAGATTAAGAATTTACGTACAGCACATGCCAAGAACTGTATTCTTGCGAGACGACTTCTTGAGAAAGGCGTGCGATTTGTGCAACTCTTCAATGGTGCTTATCAGACCGGAGGAGAGGGGGTCAGTAATTGGGATGGGCATAAGAAAATAAAAGAACAATATTCTATGCATGGACCTGTTCTTGATCAGCCCACTGCGACTTTACTGAGAGACTTAAAGGCCAGAGGCCTTCTTGAGAACACTTTAGTTATATTCAATTCGGAATTTGGAAGGATGCCAACTTTCCAAAAAGGTGCGAGTGGGAGAGACCATAACCCTTCGGGTTTTACTTCTTGGATGGCCGGAGCCGGAGTCAAGACTCCTTTCAGCTATGGGGCCACAGATGATTTTAGTTACAAAGCAGTCGAGAACGTGGCTACTGTTTATGATTTTTATGCGACGGTCCTTCATATTCTGGGCCTTGACCATGAGAGACTAAGTTTTTATCATAACGGAATTGAGCGCCGATTAACTGATGTGCATGGTCATGTTATAAAAGAAGTTCTTAGTTGAGACTAGGAAGAACCAAAGAAGGATCACTAACCACCGCTAATGGTCGGTGGGCTTAGGGCTAAACGACCTGTTAGTGACATCCAGACCAATAATTCAATTATTGTGATGCATCTGTAGCAGTTTGCGATCTAACCGACCACCCGACCCCTACCCCCCCCAATCAAGCGACCTGCATCGTGGGGAGTGAGTAGTCCACCTGACCAATGACCCCTGCTTCATGGTCCGTTGTTCGGGGATTGTGAATTCTAAGATCCCTATAGCTGTTTCTTATTGCTGTAGGTTTTTTGTTTGGTCATTGTTTTAAGTATGGTTAGACC
>JABGYE010000243.1:0-8305 GCA_018675395.1 Akkermansiaceae bacterium
ACCGGATCTGGAAATACCATCGGTTCTAGAGTCGCTGGCTTTTTCGGGTCACAAAGTGTATGCCCGGTTTGAACATTTTTCAGACCGACCAGAGCAACGATGTCCCCTGCCTGCGCCTCGTCAAGATCTTCACGCGAATCAGCATGCATCTCCACGATTCTACCGACCCTCTCTTCCTTGCCTGTAAAAGTATTCAGGATATTAACACCCTTCGCCAATACTCCTGAATAGACACGAGTGAAAGTCAGGGCCCCATACTGATCGTCCATGATCTTAAAGGCCAATGCACGTAATGGCTTATCCCTGTCAACTATAGCAAATTCGCCAGTTTCATTTCCTTCCATATCCACTTCAGGCTGTGGCTTCACTTCGGTCGGGCTAGGAAGATAATCAATGACAGCACTTAGTATCAGCTGGATGCCTTTGTTCTTAAAAGCTGATCCGCAGTAAGTCGGGAAAAAGTCCAGATTGATTGTGCCTTTGCGAATACATTTCTTAATTGTATCGATGTCAGGCTCCTCGCCATCGAGGTACTTCTCCATTGCCTCATCATCCTGCTCAATGGCAGTCTCAATCAATTCGGTGCGGTATTGCTCGGCCTTTTCTTTCAGATCATCCGGCACATCCTGAACTTCAAAATTCTCAGGTTGTCCTGAATCATCCCATACATAAGCCTTCTGACTAAGGATATCGACAACGCCCACAAAACTATCCTCAAATCCTATTGGAATCGTCATCACTAATGGCTTCGCGGCAAGGACCGATTTTATTTGGCCAACGACCCGGTAAAAATCAGCGCCCAGACGATCGAGCTTATTTACAAAAATCAAACGCGCAACACCTGAATCGTTTGCATATCGCCAGTTAGTTTCCGACTGAGGCTCAACGCCACCAGAGCCACAGAAGACTCCGACCCCGCCATCAAGCACCTTCAATGAACGGTACACCTCAATGGTAAAATCGACGTGTCCAGGAGTATCAATAATATTAAAACGGTGATCGTCCCAGAAGCAGGTCGTTGCAGCAGACTGAATGGTAATTCCACGTTCCTGTTCCTGTTCCATGAAGTCGGTCGTAGCCGCGCCGTCATGAACTTCTCCAATTTTATGGATCTTACCTGTGAGCTTTAGAATACGCTCTGTAGTCGTAGTTTTACCCGCATCAACGTGAGCAAAAATTCCAATGTTTCGGTATTTCGAGAGATCAGCCATATTTTTTTAAAAAATGAGCGCGCCCAATAACCCATTTTCTGGCATAATTCAACGGGTAATTGCTATTAATATACTATTTGGCTTATTTTTTAGTCCCATTTTTTTTATAATTTATTGATTCAATCCGAAGAATCCAATGGCGAGTATCACTGAAATGCCCTCAATTAGAGGCCAATTCCTTGCTCAAATAAGACAATAAGTCGGCAAAATCCTGCAAAGATAAGCCGGCTTCGAGGCCCTCCGGCATGATGGATTTTCCGGTCCCCTTTAAACTTAAAATATCGTTACGATTGAGTACCCTCTTAGTTCCATCGATTAGCTGCATGATAATACTGTTCGATGTTTCTGCCTGAACTAGTCCATAAATATTTTCATCTTTGAGGTCCGTGCTGTAGGCCAAGTACCTCGGTTCGATGGAAGCGCTCGGTGCCAGTATCGATACTAATAACGCTTCAGGTGAACGGTTCGAAAGGGTCTTAAGGTCCGGACCAAAGTCTCGACCAATTTCACCGATCTTGTGACAATTTGAACAACGGGCTATGAAATGTTTTTTTCCATTTGCATAATGACCTTGCATCGACACAGAGGGCCGGAATCTGGCGATAACTTCATTACGATTACCTACCATAGATTTAGATAAGACTCTCTTTGCCCTGTCCCTAATTTTAGAAGAAGAATGTTCCTGTATTCTTCCGAGTGAACTCGGACTCAGCTCAACAGAATTTATTTTTCCGGATTCGATTCTGTCTAAAAGAGCGTCCGTGCCTCGATCTTTAGATAAGAGCGCATTTTCTGCAGCTTCCCGACCGGCCGGACCAAGGACTGGCCAGGAATCAAGGATACTCACAAAAGAACCGAGAGTTCCCAAATGCTTCAACGTGGCCAGCTGAATTTCTTTTGAATTAGCTGAACCAAGTAATCCGATCATCTCAGCCATGTTTTCTTTTCCGAGCAAACGCACCGCTAGGGCCCTTTCATCTGAGGAAAGTCCCGCATCATTGGCGGCGATGACTGCCGCCGCACGTGCCCGTTCCCTGAAAACTGATGGCGAAGAAGCCAATAGCCTCCACTTATCTGGACCGGACCAGTTCACAAGTATCCTGTTCGATATTTTTTCTCCCATGCCTGGAAAACGGTGAGACATTTTCAAGAGCCCTTGAGTAATTGAGGAACTCAGTTTTTCAGAACCTGCCAGTGTCCTGAAATGGGGAATCGAAGAACTAAGAACGGCCGCTGCAAAATACAGATCTTCCCCATCTCTTTGAGCAATTTGTGCGAGTGCATGACCTGCCCTATCAGACTCAAATTCTCCAAATGTATAAGCTGCCTGAAGACGTACCTTCGGATCAGGATCATTGGCAAGCTCAAGGACCTGAGGAATGATTTCCGTTAATCTTTCAGATTTTCTTAAAGCGATCCTGCGGACTGAACGTTCCTTTGAAATGAGCCCGTTCATGATCTCTTTCTTGCTCCATAGATTTGATTCGCCTTTACGAAAAGATTCCCTCAAAGCAATGTCACGGGCAATACCATTTGGAGAGTTTTTAGTTGCTGCTCGCCATTCATGTTCTGAGCCCTTCTTACTGATGCGGTAAATGCGGCCCTTCCCCTGACCAGAGTAATAATGCGGTTTTAATTCCTGCTTGCCTTCGAGAGGCAACCATTGCGGATGCTCAATCATGTAACGATACATATCCACAACCCACAAAGAACCGTCAGGGGCCGTTCTCGACATGACTGTCCGGCACCACCGATCCTCAGAAGCAAAAAAATCATGGTCTCCGTCCTCGGCACGTTCAGCCGTGAAGGTTGCCCCATGATCATTGAGTATATGACGCTGCACGAGATTTGAAAAAGGCTCGCATGTGAAAGCGCTCATTTGCCCAGAAGAATGATTAAATAATACATTGTCGCGGTAAATTGAAATACCGCATGCGGACGTATAACGCCCAATCATATCAAACCCATGGAACCTTTTTTGAGCCTTGCCTGCAGAATAAATCTTTGGAGATTTCCCCCTGAGCATTTGGCGGGGGTCCGGTGCTGCAATGTCCGGGTTACGTTTAAGGTATTGGTCTTCTAAGACATAATGCCAGATAGGATGTGCGTTCTGAACCCCGAACCAGTTCCCGTCATTGTCCCGTACTCGCCCGAACTGGGATGGCCCGGCAATCGGTTCAAATGATCCGTCAGGCCGGAACCGGAAATCACGTGCACCTAGCTTAATTTTTTTGCCATTCTTGGCACAGGTAATGACAGTATTTACTCCAAACCCGGCATGATGACCACCGCTAGCGCAATATATCCATCCATCAAGGCCCCACCGGAGGCCATTGACTCGAAGCTGCTGATTGTCCTCAACAAAACCAGTGAACCAGTCCTCTATTTTTTCAGGAACCCCGTCACCGTCCTCATCTTCAGCATAAAATATTTTACCTGCGCAGGTCACAATGACTCCATTGCCCCACGCCATGACACTAGTAGGAAAAGCGACATCATCAATGAGCACTTGCCTCTTGTCAGGGCGATGGTCTCCATCCGTGTCAAGAAGTCGAGCAATGCGGCCCAAAACACCATTCTCCCCTGAAGGATAATCTGCCATTTCAGCAACCCATACTGATCCATCAGAGGACCAGTCAATCGCGACAGGATCCATGACCAATGGCTCAGCGGCCACTAGTTCTAAATTAAAACCCTTAGGAACATGCGCTTTTTTGAGACTCTGCGCGGGCAAGAGTGGTGGCTCATCCGGCACGGGAATGATCCCTGCAGTTTCATAAAGAGCACCCACCTCAATAGCAGATAGTGCCTTATTAAAAAAAGCGACTTCATCAATTCGTCCTTCAAAGTTAGCAAATTGATCGCTGCGTCCGCCTATAAAAAAGTTATTCGATCCAGAATAGGTTGGCTCCAATTCTCCGACCATTTCCTGCTTCCCGTCAATGTAGGTTCTGACCTCTTTCTGGTTTCGAACAAATACCAAATGGTACCATCGGCCCTTGATTAAATCCTGCTTCCCTGTCAGTAAATCATTGGATTCATTGCCATTAAAAACAATTAGTTTGCCAGCATGACCGGCAGTTCCTCCAATTCCTACATGGTCTCCAGGAGCATCCTTATTATTTGGCTGGCCCCTAGAAAAGAAATAGCCCGTCACTAATCGTGCATTCTTACGCAACCCATTTCTGAACCATAAAGAGATCGAATACTGATCGCCTATATTTGCCTCTGAGGCTACTCTTCCTCCTGCAAAATTTGCTGAACGACTCTTGTGATTGTTCGGAAACCCTTTCCCTTCTACTCCAGGAAGGTGACAAACGACCCCACCCTCAAATCCTTTTCCTGGCTCAATGTCTCCGAGCCTCCATTGCTTTACAGGATTCAGCACATTGATAGCCTCCGAATACTTCCCTGACGGTTCAAGGTATTCTCTTTTGGGCTTACCTGAAATATTCTCCAGCATGCTGATGAGGTGAGAGGTTATTTTTTTCTCTGCGCCAATTTCGAGGCCAGCAGTGACTGATGGCCAAGTCGTGTAGCCTCCAAGAAAATGCTGCTCGGCAGGGGGAATGTATCCCTCTGCTCCGTTAGCTAATTCAATATTCATCGTGGTGCCGAGGGGGCTCCATGATTTGAGCTTCAGCCCCGTCAACGCATAGACCTCATTAGGCATGGTCGTAATGCCAAAGTCTCCGACCCTTATTGTTTGGAGAACAATCTCGGTCTGTGGATTCTCGTGAAGATAGAGTGCCTGCCTCGCATAGACTTGGGGCTGATTTCTTGGAGTGTTATTGGTGATGCCCTGAGCAATTTTTTTTGCCCATCCGAGTCGCTCTTTATCCGGAACGCGGCGATCCATCATGACGCGTTTTTCCTGCATGGAAATTGGCAAATTATCAGAATGTTTGATTGTATCAAGCGACCGAACTGAAAGATCAGTCAATTCCTTTACATAGCGCTGAATACTGATCTCACTTTCTTCTCTTCTTTTCCCATAATCGGCTCTCCAAACATCGCCACTCGTACCCTGCGAAAGAGCCACAACGCAACCCTCGCCTCTGCGAGCCGACAATTCCTTGCAGTACCTTCCAAAATAATCCGATGAAATTCCAGAGTGCCCACTGAAATAGTGCATCGAAAAATTTCCCAGTACCGCGATAGGTTCATCATCCTCAGAAACTAAAGAAAATAAAGTGAACCACGGATCGGTCGGGCCAGTCTCACCAGTCGCGTTAGGATTCTGATAACCGGGATGCATATTGGCGCGGATACTCTTCTCGCCGAACGGGTCAGTGCCTGTTCCCGGCCAAAGGGCCCATCGCCTAGGCTTAGTATAATTTGAGCCATCAAACACTGCCCATCCGGCCTTGGCCAGGCGCAAACTGGAATGCGCTTTAATGATTGATTCTGAAATCTTCTCAGGAAGAAATTTTGTATAGTCTTCGTCCTTGTCCGTGCCAAGGCATAAGTCCATGACACTCGGCGCACTATGAGTATGGGTAGCGCTAATAAGAATCTTGTCTTTATTAATGCCGGTTTCCTTGGAAACTCTATCCTTAACGGCATCACACAAATGCGTTGGTATCATGCAGCTGTCCACTACCGCAATTGCAATGGTTTGATCATTATCTGAAAAAACGATGGCTCTGGAATGAAGGCGGTCAGCAATGATGCGTACCTTGTTCGTTAAGAATCCCCCATTAACAGTGACTGGTAACTTGCGCGGAGTAATATCAACTTGCGCCGCTCCAGCACTCAGTCCTGCCAGTAGCTTTTGATTAGACCCTGCCAATATCGCAATAAGGGTAAGGATGCAGGTCAGTTTCATGGACCAATTTTACCAATCAGAAAGATAAAATAAAAGGATTGTTCTGACAGATTATAATAAAGAGTAAAATCATCTTATTTCCCCACAGTTTCAGCTTGAACCCTTCCGATGATTGATCAGAAAATAAAACCCATGCAGAAAAGGACACACTTTTCACCTACGTCGGTTATTCTCCGCCTCGGCATAGCTTGGTCGATTTTTCTAGCGTTCAGTTTCGTAACGGCCAAGGAACGCTCACCAAATATTATTCTGATCCTTGCCGATGACCTGGGCTATGGCGACTTGAGTTGCTTCGGGCAAAAGACTTTGAAGACGCCCCGCCTCGATAAGATGGCCTCGGAGGGCATGAAACTTACCCAGTTCTACGCGGGTTGCACGGTTTGTGCTCCTTCTCGTAGTGTACTGCTCACGGGCAGGCACATGGGCCGCACGGCCGTACGCGGCAACTCCACACAACCGATTGTGATCAAACCCGGTCAGCACACTTTGGCATCGGTCCTGAAAAAGGCCGGTTACGCTACTGCCTGTGTGGGCAAGTGGGGAGTCGGAACGCCGGACAATTTCACGAACCCCAATGATGTTGGGTTCGATCATTTCTTTGGGTACGTTAACATGTGGCATGCTCACAATTTCTATCCTGAGTTTCTGATCCGTAATGGCAAGGTAGAGAAGTTGCAAAATGAGGTAGCTCCTAAGTGGAAGCGTTGGCAGGACCCAAAGCTTCCTCAAGCTGGCCGCGGGGTAGCTGTAAAAAAAGTTCAGTACGCTCCCGATCTTTTTGCAAAGGATGCACTTCGCTTCATCCGGGAAAAGCAAGAACAGCCCTTTTTCCTCTACTTTGCCATGAATGTCCCTCATGCAAACAATGAAGCTGGCAATCAGGGCATGGAAGTGCCTGACATTGGTGAATTCGCCAAAGAGGAGTGGCCGGAGCCAGAGAAAGGATTCGCCGCAATGATCAAAAACATCGACCGAGATGTTGGTCAGATCCTCGACTTAATTACCGAGCTGGATCTAACCGAGGACACTTTAGTGCTCTTCACATCAGACAACGGCCCTCATCAGGAAGGAGGTCACAAGGCCGACTTTTTCAACTCAAACGGACAATACCGTGGAATCAAAAGGGATCTTACTGAAGGTGGTATCAGGGTACCTGCCATCGCTTGGTGGCCCGGAACAATTAAGACAGGCACCACCAATGATCACCAATGGTACTTTGGGGACTTCATGGCCACATTTGCCGAGTTGGCCAAGACCAAGGCCCCAGAAGATATCGACAGTGACAGTTTTCTATCTACTTTGCAGGGGAACCCGCCCAAAAAACAGTGGGCCCGAAAGAGTCAGCTCTATTGGGAATTTCTAGAACGTGGTTCTGCCCAAGCCGTGCGTTTTGGAAAATGGAAAGCAATCCGTAAGCCCATGTTCACTGGCCCAATACAGCTCTACGATCTCTCCTCTGATCCAGAAGAGAAAAAGGATCAGGCCAAAATCCGGACTGATCTGGTCTGGCACGCTACCAACTTGTTAGATCAGTCCCATGATCCCGATCCGAATTGGAAAACTCCGCCTCGCTCAAAATAAAATTGATCCTAAAAATCACTTCAATTCATGATTTTTACGATAGATACGGAAGTCGCTGGTGAGCAGAATTCTCATGGGTTAGCTTTACTTTGACAGGGTGAGTGGTCAATCATCCTCACAGCAAGATATCCTTGATGACCTTCCCGTATACATCGGTTAGTCGAATGTCACGGCCGCTGAAGCGGTAGGTCAGCGCCTCGTGGTCGATCCCGATCAGGTGCAACATGGTGGCGTGAAGATCGTGTATCTGCAATGGTTTATCCACGGCCTTGTAACCCCAGTCGTCGGTTGATCCATAGGTTACGCCGGGTTTAATCCCGCCCCCTGCCATCCAGAGGCTGAATCCGTATTCGTTGTGATCCCGGCCCTTTCCTCCCTGGGCAAAGGGGGTGCGCCCGAATTCCCCGGACCAGACGACCAAGGTTTCATCCAACAAGCCGCGTAACTTCAAATCGCGGATTAGGCCGGCGATCGGCTGGTCCATTGCGCGTGCGTTTGTGCTGTGATTCGTCACTAGGTCATTGTGTGCATCCCAACGCTCCGGCCTCGCTATGGGAATAGTCAACTCGACGAAGCGTACACCCCGCTCGATCAGGCGCCGGGCGATCAAGCATTCCCTCGCATAGGTCTGTGTGTGCTTGTCTTTGGCATCGAAGCCATAAAGCTTTTTGGTGGCTTCGGTTTC
>JABGYE010000344.1:0-3113 GCA_018675395.1 Akkermansiaceae bacterium
ATTATTCAAGAAATTAGCACTAGCCAATTATGCAGCTCTTTACGTGGACCGAATTTACGAGGACCCGGCCAGCGCGAACGGAGCCTCTCTCGCTCTGGCCACCTTTGCCTTTGCTTGGCAGATATATTTTGATTTCAGTGCATACACAGACATGGCCAGAGGCGCAGCAAGAATCATGGGCTTTAAATTAAGTTTGAACTTCAAGAACCCTTACACCTCATCAAGCCTCTCAGAGTTCTGGTCACGGTGGCACATTAGCCTTTCGACTTGGTTCCGTGACTACGTTTACTACCCCCTAGGAGGCAATAAAAAGGGCACTAAGCGGACCCACATAAATCTTCTATCAGTCTTCATCATTTCGGGGCTATGGCACGGAGCGGCGTGGACATTCCTAGCCTGGGGACTTCTACACGGGGCCGGACTCACTGCAGAAAAAGCTTTAAGTAATGTGAAATTTACCAAGATCAGTTTGCCACGCTGGGTAAAGATAGGAGTCACATTTCTTCTCGTCTGCGGAGGATGGATATTCTTTAGAGCCGAATCAATTGATGAAGCCCTGCTAATTTATAGGAAAATATTCTCCCTCGAATGGAACGACCCTCAGTTCCCTCTATTCCTATTAGTAATGATCGGATCCGTTTGGACCTATCAGCTGTTATTTGAAACTAAACTAAAAAAAGTCCTCACAGAAAATTGGATCCGGGTACCAATACTTCTCGGCATGATCATATATCTATTCTTCTGCTCCTCGGAAGGTGATCAGTTCATTTATTTTCAATTTTAATGCGAATGAAAAATAATAAAGGCGCAAATTCAAACGCATTATTCCTAAGACCAAAGGAATGGATCGTCATTCTGATCCTCTTAACCCTTACCTTTATTGGATTGCCCATCATTTCAAAAAAATCAAAGCAATCAAATGATAGCAATTACAGGATCCCCTATCAGCTCAGTAATGATTATTGGAGCTATACAAAATTGACTAGCCAGTTAAGTGAAAAAGAAATTCCCATTATAGGCGACTCAGTCATTTGGGGGGAATATGTTGATAAAAATTCAAGCCTCTCTTATTTCCTCTCAGATTTATCAGGGCACAAGTTCACTAACGCAGGAATGAACGGCCTCTATCCACTGGCTCTGGAAGGACTCATCAAAAATCATGCGAAGCCCATCAAGAAAAGAAAGGTACTTCTACACCTTAATCTTCTATGGATGAGCAGCCCCGAGAGAGACCTTAGCACGACAAAAGAACAGACCTTCAATCATCCTCAACTCATTCCTCAGATCGTCCGTAAAGTTCCAAGCTATCATGCTTCTACCGAAAAACGCCTCAGCAGGCTCGCAACAAATAATGTCCCTTTCTTGTCCTTTGTTAACCACATTAAAGAAAACCACTTCTCACAAAGATCCCCAGCAGAATGGACTTGCCTTCAGTCAGATGTAAATCCTGAGCATTTTCCAAACACATACTTAAACCCACTGAATCAACTGTTTAGCACAGCCCCAATTCCTATTGATGAACAGTTAAATTTCAGCATCAATGACACTGAGCGTGGAGTGAACAGTCCCAGACACAAGCCTTGGTCAGGCGCCCCGCGCACCCTTGACTGGATATCAATGGACGACTCATTGCAGTGGAATGCATTCAAAAAACTGTGCACGGAATTACTCTCAAGAAAAAATAATCTCTTTGTACTAATAGGTCCGCTCAACAATCATATGTTCAATGAAATGACGACTTCAAAAGCAAATCTACTAACGGATGAGGCAGGCGAATGGCTCAAATCTATGAAAATCGATCACTGGTCACCTCAGCCTCTACCCTCTGATCACTACGCTGATGCTAGCCATCCACTAACTCATGGATATGAGATGCTTGCCAAAGAGCTCCTGAAGAACAAATCATTCACTGACTGGGTTCTGTCTCGGTAGCTTTTCTCTGGCTTGCACGAATCAATTTTTTCTTGGATTCATTGGCAACCTTATCCACGTCTGACAAAAGAACTTGAACCGCCTTATCCAACTGCTTGTCGTTACCTGAAGGCAACTCACCGGGCAGCGGCCATATCAAGTAGTCAGGCACGGCCCCATTCAACTCCATGTCCTGACCGTCCGGAAGGAACCATCCCCTCCCTGGCATTCGAATAGTACCAAAGTCCATTATCGACCGTGATCCTGTCGAGATAACACCACCAGCAGTCGTGACCCCTACTAGCTTACCTCTTTTGAGATTCTTTATGGCATGACTGAAAATCTCTGCATTACTGAAACTCTTCTCATTACAAAGGACCACAATTGGCTTAGTCCAAGTTGCATAGACCCTCCGGTCCCCAGGATACCCGGAACCTCCACCACGTGGAACCGTACTTGCATGAACCGGAGGCACTAGGACCGTGAGCAGATGGTCCGCAGTGAATCCACCTCCATTATTTCGAACATCAATTACTAGACCCTCTTTACCATCCCCCTCTGCATAAATCTCACGTTCAAATTTCTGAAACTCGCTCCACATCATGCGGGCTACATACAGATACCCTAACCGTCCACCTGATAGCTCCTCTACCCTTTTCCTAGTATCATTAATTTTATCCGATTCGACAAGCGACCTAGCCTTAGAATAACTTGAAGGCCTCATAATAACTTCTCTTTGCTTCTGCTCATCATCTAATCCCTGACCCTTAAGAGTCAGATCCCTATCCAATCGACCATTCAAAACCTCAGTCAAATCCATCCTCAGGGAAACCTCAGCTCCGTTAATTTCCATAATAATTTCACCCTCCCTCACCTGAGACTTTTCCTCTGACGCGGGCCCGTCAGTAAGAACTTTTTTAATCTTAAGCCCAGGACCCTCATAGCTCGCGTCAAAGATAACTCCTAAATGCGCAGTCTGGTCCTGCCATCCCGGTGCTCTGTATGGATTTCTTGAAATTGTCCTGAACCCAAGGTGCGAAGCATTCAATTCCCCAAGCATCATTGATATAGCTCTGCTAAATGAATATCGATCAACCGCAGTTGAAGCCATGCCCTCATATTTTTCGCGGATAAGATTCCAGTCCCTATTATTTAATGATTCATCATAGAATCCATCACGCATTGCTCTCCATGCCTGTCGA
>JABGYE010000327.1:0-25213 GCA_018675395.1 Akkermansiaceae bacterium
AAACATTAATTATCATTGGAGGTGAATTCGGCAGAACCCCTTTCAGGGAAGGGCGGACAGCTGGAGGAAAAGTACTAGGTCGTGATCATTTCCCGGATGCTTACAGCATGGTCATTGCTGGAGGAGGAGCAAGGGGAGGATATTCACATGGAGAAACAGATGAACTCGGCTTCTCTGTAGCAAAAGACAAAGTTCATGTTCATGATTTTCAGGCAACACTCTTACATTTGCTAGGATTTGATCACGAAAAACTCACTTACAGATTCCAAGGAAGGGATTACCGTCTCACTGACGTGCACGGCAAAGTCATTAAAGAAATCGTTACTTAATTTCCATACATTTCTTTAAATATCTCCAATGCCCTAGTGAGCAGATTAATGAAAACAATGATCGTTTTGGTTTATTAATTTTTTTAAAGATCCTCGGCAATTAACTTAGAGAATATCTATAAGAATCGCTGTTGCATTATCCTTTCCTGAGACCCGGACCGCACATTCAATAATCGAATCCACATCGGATCCATTTCTCATTAGCCCCTCCAATTCACTATCTAAAATTCCATCAGTAACACCATCCGAACAAATCAAAAATCGATCTCCTGAATCAAATTTCATTTCCTTAACTTGTGGATCCACAAATTGATTACCTGCTCCCAATGCCTTATTGAGCATGTTCTTCATAGGATGGTTCCGAGCTTCATATTCGGAAATCTTCCCCGCCCTCAACATAGCAGCGACTCTCGTGTCATCCTCCGTTAATTGAATTAGGCATGATTGACCCGAACTTTCCTCACGATACCTATAAATCCTAGAGTCCCCTATATGGCTGACCAATAATCGATCTGGAAGCAGCCAGCACATACTCAAAGTCGCACCCATCCCTTTACATTCCGGATATGCATCAGCAACCTTAATCATTTCCGAATTAATGGATTGATAAAGTTCATTAAGAACATTCAAATTCATATTATAACCAGCAACTCCTGAACGAAAATGCGCTGGCAATGAACCTGTGATCTTCTCTACAGCAATACGACTAGCAAACTCCCCTGAACGGGCTCCTCCCATTCCGTCACTAACAGCAAAAATAAGGTCAGACTCTTCAAGTGAAACCGATCCTTTGGATCCCAAAAAATGAGCCCCTTCACAATCAAGTGACAAGGCAAGAAACTCATCTTCATTCTTCTTTCTGAACCTACCGACATCTGTCTTGCAATTCCATTCAACGACCACATCAGCTTCCGCCTCTTTACTTCCATCACTTTTAGATTTCTCTTCGCCTAAAATAGTCGCGAACTCAAAATCAATGATGCAAAATTGACCATCGGATGACCTGTAAGTTATATTTCGTAAATAAGGATCTTCATGCCGCACCCCATATGTCTCAAGGCGCTGAAAAATTTCTTGGGTTTTTTCCTCCCCCATTATCTCTACTTTCTTACCGACATTACTTGTAATAATTTTCAATAAATCACGATCTGATTCGAGTAATCGAGGCACAAACTCACAACCTCTTCTTTCAAGAAATTCCAAAACTTTAACTTCGGTTGTAAACCGCTCTTCGGCTTTCGGGCCTCTGAAAATTTTATGCACTCTCCCATCAAAACCAATATTAACTAGTGATCGCTGAGTGTTCTTTTCTTCCCTCATAAATATTAATATTAAGGACTTAGATTGCCTAATAGCTATGTATTAGCAATTTAGTATTTATAGGAAAAATCCAAGGAAAATATTATAATTAAGAAATGTTGATTCCTTTGATATCTTTAATTAAAGAAAATGGACATTTGGCACGCAGTCTGCTTTTCTAATAAATTCTCTGTCCGTACGAAAATTCGTATGGACAGTCAAGCAAGTTGCATTTAGCACTAAAAAATACCCTGATAAAACAACCTACATAAAAAAAATGGCAAAATACAAACTCGAATATCTATGGTTAGACGGCTACACCCCCGTTCCTAACGTAAGAGGTAAAACAAGAATCGGTGATTACGATGAATTTCCAACCCTAGATCAGTTGCCTGAATGGGGGTTTGACGGATCCTCAACTCAGCAAGCAGAAGGTGGTGACTCTGACTGTATCCTGAAGCCTGTTGCAATTTATGCTGACGCTGGGCGCTCAGGAAACGCAGCACTCGTAATGTGCGAAGTAATGCTTCCAGACGGAAATGCTCATCCATCGAATGCACGTGCTAACATCATTGATGACCCTGGCGCATGGTTCGGCTTTGAACAGGAATATTTCCTTGAACAAGATGGCCGTCCTCTTGGTTGGCCTGAGACAGGATACCCTGACCCTCAAGGCGAATACTATACTGGCGTTGGATACAATAACGTTGGTGACATCGCACGAACCATAGTTGATGAGCACCTTGACCTGTGCCTCGCTGCAGGAATTAACCACGAAGGCATCAACGCAGAAGTGGCTAAAGGACAATGGGAATTTCAGATCTTTGGTAAAGGTTCCAAAAATTGCGCCGACCAAATGTGGGTAGCTCGTTATCTTCTTCTGCGCTGTGCGGAAAAATATGGCGTTGATGTTAATTTCCATTGCAAGCCATTCGAAGGCGATTGGAATGGTTCTGGAATGCATTGTAACTTCTCAACTGATAAGTTACGTGACGAAGGTGGAGAAGATTACTTTAAATCTCTCATGGATGCGTTCGAAAAGAACAGAGAAGCTCACATTGCAGCCTATGGGCCTGACAATCACATGAGGTTAACTGGACTCCACGAAACACAGTCAATAGACAAATTCAGTTGGGGAGTCGCTGACCGCGGTGCATCAATTCGCGTGCCTCACGCATTTGTTAAGGATGGTCACAAAGGCTATCTAGAAGATCGTAGACCAAACTCACAAGGTGATCCTTATGCTATTGCCTCAAGAGTTCTGCAAACAATTGCAGAAGTAGGTTAAAGACCTAAAATAGTATCACATAAAAACCGCCGCCTTTAATTAGGTGGCGGTTTTTTTATTTTTATGAGATCGGTTCAGGGGCCGATAAAAAATATGTCCTTGTAAATCAAAACTAGCCTTTCTTTCGTTTCTTTTTCTTTAAAGGAACTGATGTTTTTTTATTGGATAAATAGGCAACACGCGCTTCGACGTAACGCCCCTCATGATTAACATCTTCCATGGATAATTCATTAAATTTGAACCCTGACGGTCCATCATGAAGTAACACAGCCGTATTAAGAATGAGATTGGTTTCAACAGCCATTGTGGACATCTTTAAAGCTTTTTTAATGGCAGGCCTAGGATCCTTTTCACCCGTAAGACCCAAGAATTCCGCTGCTCGGCAACGCACCAATGGTTCCATATCATTATCTGCTATCTTTGCTATCAAGCGAACCTGTTCACTAGTGATCTTTCGATGTGAGCTAGCCACGATACATCCCCAATAACGGGACCAAGAATCATCGGAAATTAAAGCCTCTTTTATTTGATCCTGAACTTCCTTGTATGGCCTTAGTTGTAAATCAGCAATGCCTACAAGCTTGTTAATGTGATCTGATTTACCTTTCCCGTATTTTACGGGATTCTTCATAGCCTCCTTCAACATTATCGGCTCAGGAAAGAAACTAAGATCATTAATTTCACGCAGCTCTGAACTCATGAGTTCACGCATTTCATCAAGAACTTTGGTGTAACTAGGGTCACTGGCAAGGTTACGGGTTTCGTGGGGATCAACCTCAACGTCATAGAGAGCTTCTGCTGGCCTCGTTTCAAAGAATTGTCTCTGAACAGCATTAAGTTTTCCTTTCTGATAAAGCTGACGCCATTCCTCAAAGGCAAGCTGTCGGTATCGATAATCATTCTGCAAAGCATCAAAATTAAATGGCTGAAAGTTCCTCTGGTAGCTATATTTTCCCTTTCTCATCCATCGAACAAAATCATACTTTTCATCAAATCTATCAGCATAATTGAAAGTATAATTTCGTGTCCGAGCACCTTGCCCAAGAAATGGTCTTCCATTTATACCATCCGGAATCTCAGCCCCGGCAAGATTTAAGATTGTCGGCCCAAAGTCTACAAATTCGACGAAACCTTTCTCACGATGCCCAGACTCGAATTTGACTAGGTGACTAAAATTTTTCGGTACACGTACCACTAATGGAACATGAAGCCCGCTCTCGTAAGCATATCCTTTGCTTCTAGGTAAAACACCCCCATGGTCCCCAAAGTAAAAAACAAATGTTTCTTCAAGTAAATTATCCCTCTCAAGTTCATCAATCACTTTCCCAACAATGTCATCAATTTTGACCAGATTATCCAAATATCTTGCATGGGTGTATCTGAAGGTAGGAGTATCAGGATGATAGGGAGCGAGCCTCACAGAATCAGGGTCATGTTTTGTTGGCTGACTTTTCATTGCTCGGTCAGTAAAATGCAATGAACTCTCATGAGAAGTGGCATAACTAGCCTTATGAAAAAAAGGCTGGCCTTCATTTCTTTTTCTCCAGTGCGCCTTCCCAGAAGATTCATCCCAAACTCCTTTTCCCGGAACTGCGTTATAATCAGTCTTGGATCGATTCGTCGTATAATACCCCTTATCACGAAGATAAGATGGGAACATTCGTACCCCTTCAGGCATTGGTGCCATGGAATTCTTCCGGTGATACTGTGTCCCTATCCTTGGTGCATAACATCCGCTAATTAGTGTTGATCGAGCAACAGAACAAACTGGTGCATTGGAAAAAGCATTGTCATAGGTTATCCCATGTTTAGCCATTTTTTTGATATTTGGCGTATCAGCACCACCTGGAAAAAAATGATCGAGATAATGGATTGAATTATCCTCAGAAATAATCCAAACAAAATTCGGTTGCTGAGCAGCATTTGCCCATACCGCCATTTTCATTATTGAAAATAATATAATAAACAATCTCATAGGCATAAACATAAGCTATAATTGAACTTAAAAGTAATCATTTTCATCAACATTTAATGAGATCAACGGTTAGGATTGATAATGAATAGTGTTCGGCTTACTATTTTTATCAAGACCGATTCAGAGTATTGAACATAAAATAATCATGAAATATTTAATTATCCCTGCACTAAGCCTGACCCTACTTTCATTTGCTCAAGCTCAAAAAGATTGGCCTCGGTGGAGAGGCCCTAGTCTCAATGACCATTCACCAGATACCGGCCTACTAAAGAAATGGCCGAAAGAAGGGCCTGAACAGATTTGGTTGTATAAAAATGCCGGAGTCGGTTACTCAGGTCCAGCAATTTCAGATAATAAGCTATTCACAATGGGAGAAAGGGAAGGCGCAATATATTTAATCGCCATCAGTACTGAAAACGGTAAGGAAATCTGGAGTAAAAAATTCGGCAAAGGATTCAAAAATAATTGGGGAAACGGCCCAAGGGGTACTCCAACAATTGACCAAGACAGGGTATATGTATTAGGACCGAATGGAGAGGTCGCTTGCATGAAAACCAAGGACGGATCAATCGTTTGGAGCGTTGATATTGTCGATCAATTTGGCGGGAAGGTTCCGTTCTGGGGATATAGCGAATCAGTTTTAATTGATGGGAAAAAAGTCGTGTGTACACCAGGCGGAAAAAAAGGAGCCATAGTAGCACTCGACAAATTAACCGGAGAGAAATTATGGCAAAGTGAAAAGCTTAATGATAGCGCACAGTACTCTTCAATTATACCAATCACTCATGAAGGGAAATCTCAGTATGTGCAATTATTTATGAAAACACTTGCTGGGATAGATTCTAACAATGGAAAACTACTATGGAAAACTGACTGGAACGGTAGGACCGCAGTTATTCCAACTCCCATATACAAAGATAGCAAAATTTATATCAGCTCAGGTTATGGAGTAGGCTGCAAAATGATAAGACTGGAAAAAGGAGGGAAAGTTGAAGAAGAATACAGCAATGACACTATAATAAACCATCATGGTGGAGTCATTCTCATCGGGGATCACTTATATGGTCATTCAGACAGAGGAGGATGGAAGTGTCAGAACTTTGCTACTGGCGAGGAACTTTGGAGATCAAAAGATCTCGGCAAAGGAGCAATTCATTACGCGGATGGCATGCTTTATTGTCTTGGCGAAAGTGACGGCACAATTGCCTTAGTCAAAGCAAGCCCTAAGGGGTGGACGGAATCAAGCCGCTTCAAGTTGAGCCCTCAGACCAAGTTGAGAAAACCATCCGGGAAAATTTGGACTCACCCAGTAGTTATCGGTGGCAAGCTCTACTTAAGGGATCAAGAAATTATCTATTGCTACAACGTCAAAAGCTAACTTTGGCTCACGGGCAATATATCCAATAAAATATCTAAACATTCTTTAATCCCGGTACTTTGAATCCAGAATTATTGGCATCCTTGAGAAGTTTATTGGCATCCGCTGCATATTCACCAGTGTGCCGTTCCTTATTGGGATCAAAATTCAACCAAGGACCAACAGTATAATAGTTATCTTTTTCAGGAACGCCTACGCCCTTGCCCATAATTTCATGCAGCTTACCAAAATGTTCAGCTGCATCTTTATTGTCTCCAAAACGCCCTGCTTCCTGATTAAACGGAACCTCTTCACCTAGCCTGTAGGAATTATTCATGAGATGACCTAATACACAGCCATAGTGTGCATCTTTGACATTGCCATTTGCCATCTCAGGCTTTCCGGCACGACACGCAGCAATAAAACTACCCCAATTACCGCCTGGAGTGACTTTACCTTTACCGAAATCGATCTTTTCCCCTTTATCACTTCCTTTCGGATAGTAATTCCTACCAATGATTCGCCCTCCATCTTCAAAATAATACTGGTTCTCAACCTGACGCTGATAACCCTTATAGTTTACATTGCGAACATTAAAGAAAACCTGCTGACCATTAGCATATTCAGCCATCCCAAACATCGTGTTAGGAGTCTCTCCTTGATCTTTCCACTGAAAACGACCACCAATCGCCATTGCCCTCACAGGATGAGTCTGATCATCATCTATTGCCCAACGAGCCACATCCAGTTCATGTGTTCCTTGGTTATTAAGGTCCCCGTTACCAGTTGCCCAGAACCAATGCCAATTATAATGCACGTAATTACCATGAAACTTATCAATCACTGCTGGCCCTTTCCACAGATTCCAATCAAGATGCGCAGGGGGATCACTGAAATTTTTGTGACCAATACTGCCTCGCGGTTTACAACAATAACCGTAAGAAATTTTGAGACGCCCCCACTTACCCGCCTTTATTTGTTCATGCAAACCAGCACGGCCAGCATCACTGCGCTGCTGAGTGCCGTGCTGAATAACCACTCCATATTTTTCCTGTGCAGCAACCGCAATCCTACCCTCTAAAACATCATGACTCATTGGCTTTTCAACATAAACATGCTTTCCTGCCTGAGCTCCCCATATAGTCATTAAAGAGTGCCAATGATTCGGAGCAGCAACCGTCAAAGCATCAACATTTTTATCCTCCAATGCCTTTCTCACATCAGTTACCCCTTTAACATTCTTCTGACCACGCCCCTTAAGGCTCTCAACCGTACGGCTTAAAACCTGTTGGTCTGGGTCAATAACGTAAGCAATCTCAACATTTTTCTGACCAAGAAAACCACCGATATGGCTCTTGCCGCGACCATTTAACCCAGCGACAGCAATCCTAATCCTGTCATTAGCTCCAATGGCCTTGGGAGCTGCCTTGGTGTTAGAAATAAAAGGGAAACCACCCACAGTTGCCAATGCAGATGTTTTGATGAAATGACGTCTATTTGTTAAGGGCATTTTGTTAGAGTATTTAAAGATTACAATTCAGTATCTTCCAAGAAAAGCCTTAATGCTGATTGAACTAAAGAAAAAAATAGAATATTTATATTTAAAACGATGAAAAATCAGCTAAAAGCAGCCCGAAGTTCGGTATAATCTTTAGTGATTAGAAACTGAGAAAACTCATCAATTACATTCTGAGGAGGACAAAAAAGAATGCCCTTGTCAGCTTCAGAAAGCATCGGAATATCATTGTAAGAATCACCTGCTGCAATCACTTGAAAGCCCAAAGAATGGAACGCTTTGACCGCTTGTTTTTTTTGATCCTTTATTCTCAATTTAAAATCAGTAATTCGACCACTATCATCAACATCAAGATTATGACAAAACAATGCAGGAAAATTTAATTGTTTCATTAAAGGATAGGCAAACTGGTAAAAAGTATCTGATAAAATTACAACTTGAAACTTTTCTCTGAGCCAGGATAAAAATTCTTCAGCTCCTTCCAAAGGCAACATTTTAGAAATCACTTCACTAATATCTTGCAAGGTCAGTCCATTCTGATCGCATACGTCCAATCGCATACGCATAAGTTCAGAATAATCAGGTATATCTCTAGTCGTGGCTCTCAACTCCTTAATTCCTGTCTTATCAGCAACCCCAATCCATATTTCTGGAACAAGAACTCCTTCAAGATCTAAACATGCTATTTTGCTCATTGACTAATTTAATAAAAACATCAAGAAACCACAGAGTAAAAAGCAATGCGAATTAAAATTGATTGTTATATGATCTTCGCTTTATAGTTAATTCACTAATCTGCCATGTGCTAAATATGCACAGAGGCAGCACACAATGGACGAGCCCGTTTTTATTTTCCAATCGATAGCAATCGCATTTTGCCTCAGCCAGTCGGCAATGTTTTCTGGTTTAAATCTTGCTTTCTTTTCAATAGGAAGATTACGACTTGAAACTGAAGTGGAAAATGGAAATAAGGCTGCGGCCAGAATCCTTGCTCTGCGCAAAGATGCAAACTTTCTTCTTTCTACAATCCTTTGGGGAAATGTTGGAGCGAACGTTATCCTGGCAATGTTGATGGATTCAGTCATTCCTGGAAGTGGTTTTTATGCTTTTGTGATATCAACTGTTGGTATCACTTTCCTTGGCGAAATTCTTCCTCAGGCTTACTTCTCACGCAATGCTATCAGAATAGGATCCAAGTTAGCACCAGTTGTTCGCTTCTATCAATGCATCCTCTTCCCAGTTGCAAAACCAAGCGCTCTCATTCTTGATGGATGGGTCGGAGCAGAAGGGGTCAATTTCATGAGGGAAAAAGACATTGAGGTGATCCTTCAAAAACACATCAGAGAGCAAGATTCAGAAATAGGTGAAACAGAGGGACAGGGAGCATTAAACTTTCTCGATCTTGATGATCGGCTTATTTCCAAAGAAGGAATGAGTATTGATTCAGGAACAATACACTCTTTCGCCTCTAATATGGACCTTCCTGAAATTCCAAAAGCAGGCACTACCGAAGGTGACGAATTTATAGATACACTTCGTAAAAGTGATAAGAGCCGTGCGATTATCACAGATGAGGAAGGAGAACCAAGAGTCATACTAAAGACTTCAGATTATCTCTTTAAAATTGTATCCAGTGACGAAAATCCTGACATTTACGATTATTGCCATCGCCCAATAGTAGTAAAAGATCCCAGTGCAACGCTGGACACAGTTCTTGGAGAGTTTGTTGTCGAAGCAGATGACAGAGAAGATGACATTATCGACAGGGATGTAATCATCTACTGGAACGATAGCGATAAACGAATTATCACAGGAGCCGACATTCTTGGGAGACTCCTTAAGGGCATAGCTAAGAGAGAAAAAGAGCAAGCTTAGTTAGAATAATAGCAACGGCTAACAATCAGATTTTTAGGACTAACTTATTATTTCTTTAACCACGTTAGCTTTTTCTACTCCTGTGAGCCGAGCATCAAGGCCCTGATATTGAACGGTGAACCGGCTATGATTGATCCCGAGCAAATGAAGCATAGTCGCATGCAAATCACGAATGTGGACAACATCATCCACCGAATTATATCCAAGCTCATCTGTTGCTCCATGGGACATACCTCCTCGGACACCTCCCCCAGCCATCCACATTGAAAATCCTTTCATGTGGTGATCGCGACCCGCTCCCCCCTTCCCCTGAAACATGGGGGTCCTACCAAACTCTCCTCCCCAAATCACTAGAGTATCCTTTAACATTCCCCTTTGCTTAAGATCTGTTAACAGTGCCCACGTAGGCTTATCAGTTAACCCGCAACATATCTTCATATAATTTTCTAGACCCCCATGATGATCCCATCCCCGATGATATAAGTGAATGAATCGACTACCTCGTTCAGCTAACCTTCTAGCCAAAAGACAATTAGTTGCATAAGAACCATCTCCAGGTTTTGCCCCATACATATCTATTATATGTTTTGGCTCATTGGAAAAATCCATGAGTTCGGGAATAGAAGTTTGCATTCGGAATGCCATTTCGTAAGCCGACACCCTAGTATTAATATCATCACTTTTAATAGATTCGTTTCTAATCTGATCCAATCCCTTCACAGCCTCGACGACACGTCTCTGATTTTCTCTAGAAACTTGTTTGGGGTTTCTGAGGTAATTAACTGGATCCCCAGCAGAATTAAACTCAACTCCCTGATACCGTCCGGGAAGAAAACCTGATGACCATTGGCGAGAAGCAATCGGTTGAGGATTGCGACCGCCAACGCTTGATAGTACGACAAAACCAGGCAATTCATCAGTTTCGCTGCCGAGACCATAATTTATCCATGACCCCATGGAGGGGCGACCTGAAATTGCAGTTCCTGTATTCATGAATGTATGAGCAGGGTCATGGTTAATCTGCTCAGTTAGCATGGACCGGAGAATGCATATATCATCAGCCATCTTTGCCGTCCAAGGCAAGAAATCACTGATGAGCTGTCCACTCTGTCCGTGTTTCTTAAACTTTGTCATGTGCCCCTGCACTTTGAGCTGTTGGCCCTGCAACTGAGCAATGGGTTGACCTTTGGTAAAGGACTCAGGCATTGGCTTACCATGCAGTTCATCAAGCTTGGGCTTGTAATCAAAAGTTTCAAGATGTGAAGGCCCTCCAGCCATACAAAGAAAAATAACCCTTTTGGCCCTTACAGGAAGATTCGGAAGGTTTAGAACTCCTCTGTCCTTACATGAAGCATCCCGAGCTAACATGCCATTTAGAGCCACTGAACCAATGCCTAGACCGGAGCCGCCAAGGAAGCTTCGCCTATTCAACTCATTAATAAAATTTTCCTGTGTCTTAAGCATTAATTCCTAGTATTAAACTCACTACAATTAAAGATGGCCCTCGAAACTGCTGTCCATCCATGCATTTCAGCATCTTCTTTTCCTTGGCTCTCCTTCATCACATTCTTAAAAAGATTAATGAGGAGATCCTTCTCTTGCGGTGAAGGTGCCCTAGAAAGGGCCATTCGAAAAGCATCTACGATTCTATCTTCTTCATTATCATGATTTGTTTTCAATAGATTCTTAGCAAATGATTCCGCTGCTTCATAGAAACTTGGATCATTTAATAAAACCATTGCAGCAACAGGTGTATTAGATCTTGATCTCTTGGAAACGCACTCCTCCCTACTTGGCGCGTCCATTGCTTTAAGCAAAGGGTGTAAGAATTGCCTCTGCCAATGCATATAAACTGATCTCTTATACCGACGAAAATCTTGGTGCTGAACATATTCCCTTTTAGGAAAATTTAAATGCTTATAATATCCCTTTGGTTGATAAGGTTTAATGCTACTTCCGCCATAATCATTTACTAACAGACCACCAACAACGAGAACATTGTCTCGAATCATTTCCGCAGGCAATCTATGCCTTGACTGTCTAGCAAAAAATTTATTAAGGGGATCTCTCACCTTAACTTCATTTGAAACTTTCGAACTTAACTTGTATGCGCGACTCGTTACAATCAACTTAACCATCTTTTTCACATCCCAGCCATTTTCGTAAAAGTAAACAGATAAGTTATCGAGAAGATTCGGCAGGACCGGCGGCGACCCCTGACCCCCAAAGTCATCCAAACTTGAAGAAACACCCTCACCAAAAAACAAATACCAAAGCCTGTTTACAAATACTCTAGCAGTTAATCCTCCAATACCATTCTTGGAATCTGTGAGCCAATTTGCAAGATCCAAGCGAGTTGCCCTACGATCTCCGGTATCAAGTTTGCCCAAAAATCCTGGAATTGCAGGCTGTACAATTTCTCCACTTTCATCTAGCCAGTTACCTCGAGGAAGAATCCTAGTAATTCGAGGATCAATGCTTTGAGTGATCATCGTGAGAACGGATCGGCTCTTTATTTTTTTGATTAAGTCTTCATTTTTTTTTGTCTTCGGAACCTTAGTTTCTAATTTTTCTATGTGCTCTCGATCCTTGCGACTGAGTACTGCAATTTCAGGCGGCCGTTTAGTTGGTAATGAATTGGATCCAACCGCAAAATGCTTTGACTCATCCACATCCGCAAAAAATGCAGACATCCCATAGAAATCACGAGCTGTATAGGGGTCATATTTATGATCATGACATTGAGCACAGCCCAAAGTTGCTCCCATCCACACCCCCGACAAATTACGTATTCGGTCAGCTGCATATATGGCTAAGTATTCGCGTTCCTGAACACCTCCCTCGTGAGATGTTTGTAAAAGTCTATTATACCCAGTCGCTATTCTTTGATCTATAGTGGGGCCATTTAATAAATCTCCAGCCAACTGTTCCCGAGTAAATTGATCAAAAGGCAAGTTTTGATTAAATGAATCCAAAACATAATCCCTATAAGGGGTAATATTATGATCCTGATCACCATGGTAACCAACAGTATCTGCGAATCGAACTAAATCGAGCCAATAACTAACCATTCTTTCTCCAAAAGATGCAGAGGAAAGAAATTCATCAACTATTGATTCATATACTAAATTTGCATCCTTAGCGTTCTTGAACCGCTCAACAGTTGCAATACTTGGAGGGAGTCCCAACAAGTCAAAAGAAAGCCTTCTTATTAACGTCACACCATCAGCGTCTTGGGCTGGTTTTATTCTTTCCCTTGCCCAACGATCCAATAAAAAAGAATCAATCCAGTTTTGAGCCCACCCCTCAGGAGCACTCTCAGGAACTTTTGTTTTAATAGGAGAAATGTAAGCCCAGGGCTGTACATACTTCGCACCAGAACGAACCCACTTAGTTAAAATTTCGATTTCATCTGGAGTCAGATCCTTGCCGCTCTTTATAGTAGGCATCACTTCTTCGGGATCCTTTGAAGTAATCCTTGCAATGAGTTCACTTTGAGATGCATTCGAAATCGCAACTACCTCCCTTGATCCCTCTTCAGTATCTAGACGCAACTTTGCTTTTCTATGGGCCTTATCAGGACCATGACACACATAACAATTCTGAGAAAGTATTGGCCTGACATCACGATTGAAATCAATCTCTTCAGCCATCACATACAATAACTGAAATGAGAATGGGATTATTAGGATAAATCTCTTCATGAATCTACTAAAGCATGAATTTATATAGGCTATATGAATCCCCAATGTTTTCATATTCACATCAATACTAACAGATGATTTCAAAAATCAAAAATATTGTTACAGAGTTTGAAAGAAAGAAGCTATGAAGTGAACTAATAAATTCATATATCTGATACATAAACTTAATAGAATGATTCGTTTAATAATAACAATAACACTTCTCTTCTTGCAGAAAGGGACAGCCTCTGACCGTCCCAACCTTTTATTAATGATAAGTGACGACCAATCCTTTCCTCATGCATCCGCTTATGGATCAAAAATGGTTTCCACACCAAACTTTGACAAGATTGCGAATCAAGGCGTTCTCTTCACAAATGCTTTTTGTGCAGCTCCCGGGTGCAGCCCGTCCCGCGCAGCTTTTCTCACAGGCCGAAACATATGGCAAATTGAGCATGCCGGGACACACGCCTCTTCTTTCAATAAAAAATATCTGACTTTTATGGACTTACTCAAAGAATCTGGATATCACACTGGACACACGGGAAAGGGGTGGGGACCCGGAAATTATGCTGATGGAGGTCGCGAAAATAATCCGGCAGGACCCGTCTATGCTAGCAAAAATAAAAACTATGCTGAAGGATTCTCAAAATTCATAAAATCAAAACCCAAAGGATCTCCTTTTGCATTCTGGTTCGGTTCAAAAGATCCTCACAGAAGTTTCGAAAAAGGAAGCGGTCAAAAGGCTGGTAAAACTTTAGATCAAGCAGAAGTGCCCACTTTTTTACCCGATACATCCGTTATCCGCGATGACCTTCTTGACTATGCACTCGAAATTGAACGTTTCGATAAGGACTGTGGAAAAATGTTAGAAGTTCTAGAAAAGAACAATTTAAATAATGACACCATAATTATCATTACGAGTGATAACGGAATGGCATTTCCATACGCCAAAGCCAACTGCACTGAATATGGAATTCACATGCCTCTTGCTATTTCTTGGAAATCAAAGATACCAACAAATCAGACATATGAACAATTAGTCAGCTTTATAGACATTACTGCGACGATCCATGAAGCAATGTCTATCAAAGCCCCAAAAAAGTTTCCCCTTATGGGTAAAAGCTTTCTTAATGTCATCAGTGAAGGAGGGATCCCAACCACAAATAATAATTCTCAGATTTTTGCAGGAAGAGAAAGGCACTCTTCATCGCGTTATAATTCTCTAGGTTATCCACAGCGTTGCATAAGGACTGATAATTTTTTATTCATAAAAAACTTCAAACCAGAAAGGTGGCCAGCAGGGCCAGGTCAAAAATTTTCTGGAAAGCCAGGATCTCGATTAGGACCTGAACATGGAGGATATCATGACATTGATGCATGTCCCTCTCTGGATTTTATGATCGCCCAACAAAAAGATCCTAAAATTGCTAAGTATTTTCACTTAGCTGTTAACAAGCGCCCCAAAGAACAACTCTTTAATATTCAAAAAGATCCAGGCTGCCTGAAAGATCTAGCAAATGACCCTGATCACCTCATGATCCGCAATAAACTATCTCAACAACTAACCGATTATTTAAATAAGACTAATGACCCTCGCGCGCTGAACGGTGGGAATATCTTTGAAACATATAAGAGATATTCATCAATTAGATGGTTCCCAGAGCCTGAATGGGCGAAAAAAAATCCAAAATCAGTACCTGAAACCCCTTGGCTTAAAGGGAAAAAATAAAAGCATTTTAGGTTTTGGATATAGATGCTCGAATCAACAAAAATTCTGAGTATCTTATGACAATCACTTCAATATGGATAAGACCCCAATCCTTTGCTTCTTTATTTTACTTTTTCTTTGCCCTGCTAAGACTTTCTCTCAGCTGAAAATCACAGAATTTTCAGCTAACTATGAAGGGACCTATCTCGACGAAGATGGGGACGCTTCCGACTGGATTGAGATCCAAAACTCAGGATCCAAAACTCTATCAACAAAAGGTTACTACCTCACTGACAATTCAAATAATCTTAATAAGTGGAACTTCCCAGACCAAACAATCCCATCAAATGGGATCATAATAGTCTTTGCCTCAGGCAAAGATCGAAACATAAAAGGGAGAGAACTTCATACAAATTTCTCTCTATCTTCAGATGGAGAATTTCTTGCTCTAGTAGGTCCAAAGAATGTCGGCATTGCAACGGAATTTTCTCCTGCTTACCCAAAGCAATTTAGTAATTACTCATATGGATTTGGTTCTCACGATATACCTTCCGAGAAAACTTTAATCCCATGGCCTTCAACAGCAAAATGGATCATACCTGACAATAGTACAGCAGACTCATGGAACCTACCAGAATTTGATGATTCTGATTGGTTCGAAGGCAAGACAGGAATAGGGTTCGGATATAATTTTCCAAACTTTATAGGACCAGGCGGTAATACGGGTCAGGAAATGCGTGGCATCTCTCCTAGCGCTTATATCAGAATTGCTTTCACTCTAGACGATCCTCAAGCTGTTAAATCAATGGATTTATCCATGCACTTCGAAGATGCAGTGATCATATATCTTAACGGACATGAGCTAATCAGTGAAAGCGCCCCTGAATCACCAGGACCAAATTCAACTGCATTAAATAATTTAAATAGTGAAGTTTTCTCTGGAGATCCAATGAAAATCTTCAGCTTAGATTTTGCGGGGAAATTAATAACTGGTGAAAATGTTCTCTCATTTCACTTAATGAATAATTCCGTTACCAGTTCAGATGTTCTATTAATTCCTAAACTAATTGCTCAATTAAGTTCATCTCAAGAAGATACCAAAAAAGGTTATTTCGAATCACCAACTCCAGGAAAACCAAACTCAACTATAGCTTACACAGGGCTAGTTAAAGATACTACATTTAGTGTTGATCGCGGTTTCTTCGCAGACCCATTTGACGTTACCGTTTCATGCAAAACAACTGGATCAACAATAATTTATACAACGGATGGTAGTGAACCTGGACTGGAAAATGGCATAAAAATTGTGTCAGCCAATGAAGAAACGCAACCCGCTGCTCATATCAGAATTACCAAGACCACGCCATTAAGAGCAATTGGCATCAAAACCGGCCTCATGCCATCCAACACAGACACACAGACTTATATATTTCTGGATGATGTACTGGATCAAGATGGAAACCCACAAGGTTACCCATTTCCCTGGAAAAATAGATCCGGACAAATCATCGGAGGTGATTATGGAATGGATCCCAATGTCGTTGGATCCCTATACACAAGAGAAGAAATTAAAGAAGGTCTATTAGATATTCCAACTGTCTCCATTGTAACAGATAAAACTAATCTCTTTGATCAGAAAACCGGAATACAGATGAATTCACAGGATTCAGGAGATAGTTCCGAACGTGTGGTCTCCGTTGAACTGATTAATTTCCCAGAAAGTCCCACTGAACAACTAAATGCTGGAATGCGCATGAATGGAAATGCGTCCAGATCACCGACCAGACCAAAACATAATTTCCGACTCATATTTAGAGATGAATATGGATCTAATATTCTTAAATACCCATTGTTCGGATCAGAAGCTGTCACGGATCAATTTAATTCCATCATATTGCGAGGCGGAAATGGCAATTCATGGATCCACCCTCATGCAAATGTATACAATAATGCTATGTATATCAGAGATCAGTGGTTCCGAGATGCCCATTCACTAATGGGATATCCAGAAACACTACAAAGAGAGGTTCATGTATATTTTAATGGCCTTTACTGGGGAATGCATCACCTCTTTGAAAGAATTGAGGAGGAATGGACAGCAGAAAGATTCGGTGGAAATAAAGACGAGTGGGAAGGTTTTCGAATCGTAGCTGGAAGCAGAATAGAAATTATACACGGCACCGAAAAAGAAGTTAGCCAAGGAATACTCAATAGTTGGGATTCCATAATTAAATTTGCGAAAGCAGGAAATTTGGAAGCTGTGAGTGAGTATCTAGATTTAGATTCTTTTATTGACTATCTGCTACTCAATTTTCATGCAGGTAATAGCGACTGGGATCAAAATAATGTACGAGCAATGAGACGGGTATCTCCCCCTGGAAAATATATGTTCTTCTGCCACGATGCTGAGAGAGCTGGTTTTAACGCAGGGGCATCCTCAACAGTATCAATCAATGTAACGACTAAAAATACAGTTCGTGGTCCCACATCAATACATAACGATTTAAGAAAAATTCCTGCCTACGCAATTCGGTTTGCTGATAGAGCGCACCTTCATCTTTTCAATGGAGGAGCACTCAGTCCTGAAAATGGTGCACAATTATGGAAGGACCGCGCCGATGGAATTCGCTTGGCACTCAAGGCGGAAAGTGCAAGGTGGGGTGATTTTCGGCGAGAACCGCCTCTGAGTCTAATTGATTGGGAAAAGTCACTCGAACGAGAATACGAACAATGGTTTCCATTTAGAACACCAGTTACCATATCTCAATTACGAGCCCGCGGGTTATATCCTAAAACTGAATCGCCTGATTTTTCTCAGCACGGCGGTCAGTTTTCCTCTGGATTTTCATTGGAAATGACTAATTCGAACGCTGGCGGCACTATATACTATACGTTAGATGGATCAGATCCCCGCACCTCGGATACCGAACCTGAAGAAAATTTTCTCGTTCCTGAAAAGACTTCCGCTCTGGTTCTCGTTCAGTCAGAAGATGGCGGACTGGGTCTGGATTGGACGAATGTTAATTTTAATGATTCACAATGGCAGAGCGGACAGACTGGGATCGGCTTTGAAAAGATTGCCGGTGACTATCAACCCCTAATCAACTTTCCCCTCTCTTCAATGCTCGGAGTCAATGCTTCCTGCATGATCCGTGTTCCATTTAATATACCCAATCAGGAAGCCCTTAATAAAATATTCTCACTGGAACTGAACATGAAATATGATGACGGATACGCTGCTTTCATCAACGGAGAATTTGTTGCTGGAAAGAACAACCCCGAAACGCTGACCTGGAACTCAAGAGCTACCCGGTCTCACCTCGACTCTTTGGCCATTGAATTTGAATCAGTTGATATATCAAACGCGACATCAAAGCTTAAAGTCGGTAAAAACATCCTTGCCATTCAGGCGATGAACTCATCACGTAGTGGTAGCGACTTCCTTATCATCCCTCAACTCTCCTATGGAACAAAATCCTCAAATGGACTCTCCCCTTCAGCAATTAGATATAATTCCTCTGTAACCTTATCTAAGAGCGGAGCCGTTAAGGCGAGGATCCTTGAGGACGGTGTCTGGTCTGCACTCAATCAAGCTAAATTCATTGTTGGAGTTCCTGCAGAAGCAGGAAATCTTGTCATTTCCGAGATTCACTACAATCCGAGCGGACAGTCCGAGGAAAATGAATTTATCGAACTGATGAACATATCCGATCAAACAATACAACTAACCGGTGTGAGTTTCTCTGCGGGGATTCAATACAATTTTGAAGACGATGCGACGCTCGAGCCAATGAAACGAATAGTTCTAAGGCACGGAGAGTACACTGGCCAATTGGATAATGGCGGAGAAAACATCACATTACTGGATGCCAATGGAAACATCATTGAAAGCTTCAGATATAACGATAAATCACCATGGCCCGAGGCACCTGATGGTAACGGACCGAGCCTCGTGAGGATAGCACCTGAGCACAGACTCAGTCCTGAACTCCCTTCAAGTTGGAGACCAAGTGTGCAGGACAACGGTAACCCGGGATCCTCAGATGCCACCTCTTTTGAAGGAAATAATTTAATGGCGTATGCTTTTGGGACAAACAGCAGCATTCAAATTGAGATTAAAGATAATTTTCTCCAAATTCTTTATTCCAAAAGACTTTCTGCTGATGATCTTGTATTCAAAATACAGTCCTCAGAAAATCTGAATAATTGGTCAGAGGTTGATAATCTTTATGATGCCAATTCTAAAGCACATCCTGATCTGAATGAGTTCTCATTAATCACAATGAGATCAATAAACAAAATCAAAAAAAAGTTGCCTAAATTTCTTAGGATGCAGGTCCGTACAAGAAACTAATCGCGTAAGGCCTTTGCCGGATCAAGTCTTGCAACCATGTAAGCTGGAGGAAGTGCCGCCAAAGTACACAAAAAGAAAGCTCCGAAACAAATGATAGCGATATCAGTTGGCACGATCTGTGCAGGAATCTCAGCAACGCCGTACATTTCTTCAGGGAAAATTTCTAGCCCCAACCTCTGAGATAATACATCACGGATAAAATTCCTATTATAAAGTACCGCTGATCCTGCAGCGAGACCGGAAACAGATCCGATCAAACCTACAATCAGCCCCTGCCCTATAAAAACTCCAACGATTTGGGAAACTCGAGCCCCAAGAGCTTTCATCACACCAATTTCATGACGTTTTTGAACTGTCACGGTTATCATGGTGTTCATCGTACTGAAAGCAGCGACAAGAATAATAAAGAATAAAACAAAATACATCATCCCCCTCTCATTTCGTATCGTAGCAAAGAGTTGCTTATTCCTCTGTATCCAAGTCTCAGAACTCCAACCAAAGGGCAATAATGGACTTATTTTTTTGTTAATCTGATTAGCCAAAAAAGGGTCTTCTAATTCAATAGACAGGCCATGAACATTGGCCCCTAATTCATAAAGGTCCTGCCCTATCTCTAAGGGAACCAATATCATTTCTCCGTATCGGACTGAATCAAAAATACCAGTCACTATCATATCCTTTGGCGTCTTGATGCTTTCAGTGAGCTCTTTGACTCTTGATCTGAGCTCATCGTCACTAAGTTTATCATTATCGACCGCGTCAAAAAGATCAGTAACGATCGGTTCAATGTCAGCGGTTGAGAAAGCTTCTATATGTTCTCCTATTGTTATTCCATTGCGCTGAGCAAATTGCATGGAAATTAAACAACCATACTTACCGTGTTCTGGCTTGTAGGAGAGATCCAATTCACCCGCATTAATAATTTCCTTGACCCGTTCAGTGAGAGGGTTCCCCTCAGAATCAATGCCCATCATCATCAGTGCTGCCTGCCTTCGTGAATCACCAACACCAAACTGGAGAAGGACCTGCCCAGTGACATAAGGAGCAACAGCCTTAAGGTCTGGTATTTCTTTTTTTAATTGGTCCTTAAGATTATCCCACCTTCCTGATTGAGATTCAGAATCCCGAGGATCAACTATGACTTGTTGCTGAACCATTAAATGAGGTTCGAAACCTAAAATTATTTGTTCTAACCTTTTCTCAAAACCAGTCATCACTGCGATGACAACAATCAAAACAGTCACACCAAGAGCTACTCCAAGAACCGAAATAAGCGTGATTATGGAAACGTATGTCCGCTTAGGCTTTAAATACCTTAAAGCTAAAAAGAGACTGAAATTTTTGGTCACTGGAAACTAATGGAGTAATTTACCTATGATAGACTACTGTGATAAATCTTTTCTTTCAGCTTAATCTTCTGCATCTGACCGTTTTAATTGAGGAAAAAGCACAACGTCACGAATCGAATCTGCGCCCGTAAGCATCATGACAAGTCGATCAACTCCTAATCCTATGCCTCCAGCAGGAGGCATTCCATGTTCAAGGGCCCTAAGAAACTCCTCATCCACTTTTTGTGTTTCTTCACCCGCCTGCTCTTCCAGACGTGCACGCTGAACATCAGGGTCATTCAGCTCTGAATAACCTGGCGAAATCTCCTGACCATTAATAATTAACTCATACACATCAACAATAGAATCATCTAAACTGTTTTGTTTCGCCAAAGGAACGAGCTCCTTTGGCACATGAGTCACATAAAGAGGATCAAATGTTTTCTCTTCCACGAGCTTCTCAAAGACTTGTTGAGTGACCTCGTAATCCTCCATATTAGATGAAATCTCAACTCCAATTTCCTGACACTTTCCACGCCTCTGCTCGTCACTAATATCGAACCAGTCATCCCCAGCCACACCCCTGATTAGTTCCTTATATGGAGCCCTCTTCCATGGCCGACTGAGATTTATGCTCTTTATAGTTTCCCCTTCATCATCCTTAGTTTCAATAGTAAGACCACCACAGAATTTTTCGGCAAGAGCACATATCATTTCCTCCACCAGATCGGCCATGGCCTCGAAATCTGCATATGCCCAATAAGCCTCTAGCATTGTAAATTCAGGATTATGCCTCCTACTAATGCCTTCATTCCGGAAATTTCTATTTAACTCAAAGACCTTAGTCATTCCCCCAACTAGCAACCTCTTAAGGAAAAGTTCAGGAGCGATCCTCATGTAGAGCGGCATATTCAAAGCATTATGGTGAGTTTCAAATGGCCTAGCCGCTGCACCGCCCGGAACATCCTGTAGCATTGGCGTTTCAACTTCAATGAATCCGCGGTCCTGAAGAAATTCTCTCATCTCACGAACCATCATGGAACGCTTGATGAAAATATCACGACTCTGTTCATTAGAAATGAGATCCAAATATCTTTGCCGGTATCGCGTTTCCTTATCCGTGAGCCCATGATACTTATCAGGTAAAGGTCTGAGAGACTTCGAAAGGACAGTGAAGGACTCCACTTTAACGGTAGGCTCTCCGACCTTAGTGTTAAATGTTTCTCCTTCTACTCCTATCCAGTCACCAAGATCCAACTGCTTGAAAATTTCAAATTGCTCTTCACCGACTTCTTTAGCATTTAAATAGCACTGGATTCGACCACGGAAATCAGAGACATCAAAGAAATGGCTCTTGCCCATATCTCTGTGAGCTGTAATTCGCCCGGCAATCCTTGCCCTCTCGCCTTCCTTAAAAGAATCCCTCAATTCATAGATATCAGATTCAACATCATACTTTCCTCCAAAAGGATCCACGCCCAATTCACGCAACCTAGAAAGCTTTTCGCGACGCACTGCGATTAGTTCTTCTTCTGTAGTCTTATTTTCCTCTTCTGGCATCAGACAGATAACAAACACCGCTTATGGAGAGGGACAAGTTAGAATTCGAAACCACTCCATAAATAAGATAATCTTTTAGGACCTAATAAATGCCCAAATCTAAATAATTAAGATTCTAACTAGACCCTTTTAATTAAAAGAATAGCTTATAAAAAAGACTACGATGTTAGATAAAAATTCACTGCATTTAATTACATTCATTTTCCTAGTTCTGGCCTCACCTCTCTCAGCTGCCCCCTTTGATCAAAGGCTCTACAACCAAAAAGGAAGGACTTACTCACCAAAAGAAAGCATGGCTCTAATCGAAATGCAGGAAGGATACAGCCTCGAACTTGTTGCAGCTGAGCCCATGGTCGAAGAACCGGCTGCTATCGCATGGGACGGGGACGGTAAATTATACGTCGCAGAACTAAACACCTACATGCAGGACATTGATGGAAAAAATCAGCACACCCCGATATGCAGAGTTATCCTCCTTGAAGATACGAACGACGATGGGAAAATGGACAAGAGGTCAGTCTTTGTCGATAAATTAGTTTTGCCAAGAATGATACAGCCCATTGACGACAGGGTTATTATTCGTGAAACCAACACCTTTGACCTGCATTCTTATCGTGACACCAATGGTGATGGAATCGCCGATGAAAAAAAGCTCGTATTTAAGGGCGGAGGTCGAGGAGGAAACCTCGAACACCAGCCCAGCGGACTCGATTGGAACATCGATAATTGGATGTATGTGACCTACACGAATAAAAGATATCGCTGGAAAGATGATCATATTATTGCTGAACAATTGCCGTTCGGTTCTGGCCAATGGGGAGTCACCCACGATGATGTTGGAAGAAATTTCTTCTGCACAGGTGGTGGAGAGAATCCAGCAATGGACTTTCAAAGACCAATGATATACGGAAAAATGTCTTTGCCTGGCGAAAAAGAAAATGGATTTCGAACTGTCTTTCCTTTAGTTGGAATTCCTGACGTGCAGGGAGGGCATGGCCGTTACCGGAAGAGCAATCTAACACTGAACAACTTTACCGGGTGTGCAGGACAGCACATTTTTAGAGGAGATCGATTGCCTAAAGAAATGTATGGAAATTATTTCATCCCTGAACCTGTGGGTCGCTTGGTTCGCAGAGCAACGGTAGTTAATAATAATGGTAAGATTATCTTGAAGAACGCAACTCCTGGAACTGAATTTATGCGCTCGAGAGATGCCAATTTTAGACCCGTTAATGCTGGAACGGGCCCTGACGGATGCCTTTATATCTGTGATATGTATCGTGGAATCATTCAAGAAGGAAACTGGGTACGGCCAGGATCCTATCTCCGAGGAGTAGTAGAAAACTATGGACTAGATAAAAACATTAAACGCGGACGTATCTACAGGGTAGTTCACGAGTCAACTAAAAGAGGCAAGAAGCCACAAATGTTAAATGCAAAGCCCGAAGAATTGGTCGCTCACCTTTCTCATCCTAACGGATGGTGGAGGGATACCGCTCAAAAATTAATTATTGTTCGCAAGAATAAGTCCGTCGCACTTAAACTCAAATCTAACGTAATGGAACCAAAATCGGGCGTCTCAAATCTTGGAAGACTCCACTCATTGTGGACACTGGAAGGGTTAGAGTTACTGGACAACAAATTACTTATCAGAGCAATGAAGGATCCTGATCAAAGGGTGCGATCTGCAGCGATCCGTTTATGCGAAGAGAAACTTATAAATGGCAACACAGAATTAATGTCAGCCATTTCAAAAATGAAAAATGATCCAGAGATCGAAATTGCAATACAGATAATACTGACACTTGTAAGAACAGGCGCAAAGGGAGGCTCAGCGATCATTGAAGAAGTAGTTTCACTTAACAAAGAAAACGAAACATTAAAAGCAATTACGGGAAATTATATGGCTAAAATAAAAGAAGCCAAACGCAAGAGCACAGAAACTAAATTCATTGCTTTAGGAAGGACCAATTATCAAACAATATGTATGAACTGCCACGGCTCTGATGGAAAAGGAACTCCTGTAGCAGGAACCGAGATGACACTCGGCGCACCTCTCCCTAGATCTCCAAGAGTCCATGGCCGCAAGGACATTCCTATCAAAATTATGCTTAAAGGAATGATTGGTGATTTGGATGGGAGAAAATTTCCGGGACCCATGTTACCGCTTGAAAGTTATGATGACGAATGGATCGCAGCGACCCTAACCTATATCAGAAATAATTGGGGGAATAATTCCGAGTTGATATCGACTGAAGAAGTTGCCGCCGTCAGAGCACAAATCAAGGATCGTAAAGAGATGTGGAAATCTTCGGAAATTATAGCCATGGCTCCCATACCACTCATAGAAATGCGAAAATGGAAGTTCACCGCCAGTCACAGACAGGAAGGATGTAATAACGCAATTGATGGGAACATTAAAACAAGATGGGAAACTGGCACTTCACAGATACCTGGCATGTGGTTCGCCTTTGACATGGGCAATGAACGTAAAATCAATACAATCGTTCTTGATTCCTCTGGATCTGCCGAAGATTACCCAAGACACTACAGCATTGAAACATCAAAGAACGGCAAAGATTGGGAGAAATCAATTATAACAGGAAAAGGCCAACATCCGATCACTGAAATTGTATTACCTCCTACAACTGCCCGCCATATTAGAATCACACAACGAGGGACTTCAAATGGCAAGTTCTGGTCAATTCATAAACTTGAAGTTTACGCCAACTGAAATATAAAATTTGAAATTTAGGTCATTAAATCATGAATGACCCTGCCCGAAACATCAGTCAGACGGAAATCACGCCCACCATAGCGATAAGTAAGTTTTTCATGGTCCATGCCAAGGAGATAAAGAATTGTAGCATGTAAATCATGCACATGAACAGGGTTAACAATGGCGTTCATTCCAAACTCATCAGATTCTCCATAAGCA
>JABGYE010000191.1:0-2445 GCA_018675395.1 Akkermansiaceae bacterium
AACGTAACAACAACAGGATCATTTCCTCTAATTTTACTCGCCTTCTATTGAGTCGCTGTGCTTCAAGAAGAAAATCCATTGCTGCCCAGTCAACCTTCTTAAAGCGGCGACGATTGAGAAGATGAATAATAATAGGAGCCGCTACCGCTGCGGAGCCGGCAAACAAAAAACCTGGATTTAATAAAAATTCTAACACGCCTTACCCTGCTCTCCCTTTCCTAGTATGACGTTTGCGGAATGCCAAATACCGAGATAAAACTGCATCAAGAGGTTCACCAGTGTCTAGTAAAGCATAATCAACACCAAGCTTATCACACATCTTCCCCACTTCCTTGCGGTAATCTCCAACTATCTCCAAATAACTCTTCCTTAAAGCTCTGGGGTCAGCATGAACTTCTTCTGGCCCTTCAAGACCAAGGAATCTGGTATGATCTTCGAAAGGAAATTCTAATTCATCTCTATCCATTACATGAAAAACAATGACCTCTTGTTTGCGAAGTCTAAATTGCTGCATTGCATCTCTGAGAACTTCAATATCAGCAAATAGATCAGAAATGATAACCACCATTCCTCTTGACCGTATCTGAGGGACCAGCTCCAAAAATGCTTCACCTACATCCGTCTTATTATCGGGCACGGTTTCGCCCAAAGTATGTACAATTTCTTTTAAATGGTTATGTCGCGCACTCGGAGGAAGTACATCCTTAACTTTCGTATTAAATGTAATAAGCCCGACTGCATCACCTTGACTCTGAAGCAAATGACCTAGCGTAGCCCCTGCAGTGGCAGCATAATCAAACTTACTCCATCCCTCTCTACCATATCCCATGGATTTTGAAGCGTCTACAATGAGAGTCGTTTTCAAATTCGTCTCTTCTTCATACTCCTTTATGTAAAACTTGTCTGTTTTTGACCAAACCTTCCAATCAATATGCTTTATTTCATCGCCTGGCGAATATTCTCGATGACCTGCAAATTCAACTGCAAACCCATTATATGGACTCTTGTGTTGGCCCGTTATGAAGCCTTCAACAACTAACCTTGCACGAACGTCCAGTCTCTTGATCCTTTCCAGAACTTTAGGATCTAAGTAATTTGGAGCATCCGTAGTAGCCATATATATTACGCCTCTATCTACTCACGTAGATTTTTGACTTATGCCGCATTAAATGCACCTGACAGCGTTGGCGGTATCTTATCACCTTCGTCTCTTTCAGAGATCTCAGACAAAAGACTATCAACGACATCATCAGTCGTGACACCACTGGATTCAGCATTAAATGTAGTAATTATTCTATGACGTAAAACAGGATGAGCTATTGATTTAACATCAGCGACAGTAGCACTGCTACGACCATCCATCACTGCCTTAGCTTTAGCTCCCAAAAGAAGAAACTGAACTGCTCTCGGCCCTGCCCCCCAACTCAAAAATTCACGCATCGAGTCTGGAACTCCTTCTTCTTCGTTGATTCTAGTAGCCCTCACAAGCCTCAAGGCATAATGAATGACGTGCGGAGGAATAGGAACTCTACGCACAAGTTCCTGTATGCTTTTAATTTCATCGCCTGATAAGATCTCATTAACTACCGAACTTTCAACTCTCGTCGTAGTATCAGCAACTCTATACTCCTCTTCATAGTTAGGATATTCGACGAACACTTTGAACATAAACCTATCCTGTTGAGCTTCTGGAAGTGTGTAGGTTCCCTCCTGCTCTATAGGATTTTGAGTAGCCAGAACAAAAAATGGGTCTGGAAGCTCATGCCTAACCATTCCAATCGTAACTTGCCTCTCCTGCATAGCCTCCAGCATCGCTGCCTGAGTTTTGGGCGGAGTCCTGTTTATTTCATCAGCCAGAACAACATTAGCAAACACCGGCCCATTAAGAAATTTAAACTCACGAGCTCCTGTCATTTTATCTTCTTGAATAACTTCTGTGCCAGTAATATCTGATGGCATCAAGTCTGGAGTAAACTGAATCCTGTTAAAATCCATTCTTAATGCTTTGGCAAGAGTACTCACCATTAAGGTCTTCGCTAGACCAGGGACTCCTTCAAGCAAACAATGACCTTTAGAAAAGATCGCAATGAGCAACTGATCAATGACCTTTTCCTGGCCCACTATAACTTTTGCAAGCTCATTACGTATCTTTAAAGTCGATTCTTGAAAAATTTTAAGCGCCTCCAAATCTTCTTGTGAAAAATCGCTCTCTTCTTTTGTTAATTGTTCGGACATAGATGCTGAATATAAATCTTCTTATTGCCTTCTATGATACGCAAAAGATTACCCCCCGCCAACTCAATACGGAGTGTAATTATTCCTTCTTAAGGTAATAATATGAGACATGAGAAAAATTTCACCTTGCCTTATATTGAATTATTCGGAATCCCCTTTTTCCTCAGGAGTTTCAGCACCTTTAGAAGCCTCTTCTGACTCAGGTTCAAC
>JABGYE010000346.1:0-2907 GCA_018675395.1 Akkermansiaceae bacterium
GTAATGATTCTGACAGTATATTGCCCGGAAAAATAGGGCAGAAGACGAGCAGCGATGAGGAAAATCAAGGACTATGGTCACTAGCATTCCCTGACTCAGATCATCCACTTGCTCGTGTCGTAAAATCCATGACAGAGGATGTGATCAATGATGCAAAAGTTAAAAGCATTATCAGTGTCGAACCGTTGCCCGGATCACAGGTCATCCTGAGTTTAGTGGAAAACAATGCGCCAATTCTTGTATCCAAGACCGTCGGTGAAGGTTCGGTCATTTTATGCGCGACAAGCGCTGACAGGTCCTGGAGCGAACTGGTAGTGCATCCTGTCTATGCCATCATGATACAGCAGGCCGCAACCACAATGACCAGCAAGCCTGACTCAAGATTAACAAGAATAAACAAAACCAAAGCGATCAGCATCGCAGGCGCCCAACCTGCCAGCGCTTCCCTCGGCAAATTAAACGCCGGCTCTGAGGACAACGCCGACACGAACAAACCTTCTGTCCAGTTAACCGCACTGACAAATGAAAGCTTCAAAGCAGAAATTAAAGCAGAACATATAAGCGAAAGTGGAATCTATCAGATCCTAGGATCACAAGACTCGGTCCTCGGGGCCATCGCTGCTAATTCAGACCCATCAGAATCCAACGTGCGCGTTGTGGCTCCTGATGTACTTGAGCAAACAATAGGAGCAATGAAAAATATAGAGATCCTTGAAGGAGCACCCGAACAGGAAATTCAGAATGCTCGCAAAGGAAGTGACCTGACCACTTGGCTACTCACTTTATGTGTTATCTGCTTCTTAGCACAATCGATACTCGCAAAAATATTCACCAATAAAATCAGTAAGGGTGAGACAGACATCGCCACTTCACTTCAACTCAGTAACGTGGCTGCGGCCCGTAGAACTTAAGGAAAATCTTACCAAAAATGTTAGAAAAAATTCTTGGCCTAGAAAGCGATCAGAAAATCGACTTAACAATCGGATGGAGTCATGGAGCCGCCGTAGCTCTTATACTCATTACCCTTGCTGTTGTTTTCTCTGTTTACCTTTACCGCTCCGAACGTCAGCTACCAAAAAGTAGACGCATTATAATGACAGTGTGCCAGGGCCTAGCTCTACTGGTCCTCATCATCATAATCATGGGACCGTTCGCTAAAATAACAAAGTCCAACTCCTACAAAAGGAACATGCTTGTTCTGATTGACACCTCTAGCAGTATGGCCACTAAGGATCAGAGGAACGCTAACTCTATTGAGGAAGCGGCAAGGGCCCTAGGAGAAATTAAATCGACCGAGCCATTTGATCCCGGCAAGGCAAATGAAATCCAAACTAAGATCGGTAATCCGAGCCGCATCGAACTTGCCAAAGCAACACTCGAAAACACTAATGTGATTAGTGACCTGAAGGATAAATTCAATGTGAATATTTTCACTTTCGACAGTCAACTAAAGCCCATCGAACAAGACGATAAAGCAAGCGAGACCGAGGAAACCGAGGAAACCGAAACTCAATCCATCAGTCTTGATCTGAACGCGCAAGGAGAAAGCACTGAGATCGGATCTGCAATTAATGAAGCAGTAGGCAAATTCGCAGGCCGGGAAGTGGCTGGAGTCATGGTCCTCAGTGATTTCATTTCCGTTAAAGGCAAGGACCCAGTCGAATCAGCCAGATCACTGTCCACTCAGGGAATCCCAATTCACACAGTATCCATTGGACTCCCCTCCCCACCTGACATTCATGTCAGGAAGATCATTGGGCCAGACGTTGTTTTTAAGGGTGACCGTGTCCCTCTGAGAGTTCAGATCGAGTCAAAAGGTTACAATGACAGGACTACTAATATTACTCTTAAGATTGATGGAAACGAACAACCTTCGCAGCAAGTAAAATTGAAGGATGGGATCCAGTTCGCCGAACTGATATTCGTTCCTGATCAGGAATCTGGGACCGTTGAGTTGGAAGTTTCCGCTGCCGCATTCAATGATGAAACCACAGACAAAAACAATTCCTCCTCCCATAGCGTTAGGATCCTCGATGAAAAAATCAAGGTCCTCTATGTTGAGGGAATACCAAGATGGGAATTCCGTTACCTCCGATGGGTTTTGCTCAGAGACCCAAGACTCGATGTTAGATTTTTAATGACACAAGGGGATCCGGCTCTGGCAGGATCATCTCCTCGCCACATCGGAGCATTACCTCCAACTAAAGAAGACCTATTCAAGTATGACCTTATCATACTTGGAGACGTTCCTGCTGGGTACTTCAATACTGAACAGCTAGAACTCATTGATGAACTCGTGAAGGAACGCGGAGGATCCCTAATGATGCTCGCCGGCCCAGTAGCTGCACCCACTTCTTACAAGGATACGGCGATCGCAGACATCCTACCGATTAAAATTGGAGCCGGAAGCTGGAACCCGGTCTCTAACGGCACTCATCCTGTAGTAACCTCAGCGGGCCGTCTCAGCCAATCCACCTCACTATCCTTGTCAGATGATACGACTGATAGGATTTGGCAAAAAGTGAACCGTATGTATCGGCTCCCACCAGTGGACGGGGCAAAAGCAGGCGCGACAGTCCTACTCACTCATTCCGCTTCACCGGATGGATTTGACCAATACCCACTCGTGGCATGGCAACGTTATGGTACTGGAAAGAGCCTTTTTGTGGGTACTGAGGATTTATGGAGAATGCGACTTGAGGTCGGTGACCGATACCACGCAAGGTTCTGGGGGCAAACCATTCAGTTTCTGACACTCTCAAGACTGCTGGGACAGAATAAACAAATCACCATCGAAACGGACCGGGCTAGTTTTAGTGAGGGCGACACGGTACAAATTTACGCTAATGTACTCACAGAATCTTTTGAACCTGTCACTGACATCGAAGAATACATGGTCCTCATTGA
>JABGYE010000347.1:0-4734 GCA_018675395.1 Akkermansiaceae bacterium
CCGACTGCTCCTCCAGCCAATCCAAACTTATAATCAGGATGTTTCTCGCTTAGCTTCTGAAGTTTATTTTCTATTCTTTCATAGACGGGTGTGTATTGAGCGACTCCGAGGTCCTGTATTCGGGTAATGACGACGGCCTTTTTAATATCTGGGCGGTAAAGGGGCTTAATTAAATCTAGAGGCGCTCGTTTCAGGAGAGGCATACGTAAAGAAAGATCTTTTCCAAGACCAGGCAGCGAGGAAAGCACTCCTCGTATCGATAAGGGTTGGCTCAAAAGTTCTTCCTCTTTAACTATCTCTTCGATGTTTGCAATGATAGGTACAGGGTCACTGTCATGGGATTCCCATTCGATAACTATGCGGATGGCTTGTATCCCTCCTAGGCTTTTATCAGCCTCTATGAGAGCTTCTCCACTTTCGCTTTTGTCTGGAAGTTGGTTGAGCAGATACATGTCTGGCTTAAGAGTCGAAGTTAGCCACCCAAAGAGAATTGTGAGAATAACAGAAACAGTTACTACCCACTTAGAGTGTTTAATAACAAGGCCTATGAACCCCATGAAAAATTCTTTTCCTCGGACGGATCCTAGTTGCAGAGATTTTTTTTCAGTTTCTATTTTGTGTTTGAATGGCAACAGGCCAAGGAGTGGCAGTAAGAGAACCACGGCCATGAATGTGATCAGTGTGCCGACGGCACAGTCTCTTCCAAAGTCACTAATCATGTTTGCTTCTGCAACGGTGAGGGAAGCAAATCCCGCGGCAGTCGTTAAAGCTGACAACATGCATGGAAGTCCCAATTTACGCATTGAAGCTGCCATAGATTCTTTAGCAGAAGACCCTTTATTGAGTTCTCGACGAAACTGAAAAACAATGTGAGCGGCGTTAGTGAACCCAATCATTGTTAATATGATGGGCATGATCACCATAGAGAGGCTATTGAGGCGTTCATTAGTGAAGCCAAGCATTCCAATGGTCCAGAAGACGCCGACCGCGGGTGGCAAAGTGACTATTAGAGTCATCACTAAGCCGCGAAAGAAAATAAGAGCAAGTATTGCAGAAAGAACATAGCCTATGATTTGAAAGCGTAATTTTTCAGTTTTCATTGCATCACGCCGGGCAATATCTATCGGAACCCTCCCGGTCAGTTTAGCTTCCAGATTTGAACCCTTTAGAGCCTTGTTTCCCTCAGTTCTAATGAGACTAAGAACGTCGCCAATGTTTTGATTTTTTGTCAGTTTCAAACTCAAAGGGACCAAAGAAGTGCGAGCGTCTGCAGACAATAAATTCCCCGCGACTATGGGATGATTTAGAGCCCTTTTCCGGCACGCCTTACGTTTTGATTCAGAGTCATTTTTATCTGGAAACAATGGAAGCTTAAGTAGTCCAATTCCGTATGAGGGTATTTGATCAAAACTGAATGCCCGGGAGACGGCGGGAATTTTTCTTACCGCTTTTAATAGATTTTTATAAGATGTGGCAGTGCCCTTTTCAAATAAATCTCCATTGTCATTTTTATGAGTAATGAGTATGAGAATTTCCGATCCGTCTGGCCCGAATTCACGGGTCACTTTTTTGGTAAATTCGTAATCAGTTTTTGCGCGGGCGCTTTTAATGTTTCGATCTCCACGCTCAGATAAGTTTCCGTAAAAAGAAAGACCGCTGATAACTGCAAATAAAGCAATCGCTAACCATGGGCGATGGACAGGGATTTCTGAAAATTTCATTTTTTACTATCCGAATTTGATCGGATCCCGACACGCCATTGAGTACCAAAAGAATTTAATATGAAAGGGAGTGAAGCTAGAACCAGAGCAGATATTCCTATCGCTATCAAAGCGTATTCTCGCCTAGTCATTTTTTCGAGGGCGCTTTTTTCTTCAACTGATACGAGAGATGAAATTGTCTCGCTTGGGATATGTTTCACGTTTCCATCATGGTAAGTGCCATTAAGCCGTAAAGCTATCTGCCTAAGAGTTGAGGCATCTTGTTTGGAGTTTTGGCCGTCCAGGAAGGTTCCCTTTATTGGATCGCCTACTCCAATAACTAATATCCCATTGACGGATCTTGGCATCTTCGGAATTCCTGTAGAAGGAACAGTGTCACCGTCCGAAAGCAGAACAATTGTTGTGCTGTCTTGGCGCCATTCGCTCGAAATTTCGGCGGCAAGATTGAGCCCATCAAAGAGATGAGTTTTACCGGCTTCAAATGCAGTATACATGTCCATACCATCAAGAAAATTTCGAACCACTTCTGCGTCTTTAGTATCTACAACTACAGGTTTTGCTCCGTTATATACCGCGATCAGGGAAAGCCTCATTTGTTCTACCCTGACTCTTTTGAAAAACGATTCCATTAATTCAAAAGCGCGTTCCCGCCTTCTCTTTACTCCTCCCTCACCAGCGTCTTTTATTTTCATGCTCGGAGACACGTCGAGAACAATTACAATGTGACGTATTTTATCGGGATCAATTGCTTGGGCTTTGTGAACCTTAGGCTGGATAGTTAAAAGAGTAGTAAGTCCCCAGATTCCTAAAGAAAGAGCCAGACATCTTATTGCCGGCGCTATTCGCGCCCATGATGAAGGAAGGGCCGAAGGGCCGAAGGATAAGATCGCAATATTTTTGATACGACGTGAATGTATCATCTCAGCCCCAATTGTAATTACAAGTGCTGTTAACGCTGAAATTTCCGGATTCACTACCATGGTGTATAACGTAAACCGAAGAGACTCATTAAAAACATCAAGGCTATGGAGGTTCCTGCCATCACATAGGGTTTAAAATTGTCCATCGATTCGGCACCTATCCTTTCGATTTTAGTTTTCTGCATTTTGTCAATTCGAGCGAATATTTCTTTTAGAGCCAATGGATCGCCAGCTGCAAAAACTTCACCGCCGGTCCGATTAGTTATGGTTAATAACTGTGCTGGAGGTGCTCCAGGAGCAATGTGAATGGCATATGTAGAAATATTATCTGCTACAAGTTTATTCGCTATCTCAATATCTTTACCGCCTCCAAGATCAGCACTGTAGCCGTCTGATAAAAGAATAATGAGGCGATCACCTTCTTCGCGTTCCACTAATAATTTTGAGCATTCTTCAAGGGCCAGACCGATTTTAGTTCCGCCTCTAAACCAAATAGGCAAACGTGTAGGGCCTAAAAAATCGGTTGCATATCCAAATGCTGACGGGTCAGAAGTCAGACGTATCCAGTGCAAGAAATGATCTCCGAAAACAGTTAACCCGAAAGCATCTTTTCCACGATAGTTAATGAATTCATTGATTGCCGCCATGGCTGCCTCGTAACGGTTACCATCGCCAAAAGGCGCCGTCATGCTGCCAGATACATCAAGAGCAAATTGAATATTAGTTAATCTTTTTTTCGTTTTTGGATCAGAGAGCTGTTGAGGTCCTGCCAGTAGAAGTACCGCAATTGCTAATAACAATGCTGGGAATGAGGCGGTCACCTTAAGTATGCATTCCCACAGTCGATTTCGGGTCATTAGCGATTCATCTACCGGTATTACTACCTGATGGCCATGGCCATTTTTGCGCCAGATCCAGAACAGTAACGTGGCTGGAATCGCAAGCAAAATGAGGACTGAAGAGTGAACAAACATTTAGTAGATATTTTTCTATCTTTCAGTGAATTTTTGGTTCGTGGTAAGGTTTGAGCAGAGCATGTAAATCGGAGGGCTCTTCGGGGTTTGGACAATGGAACCAAGACTCAAGTTTTTCGAATAGAGGTGCTGCTTCTGGGTGCGCTTTAATTTTAGATAGTGCCGTGCTAGGCGATTCGTTTGAGAGATTCATTCGCTGACTCCAAAAAATAATAAGTGTTCTTTCTAGCTTTGCTTGACCTTCCTTTCCAAGTTTTCCTTTTCTGGCTGCTTCTACCAGAGGTCGTAAAATTTCTGCCGGGCTGAGCAGCTCAGGAGTAGAAGGATCCAGCAAGTTCAATTTTTTACGAGCACCAAATATTAGTAATAGGAGTCCTATTAACCAGAAAGCAGCTCCGAAGATCAATAGATGTTTGTATTTTATAAAACGAGGCAATTCTGCATATTCTGGTGGATTAGGCTTAATTCGTTCTGGCGCTAAGAATGATTTGAATGTTACTGGAAGCTTAGGCTGTTCAGTCATTGGCTTGTTATCCTTGCTTTGTAAATAATCGCCCAGATCAAAAGACCCTGCTTCCAACCCATAATATTCAAAATCGTATCGGAAAGAGTTACCATGCGGATAAACCGATTTGATACGTAAGACAATGGCTGATTCTTTACTCAGGGGTTTGGCTTCCACTTCAGGGCCTGGAATGACGTAATCCCTTATTTGCATCTTAATGCCAAGAGGTGCGGCTTCCTCCTTCAACTCTTTGGCTATGAGGCAAGGAAGGATAAAAAATAAAATACCAATAAACAGTGATCTTTTCATGGCTAGCGCGCTCCTCGACTCAGTACAGCGCGAGATTTAAAAAAATGACGTAACTTATGCGCTATTGGTTGATTGGTAAGAAGTTGTAAGTAATCAATGCCAGACTTCTTTAGTTCTTCAGCAATAAATTTAGAATCAGTGAGTTTGATTCTGTTTTTTGTGATTCCCGTGGTTCCGGTTTCGGCTTCTCTTGTTTTCACGAATCCAGCACCTTTTATTTCTGATTCTATTGGATCAATCAGTTGGAGTGCAACGCAATCATGTTTTTGTGCTGCGAGTTTGAGTGCCGGCATGGCTGTAGAATC
>JABGYE010000209.1:0-20362 GCA_018675395.1 Akkermansiaceae bacterium
GATTCCATAAGGGAGCAGATAGATGCCCTCGACACTGAGTTGCTTAAACTCCTTAATGAGCGAGCTGATTTAGTGCATCAGGTCGGAGAGATTAAAAAGAAGGATGGAATTGAAATATATGCGCCAGAAAGAGAAGAGAGTTTGCTAAAGAGGTTGGCTGAAAAAAGCGAAGGCAGATTAACCGAAGAATCGATACGTGCTATTTATCGGGAGATAATGTCAGCGGCGCTATCTCTTGAGGAAGATCTCAAAATTGCATATCTTGGGCCTCAAGGCACATGGACTCACCAGGCTGCCATAAGTAAATTTGGTCATAGTGTCAGTTATTCCCCTCAAGAAAGTCTATCTGCGGTATTTGATAAAGTGGCAAGAAAAAAGGCAGATTATGGGGTGGTTCCTATTGAAAATTCAACAGAAGGTGCGGTCAATCATACATTGGACATGTTTGCAGATTCGCCTTTGAGGATTTGTGCTCAAATATTGCTGCCAATAGAAAATGCATTAATGGCAAAAGGTCCGCGTGAAGATATAAAGAAGTTATACTCTCACCCTCAAGTCTTTGGTCAGTGCAGAGAATGGCTGCAAAAGAATTTCCCCAGCGCAGATTTGATCGAAGTCTCTAGCACTACCCGTGCGGCGTCTATAGTCGTTGATGAGTCTCATGCAGCGGCATTGGGAGGGAAACTTGCTGCAGAGTTGAATGGCTTGGATTTATTGGAAGAGAACATTCAAGATCGTGCGACAAATACTACAAGATTTTTGGTGTTGAGTCATAACATGTGTCCTCCGACTGGTAATGACAGGACATCTGTGATGTTTTCTGTACGTGATAAGCCGGGTTCATTATTTGATGCGTTGCAACCTTTCAATTCGTTCAAAATCAATATGTCTAAAATTGAGAGTAGGCCATCTAAGCAGCGGGATTGGGAGTATTATTTCTTTGTAGATATTGTTGGGCATTGCGAGGATCCGGACCTTGCCCAAGCGCTGAGTGAACTTGAGGAACACTGTAGTTTTATCAAGGTTTTGGGCAGTTATCCCGATTCTGTAGTAAATTAGGCATGTTTTGTTTTCAAAAGTCCTAGAAAAATAAAGAAAATTGCTTAAAACCCTAGTTATTAGCGCGTTTTGTAAACCCAATAATTAAGTCTTTTGCTTTCTACTTGGTTTTTAGCTGTAGCTGGTTAGATTACGCGCTCTTTTTTCAGGTTATCTTGGAAAGGCCAAAACCCGCTATAGCTATATAAAGGATGATTACGGCGAACCGGAACATTCTTAAAATTCAACTACACAATATTGCAATAAACCATGCCTTTAAGGACATTCCCAAAAAAGCACGGCCTCTACGACCCTTCGTATGAGAAGGATAGCTGTGGTGTTGGATTTGTCGCTAATATGAAAGGGAATCCGGAGCATCAGATTGTTTTAGATGCTCTTGAGATGCTCGCTAGAATGGAGCACAGGGGCGGTTGCGGATGTGAGGCTAATACGGGTGATGGAGCTGGAATACTTGTTGGTTTACCTGAAGGTTTCCTAAGAAAAGTTGCAAAGAAAGATCTTAATCTTGAATTGCCTGAAAAGGGTCAGTTCGGGGCGGGGCTTGTCTTTTTACCGAGAAATGAAGGAGAGAGGAAAGCTTGCATTGATGCAGTGGAAAAAATCATTACAGAACATGGTCAGGTTTGTTTGGGTTGGAGGGATGTTCCGGTCTGCACTGATGAGGCGGATGTCGGTCCAGCTGCTAGGGCGGCCGAACCATGCATTAAGCAGCTATTCATAGGTGCAGCAGAAGGGATTGAGGGTGACGATTTTGAGCGTCAATTATATATCATAAGGAAACGAGCTAGTCATCAACTCAGGTTCGACGAAGAATTGAATGAAAGGTTACTTTTCTATATTTGTAGCCTTTCTACAAAAGTGATGATCTATAAGGGCATGTTGAATACGGCTCAGGTCATTAAGTATTTTAGTGATCTGGCAAACCCTGATTTCGAGACTCATCTTGCTATGGTTCACTCGCGGTTTTCTACTAACACTTTTCCTAGTTGGGATCGAGCGCAGCCTTTTCGTTTCATGAGCCATAACGGAGAGATTAATACTCTTAGAGGAAATATTAACGCGATGCGATCCAGGGAAGGTACACTTAGTACGGATCTTTTTGGCGATCATCTATCTGAGCTCTACCCGATAATGGAAGAGGAGTGTTCTGATTCGGGAAATTTTGATAATGCATTAGAATTTCTACTGATGTCTGGCCGTTCTTTGCAGGAGGCTGTCCTTTTGATGGTTCCTGAGGCTTGGCAAAAGCACAACCAGATGGATCAAAAGAAGCGCGATTTCTATGAATATAATTCATGTATCATGGAGCCTTGGGATGGGCCGGCTTCTATTGTTTTTACTGATGGCAAATACATAGGTGCCGTTTTGGATAGGAATGGCCTTCGCCCTAGCCGCTACTATTTAACAAAAGATGACCGCGTTATAATGGGTAGCGAAGTTGGAGTCGTTGATGTTGACCCTGCTGATGTTGTGGCTAAAGGAAGACTTCAGCCTGGCAAAATGTTTTTGGTCGATTTTGAGGAAGGGAGGATGATTCCTGATGAGGAGATAAAATCAGAATTTTCTGCTCAAAGGCCATATGGGGAATGGTTAAAAAATCAGCGCATTGAACTCAAGGATATCGATACGAATAAAGATGCGCCAGGCCTTAATGATGACAATCTTCTGCAAAGAATGCAGGCTTTTGGTTTCACCGCTGAGACTATGCAATTCATGCTATTGCCTATTGTTAACGAAAAGCGCGATCCACTTGGATCAATGGGTAATGACGCTGCTCTGGCATGTTTGAGTGATAAGCCGAGAATGCCGTATGATTATTTTAGGCAGTTATTTGCTCAGGTCACTAACCCTGCAATCGATTCCATTCGAGAGGAAGTGATAATGTCTTTGGAATGTTATATTGGCCCTGAAAAGAATCTGCTTGAGACGACTGAAGGGCACGCTCAAAGGCTAAGGCTTGATTCCCCCATACTAAGCAATGAGCAGTTGCATGCTTTGAAGGAAATGGATTGCAAAGGATGGAAATCCAAAGTTATTGATATTACTTTTCCGAGATCAGAGGGTATCAAAGGTGTAAGAAAAACTATTGATAGAATTTGCAGTGAAACTCAAGAGGCTATTAAAGATGGTTATACTTTAGCTATTTTGAGTGATCGAGCACTATCTGATGATCGTGTTCCTCTTAGTACATTGCTGGCCAGTGGAGCCGTTCACCAGTACCTTGTTAGGAATGCTTTAAGGACTCAGATTGGCCTTGTACTTGAAACTGGTGAAGCGAGGGAAGTCCATCATCATTGTTTATTGATCGGGTATGGTGCGGACGCTATTAATCCTTACTTGGCCTTTGAAGCTTTGTGGAAAGCTAGACGCGAAGGTTTGACTGCTCCTGAAGAGTTCATAGATGACAAGTCTCTTGTCGATGCATATCTAAAAGGTGTTGCAAAAGGAATGTTGAAAGTCATGGCGAAAATGGGCATTTCGACTTTGCATTCATATAAGGGTGCTCAGATTTTTGAAGCGGTCGGTTTAAAGAATGATGTTATAGAACTTTGCTTTCGTGGAACGGCTAGTCGGGTTCAGGGTCTTGACCTTGATGAGCTTGCCGAGGAGATGTTAAGGCGTCATGCGCTTGGATATCCTCCTCGTAATGAAGTTAGGTTGCCAACGCTTCCGAATCCTGGAGAATTTCATTGGCGAGCAGATGGAGAGAAGCACATGTGGAATCCAGAATCGATATCCGCTCTTCAGGTGGCTGCTCGAACAAATAATTTTGAATCATATAAACAATTTTCTGATCATATTAATAACAGCAATAAGGCACTTTGTGCATTGCGAGGCTTAATGAATCTTAAGTCTGGTGTGAATGGCGGATCGATTTCGATTGATGAGGTAGAGCCTGCTTCTGAGATCGTGAAACGTTTTTGCACTGGAGCTATGAGTTTTGGTTCAATTTCTGCTGAAGCTCACGAAGGATTGGCAATTGCCTTAAATCGACTTGGTGGAAAGAGTAACACTGGAGAAGGTGGAGAGGATCCGGCTCGGTTTGATCCTCTTCCTAATGGCGATTCTAAACGTTCTGCTATTAAGCAAATCGCTTCGGGTCGATTTGGTGTGACGATATGGTACCTGACAAATGCCGATGAACTTCAAATTAAGATTTCTCAGGGGGCTAAACCTGGTGAGGGAGGTGAGCTTCCAGGTAAAAAAGTTGACGATAACATTGCACGTATTCGTCATAGTACGCCTGGAGTCGGATTGATTAGTCCTCCACCGCATCATGATATTTATTCGATCGAAGATCTCGCGCAACTCATTCATGATCTGAAAAATGCGAATCGTGCTTCTCGGGTTAGCGTTAAATTAGTATCTGAAGTTGGTGTGGGCACGGTTGCTTCTGGTGTTACAAAGGCCAAGGCAGATCATATTGTAATAGCTGGAGAGACTGGTGGCACAGGAGCTTCCCCCCTTACTAGTATCAAACATGCAGGATTACCTTGGGAGTTAGGTGTAGCAGAAACTCATCAAACCTTAGTGCTTAACGATCTTAGAAGTAGAGTGGTTCTACAAACTGACGGGGGGCTTAAGACCGGTCGTGATGTTGTTATTGCCGCGCTCTTGGGAGCTGAGGAGATGGGCTTTGCAACTGCTCCACTTATCACGATGGGTTGCATTATGATGAGAAAATGTCATTTGAATACTTGTCCAGTTGGTATAGCAACGCAGAACAAAGAATTGCGGAAAAAATTTAACGGATCGCCCGAGTATGTGGTGAATTATTTATTTATGGTTGCTGAAGAGGCTAGGCAAATCATGGCTGATTTAGGTTTCCGTACAATAAATGAAATGGTGGGACGAGTTGATGCTCTTGAAATGCAGGAAGCAATTGATCATTGGAAAGCGGATGGGATAGACCTAAGCTCTATACTCACTCCTGCAGAAAAGCCTCATCCTGATACGGGAACTTACTGCACTGAATCTCAGGACCATGGTCTTGAGGAAGCGTTGGACATGAAGCTGCTTGAACTTGCACAGTCCGCACTTGAAGGCAGTGAACCGGTTAATATTGAATTGCCTATCATTAATACGGATCGAACGGTAGGAACTATTCTGAGTAACGAGGTTGCCAAGGCTCATGGAGGAGATTTGCTTCCAGAAGATACGGTTAAAATAAAGTTTACAGGATCAGCTGGACAGAGCCTTGGTGCTTTCTTGGCAAAAGGAATTAGCATTGAATTGGAGGGTGATGCTAATGATTACGTTGGAAAGGGTCTCTCAGGCGGCAAGCTTGCTATATATCCGCCAAGGTCTTCAGAATTTATCCCTGAAGAAAATATTATAGCTGGAAATGTTTGTTTATATGGAGCAACTGCAGGGAAGGCATTTTTCCGTGGGCACGCAGCTGAGCGGTTTTGTGTTAGGAACAGTGGAGCCTATGCTGTTATTGAAGGTATAGGTGATCATGGGTGCGAGTACATGACAGGGGGTCGTACCGTAATACTTGGTTCAACTGGACGTAATTTTGCTGCCGGCATGTCGGGTGGCGTAGCTTACATTTGGGATCCAGAAAATGAATTCCCTCCCAAATGCAATATGGAAATGGTAGAACTTGAGAAGGTCACTGATCAGGAGGATATAGAAGAACTTCGATCTTTAATTGAGGAGCATGGAAAACTCACGGGGTCTACCGTTGCTAATGGTATCCTGGATGACTGGAAAAATTCATTAAATGACTTTGTTAAGGTTATGCCAACGGACTACAAGAGAGTACTTGAAGAACGTAAAAAGGCAGAAAACGAACTTGTTGCATAGACGGTAAAAAAATTAATATGGGAAAACCTACAGGATTTATGGAGTTTGAGCGTGAGGCAGTGCCTTATCGTGATCCTCTTGAGCGCCTGAAGGATTATGGGGAAATAAATACAAGCCCTTCTGAATCTCATCTTCAAACTCAAGGGTCACGTTGTATGGATTGTGGCGTTCCTTTCTGTCAATCGGATAATGGTTGTCCTATTGATAATCTGATTCCTGAATGGAATCACCTCGTCTATCAGAAGAGGTGGAGGGAAGCCATAGATCGTCTTCACAAAACTAATAATTTCCCTGAATTTACCGGCCGTGTATGCCCGGCGCCTTGTGAAGGTTCTTGTGTGTTAGGTATCACAAATCCTCCTGTTACTATTAAAAACATTGAGAACACAATTATTAACCGCGCTTTTGAGGAAGGCTGGGTGACTTCGAATCCGCCAAAGGAGCGCACAGGAAAGAAAATTGTGATAGTAGGTTCGGGCCCGGCCGGATTGGCTGCGGCTGACCAACTTAACAAGGTAGGTCATGAAGTTACCGTTTATGAGCGGGCTGACCGGATCGGTGGATTGCTGATGTATGGCATTCCAAATATGAAACTTGATAAGGGCGTTATTGAAAGGCGCATTGAATTGATGCGTGAATCCGGTGTTAAGTTTGTGACCTGTGCGCATGTTGGAAAGAAGGAGGAATTGGAACCTGGTCATATGACGCAGATCATGGAGGAGAACGGCTGTGATATTCAATACATTGATCCGAATGATCTAGTAAAAGAAAACGATGCTCTTCTTATAGCTACTGGAGCCACTAAACCATTTGATCCGACTTCAAGGAATCCGGGCCGTGATTTGCAGGGAATCCAGTTCGCTATGGATTTCTTGACTCGTAACACTAAGAGTTTATTAGATTCTGATTTAAAAGATGGCTCTTATACATCTGCTAGTGATAAGCATGTCATTGTCATTGGTGGAGGTGATACAGGTGCAGATTGCATAGGGACTTCTTTGAGGCATGGATGTAAGGACGTCGTCAATTTCGAACTGTTAGACAAGCCTCCAGTTGAGCGCGCTGAGAATAATCCTTGGCCGCAGTGGCCAAGGATCTATAGGCTCGATTATTCGCATGAAGAAAATAAGGCAAAAAATGGGGATGATCCTCGTGCATATCATATCCTTGCAAAGGAATTTGTTGATGATGGTAATGGCAGGGTTAAGGGCGTTAAAACGGTTGAAGTTGATTGGTCAACTCCAGTCGAAGGAGGGCCTCCATTTAGTGAAATTGAAGGCTCAGAAAAAGAATGGCCAGCAGATTTGGTGTTGCTTGCTACAGGATTTGTTGGGCCAGAGCTTCAACTAGGAGAGATGTTAGGTGTAGAGACTCAAAATCCAAGGGGGAACTGGCAAACCTTCATTGGTGAGCATGGTGAATTTACTACAAATCTTGAGGGTATATTTACTGCCGGAGACTGCCGACGAGGGCAATCCTTAGTGGTATGGGCAATAAATGAGGGCCGTGGCGCTGCTAGGGCGATTGATATTTACTTAATGGGTAATAGCCTTTTACCTGCTCCTGGGATTACTCAAGGAGGCATAGCTGCGGCCAAGTAGCTGGCAGTATTTTTGTTTTGAACTATTTTGGCTCAGCTCAGAATAGCTGATGCTATCTTGAAAGATATTAATTCAGATTTATTTTAGATATGCCACAAGATGTAAATGAGGCATGCCCTTTGTTGCCGTCTATTGAGAAACCTGTTACCGCGAAAGATTCCAGAGCCATTGGACAGGAAAGGGGAGAGCCTTTTTACAGAATGTGTCTCCAATATGCGCAAACAAAATGGATTAAGGGGTTACCTGCTCAGGCCCTCCTGCAATTGAATCGCGCGATGTCTGCTGATCTTTCAGGTGACGAAGAATATTTACAGCAGTATTCGGTTCCCTACGCTTCTGTGAAATGGATTTTAGTAAACCGTCCTGATAAGAGAGGACAATTTCTAGCAAACCCTCGCCGGCATTGGCAGCATTATGCAACGAGAATGTCTGGTCCGCGTGCTAAAATAAGGACTTGGCGATCTTGGGCTTGTTTTGCAATTGCTTCCCAAGTCTTACCTGATTCTGAATTTCCTAAAGACATGCAGCAAATAAAGGCAGAAGAAATAATTATACCTGATGAAAATAAGATTGAAGAGATGCTTGGTCTTATTGGTTTAGTAGGGGAATGCGAAAAATGGAAAAAAGTTATTAAAAGCTAAAATCCAAGAATTAAAGAGCGCTTATTGTCGGTTTTTTTCACACTTCTGATTGTTCCCTCTTGACGGTTATTGCTTAGCGGGGAATGATCACGGTCCAATGTCATCTGAAGCATTTCCAGAAATACAGAAAATTCAATACGAGGGTCCAAGTTCAAAGAATCCTCTCGCATTTAAACATTATAACGCTGATGAGGAAGTCGGTGGAAAGGCAATGAAAGAGCATATGCGTTTTTCAGTTGCTTACTGGCATGCGATGCGAAATCCTCTTGCTGATCCTTTTGGGGGGGGGACTGCCCAACGGCCATGGGATGATGGAAGTGATTCTGTTGAGAATGCTCAGAACAGGGCACGAGTAGCATTCGAATTCATGGAGAAATTAGGCGTGGAATATTATTGTTTTCATGACCGGGATGTTGCTCCTGAACTTAATACTCTTGAGGAATCAAATGTAGCTCTTGATGCTGTAGCAGATGTATTAGCTGAGGAACAGGAACGAACAGGGATAAAGTTATTGTGGGGAACGGCGTGTCTTTTTGCTCATTTCCGTTACAATCAGGGAGCCGCTACAAGTCCCAATGCGGATGTTTTCGCTTACGCTGGAGCACAAGTGAAGAAGGCGATGGAAGTGACTCATAGGTTGGGTGGAACTGGTTATACATTTTGGGGCGGCAGAGAGGGCTACTCGACGCTATGGAATACTGATCTTAAACGTGAGTTGGATCATCTGGCTAGATTGCTGCACATGGCGGTGGATCATAAAAAGAAGATTGGTTTTGAGGGACAGTTTTATATTGAGCCAAAACCGAGAGAGCCTTCTACGCATCAATATGATTCTGATGCGGCTGCTTGCCTTAATTTTTTGCGTGAGCATGATCTTCTTGACCATTTGAAACTTAACCTTGAGACAAATCATGCAACGCTTGCCGGGCACACGATGATGCACGAAATGCGTGTGGCCGCCTCTGCTGGAGCTCTTGGATCTGTGGATGCAAATACGGGAGACGAACTCATCGGTTGGGATACTGATCAGTTCCCAACTGATATTTATCTTACAACAGAAATCATGCTGGAAATTCTTGAAATGGGTGGATTTACGACTGGGGGACTTAACTTTGACGCCAAGTGTCGTAGAGAAAGTTTTGAACCGGTTGATTTATTTCATGCCCATATTGGAGGGATGGATGCATTTGCCCGTGGTTTAAAAAATGCGCATGCAATTCGTGAAGATGGGCGTCTCAGTGATTTCGTTAATGACAGGTATTCGAGCTATGATTCTGGGATCGGAGCAAAAATTGAATCTGGTGAGGTCGGCTTTGAGGAACTAGAAGCTCATGTTTTGGCTAACGGTGAACCAGACCTTAAGAGTGGCCGTCAAGAAATGCTGGAGAATCTGATTAACGAATTCATCTAAGGAATTTTAACTGCATCTAGACTGCGATTAAGAAAACTTATCTTCGCTTTGCTGTAAATTATTTGCGAAGATGTTTTTCAGAACAGATCCAAATCAGCCGGGAACGTTGCGTTTCCGTTTATTTGGTTTTCCGATTTCTATTCATTGGTCCTTCTGGGTAATACCGATTCTATTTGGTGGGGGGGTAGGGAATCTTGTTAAAGAAATTAGTATTTTAGAACCCATCATGGATAAAGTGGACTGGGGAGATCCAGTCGTACAAACACGGTTATTATTAATACTGGTTATTGTTTTTTTCATTTCGATTCTTGGCCATGAATTGGGTCATGCGTTCGCTTATAGAAGGTACGGAGGAAGGCCAAGTGTTTTTATTCATGGGATGGGCGGGATGGCGTCCGTGCATGGTCACTATACAAGGAAACAAAAAATTATAATTACTATTGCTGGTCCCTTATTTGGATTTCTTATGGCACTAATATGTTATGGGATTTTACTTTTATATGTTATGGGATTTTTTCCGATTAACTGGAAATCAGCTGGAGGTGTTTATTTGAGTATTTTTTTATTTTTGATGATTCATCTCAATACTTTTTGGTCTTTCTTGAATCTTCTCCCTATTATGCCATTGGATGGCGGCCAATTACTTGGGCATATCATGCATGATAAGAAGCCAGTGCTTCGTGGGCAAATAGGAGCCTTCACTGCTTTTGTGGCAGGGGTCATTTTAATGCAGTTGGGATTTCTATTTGGAATGATTCTTTTCGGGTTCCTTGCTTATCAGAATTTGCAGGCAGCAGAACGTGCAAAGAGAGGCTATTGGTAATAAATTTTAATTTAGTGTATTGGTATTAATTATGAATGATGAGCACCTTGAAGATTTAATTACATATCTAAAGTTCCCCAGTATTTCTACAGACAGTTCTTATTCCAAAGATGTAAAGGATTGTGCGGAATGGCTCAGAAAAAAAATGATCGATAAGGGCCTTAAGGCTCAGATCCATGAGACGCCGGGGCACCCGATAGTAATAGGAAAGAATGAGCATCGTGAAGGGCTCCCAACGATCATGATTTATGGACATTATGACGTTCAACCAGCGGATCCGATTGATCTTTGGGCATCGCCTCCATTTGAGCCTCGGATTGATGATGGCAAGATTTATGCTCGAGGTTCAACGGACAATAAGGGGCAAAACCTTGCTCACTTACTAGGTTTAGGTGAAATAATTAATGAAGAAGGTGAGTTACCTGTGAACGTTATTTTGCTCGTTGAGGGTGAAGAAGAGATAGGTAGCCCAAACCTCGGGCCATTTCTGGAAAAGTATCGGGACGAACTCGAGTGTGATGTTATAGCCGTTTCAGATACAGGAATGATAGGGCCTGGAATTGGTACTTTCACTTATGGATTAAGAGGCATTACCTGCATGGAAGTTACAGTTCATGGTCCTTCAACTGATTTACATTCCGGGGTATTTGGAGGATCCATAGCAAATCCATCGACGGTTATAGCAAAACTCATTTCAAGTCTTCATGATTCTGACGGTAAGATAAAAGTGGAGGGTTTCTATGATGATGTAAGAGAAATCCAAGAATGGGAGAAGGATTCCTGGGCAGGGCTTCCTGTCAATGAAGCTGAGACACTAGAACTCACAGGATCCAGTGAATTATTTGGTGAAAAAGGGTTCACCGATGCCGAAAGGAGATGGGCTCGCCCCACTGCTGAGGTGAATGGCATAGGCGGTGGTTATCAGGGAGAAGGGTCGAAGACTGTGATCCCATCCAAGAGTTTTGCTAAACTTTCTTTTAGGTTAGTTCCTGATCAAGAACCTGAAAATATACTAAAACTTGTTCGAGAGCACCTAGAATCACATCTTACTCCTGGCACTAGAATGGAATGCGAATTTGGACATAGCGGGAAATCTTACCTAATGGATCCACAGTCTGTTTATGGTAAAGCTGCTCAAAATGCTCTTAGGAAAACTTTTGGTTGTGAGCCGGCTCTTATACGTGAGGGAGGAAGTATTCCTATCGTTCAGACCTTCAAGGATGTATTAGGAGCTGACACTTTGTTGCTTGGCCTTGCCTTACCCGATTGCCAGATCCATGCTCCAAACGAAAATTTTCTTATCAAGAACTTTTATGATGGTATTCGCCTCAACCGTCTATTGATTAGAGAAATTAGTAATTAAATTATTACTGTTTTATTTTTCCATTAGGAGCTGAACAAAACGCAATCCAATCGTCGTTAATTTGGCTTTGTCTTTGCTTCCAGTGAGTCGAGATCTAGTGTTCCATGAGTGAGGAGTGGCTGAATATTCGACCCAACTAATTGTAGGTGAGTTCACTTTTTTATTATGAGGACTGATGCTGAGTGGAATTCCTGATCGGCTCATTGTAATTTCCCATGATGGATTATTGGTGGCATTTGCCATGTTCTTTGCTAGCCAAGGGTAAGACTTCATGATTAACGGCATGCCTTTATTTGGAACTAATAATTTCCAATAAGGTTTAGTTGTTTTAATGAACTGCGTTAAAGTTATTGAGGGGTTCTTCTGATGTTCTTTGTACAGCCTTGAAATATTAATTCCGGCAAGATTAATTCCATTATAGAGCCCATGTTTGTTCGGCGCGACATAGTGTCTACGATACCACCTCTCAAAGTTTCGACTGATCATCAAATTGAGTTCCAGATGCAAATGAGCACGGGTCCTGTCGATTCCGTCGCCAGTGTATCCAAGCGTGGCAATGCTTGTCCCTGGTCTGACTGATTGCCCGACTTGGCAAGAAATGTCTGCGAGGTGAGCATAAAGGCTATAAAACTTACCATAGCCCCAATCGTGCTCTATTACCACGTAGCGACCGTAGTTACTTGCTCCTGCTGATCGGCTTGCATGTATCACTTTACCTGAAGCGATTGAGCATACTTTATCCAATGGAACTCCTCTTGAATTTCTTTCGATCGGTCTAATGTCGACGCCTTCATGAAATTTAGAATATATTATACCCGATGCAGTTCTTTTTGGATTTCGCACATAACCATATTTTCCACCTTGCCAAGGTTTACTTGGCTGCCCCTCAAAGGACCGGTTTGTGTACATATAAAACTGAGAAATGTCCGGACCAAATATAGCTTTGTTCGGAGTCGCTAATACTAGTTCGAGTCGTTTGTATTGAGCTTCACATATTATCGATAAACCGAACCAAAAAATTAATGAGGATATTCTGACCAACATTATTAAATGCGTTCCGATGTGCATGAAGTGTTTGCTTGATTAATTCGAAAGCAATTCAGATCAATCGATGGCAGGTGGTGGATTTATAGTTGGGTCTTCTTTTTTTGGCGTAATTAGTCGCAGGCCTGCATCTTTAAATCTTTCTATGTGTCTTTCATTAAATCCTTTCCAGCAAGTAAGATATCCATGGGATATGGGCCCATCGATTACAACAAAATCAATGGGATCATTTCCAAACACGGTAAAAATTTTCCGTCCTGTAGCAACAGTTGAAAGAGTTTGTAATTCTGTAGCTGCTTTCTTTTTTAGTTTGAAGGAGATACCAAAACTTTCACCCTTCTCAGTGAGGAACGGATAAAATCCTTCTACATCTTTTTGCTTGAAAATGGGCTTAATGAGTACCTGATGTACTTTGGAATTGATATTAACCTTAACAGTGTCTTTTTGAGCCTCAGATTCTGCGGATTCAAGATAAAAACTGATCGTTCCAGAATCTTTCCGTTTTGCTGCAATCGAAAACAACAAAAGGAGAAAAATAAGGAATAGTTTAAATCTCTTAATCATTTAAATATTGAACCACAGTCAAAACTTCACGCAACCAGCATTATTAACTTACTTTAAGCCAGTTGCCGTGAGGTAAGCGGAAATCATTAAATGTCTATAATATTAGTATATTTTTTATCTTTTTGAGAGATTGTATCTGATACTAATAATTATAAGGCAATTGGTTATAATAAATGTTCAATTTAGTAGTTCAAATTGGTAAAATTAGGAAAGGAGTAAAAATGATATTAGATGCCTTGCATGATCTATCAGTAAGAGGCTAAATTCTGCTCCAAACTATTATTTTAATTTTTCCGTATACTCCCAAAATAAACCCCCAGAATTGAATATGGATGCACCTAAAGAGCTCATTACAGAAGAGCAGCTCGATCCCAAACAAGTTACACTTTTTCTTAAGGCTCAAAGTGCTATTGAGTTATCGAATTACGATTATGCTTTGAGTATTCTTCATAATATATTGAAAGAAGAGCCTACTTTCTTGAAGGGGCGGGAAATATTAAGAGCGGCTCAAGGTGCGAGGTGGCGTACATCTGGTAAGAAAGGCAAGAGTCTTCTTCCGGGAGGGATGATGAAGGTTAAGAATAAAATTAAGAAGGATCCTCTTGGGGCCATTGAGGAAATAGAAAAAAAATTAGATAGCGATCCATATAATGTTGAAGCAAATACCCTCTTTTATGAAGCCTTTATGGCTTTAGCAATTCCTGAAGTTGCCACTTTCGGATTAGAAACTATCCGTGAAGGTCATCCAAGTAATTCCAAAAACCTTCATAAGCTTGGTGATCATTACTTGGCTCAAGGGGATGGGACAGAAGCTGCTAAGATTTATGATCAAATAGTTCAGTCAGATCCTTCTGATGGGGATGCTCGGAAAAAAGCGAAGGATGCTTCCGCACAGGCAACAATGGCTAAAGGTGGGTGGGGCCTTGCGGATCGTTCCTTTAAGGATCTTCTCAAGGATCAGGATGAGGCTCAGAGTCTTGAGAGCGCTGCAAGGATTGGTGCAACTAAGGAGCAGATGGAAGCCCAGCTTGCAGATCTCGGAGCTCAATATTCGGATGACCCTCAGAACCTTGATGTTGTTAAGAAGATAGCGGATCTGTATGAGAGGTTAGAAGATTGGGAGAATTCGGCATCTTATTATGAGTATGCTTTTTCATTGAGTGAATCTGACGAAACGCTTCAGCGTAAAGCTGAAGATGCTAAAGATAATTTAAGGGCCCAAAAGATTAAGAATTTAGAATCGGATATTGAAGGAGGAGGAGACGAGGTTGAAGATAAGAAGGCACAACTAGATGAACTGAAGAATGCTTCGATTGAGCAGCAAATTAAAGAAGCTGAAATTCGAGTTGAACGTAATCCGACTGATCCACAGCTTCGTTTTGATCTTGGTGCACATTTATTTACAGCTGGGCAATACCGAGAAGCGATCCCGCATCTTCAGAAAGCGAAAAACAATCCCCACATCCGTATCCGCTCTATGCTAATGCTTGGGCGGTGCTATGATGAAATGAAAATGTATGACTTGGCTGTCAGTTCTCTGAACGATGCTAATGGAGAGCTCTTTGCCATGGATAATACAAAGAAGGAGATTTTATTTAATCTTGGATTGGTATATAACAAGTTAGGTGACAAGGATAAATCTCTTGAAAGTTTTAAGGAAATTTACAATGCGGACTATGATTATAGAGACGTGGCTAAGCGCGTTGAAGAGTCCTATTCTTAAGAATAGTAAATTGAAATAGCTTAATTAAATTGTTCCGTTTTTGAGTTAGCGGAATGATAGTCGGGAGCAGATCTATTTTTTGGGCTTGCGTTGGGTCGTCACAATGAGATTTAATTGAGAAAAATCACATTATCAGGTAGATGTCTTCACAAACTGACATACCGAGGAAATCGATTTATAGATTATCGATTTACCAGCGTTGCCTCGAGAGGCTCAGAGAGAATGGTCTTGAAACTGTTTCTTCTAATGCTCTGGCAAAAGCTGCTGGTGTGAAATCAACTCAGTTACGGAAAGACTTAGCGCATTTTGGGCAATTTGGAACTCGGGGACTAGGCTATAACGTTGAAGCATTGATTGAAGTTATTACAGGAGTCTTAGGAACCAATAGTCTAGTACCTGTTATTTTAGTGGGAGTTGGTAATTTGGGCGCGGCGCTTCTAAGGTATAGCGGTTTTGTTAAAGAGGGATTTGAAATTTCTGCTGCTTTTGAAGCTGATCCGAATCGTGCCAAGTTAGTGAAGGCGAATGTGCCAGTAATGGATGCTTCCGTAATGGCTCAATACGTTAATGAGAATAATGTTAAGATTGCTATCTTGGCTGTTCCTCCAGAAACAGCCCAAGAAGTGGCAAATAATCTCGTTCAGGTAGGAGTCCAAGCATTCCTTAATTTTTCTCCGACCGTATTGAAGACTCCCGATAATGTTATTGTCAATTCTGTTGATTTGGCTTTAGAGCTCGAGCATTTGAGCTACTTCGTGAAATAGCCAGTGGGATTCGGACTTTACTTCGTTGATATGTTTCATGAAAGGTGGCAATGTAGAGCAATAAGAGAATGATGATTTCTGCTTATATGGAGAGTATTTATTTAGTGTGGTTCTGATGATAATTAGGCAACAAATAAGATTTGCTGTCTTTGGGTCTGTTGTTTTGCATTTGCTTTTTGCTTTTGGAATTACAACGATGCTTGCCTATAAGCGTTCTCTGCCGCCGGGTAATGATGATTTTAAGAATGCGTTGGATTTAGGTTCTGGTTATAGTTTATCTTCTTTTTCTGATTTTACATATGCGTCCCGTGAGCTTGGTGAGCCAGTCCATGGTGGAGTGTCTATCGGTGGATCAGTTTGGTGGAAATGGAATGCACTAGAAGAGTGTGAGGTTGAATTAAATGTGGATTCGATTGATTTTGAAGATGTGGTGGGAGTTTACAGGGGATCTATGATGGAAACTTTGGTCAAAGTTACATCTCGTCAAGAGGCGGAGAGTAAATCATTGGTGTTCTTTGCTGAGCCAGAAACTTTATATCATTTTGCAGTGGCCTCTACTCAGCCAGGTGTAGAGGGCTCGGTAGAATTGAAAATGGATATCAGAGGCGAGGAGGAAGAAGAATTAATAGTTTTGTTGCCGGAAATGTTTATCCGTGATGATCCAGATGACCTTAAAAAGGAAAAAGATTATATAAGGACTGAATCCAATAGCCCTTCGACGGTTGCTCCCTCTAATACGGATTTAGAATCTGATCGCAATACTTTGGCTGCAAGTGATACGCAACCTTCTGATGAGGGAGAAGATAATGTTCCAAATATTGATGGGAGAGATCTTCCATTTGGGGACCTTGCCCAAAAGGATTATGTGGATGGAGAAGAAGAGGATGCGGACTTTCTACCGATCCTCCCTCAATGGGCACCAGAGAAACAAATTAGTGTAAATTCTAACTCTGAGGAAAAGAATGATGAGAGTAGAAATGAAAGATCTGAGGCTGAAGAAGAACCGACCGAATTGTTTTCTGAAACTTTGATTAAGGAACCAGAAATCGAAGAAAAAGACCTCATCGAGGCGGAGTTAAACAAAAAAAACAGCAGTAATAATTCTGATTCAAATGAGCTTCAAAAAAATAACGAATCTGAATTTATCGCCGAAGATAGCAAGGAATCTTTAGTGACTGAGGAATTAGATTCCTCGAACCAATTAAATGAAAGGGTCCCTGTTCATGAGGAACAGAAAAAAGCCTTTCAGGTCCATTCACCTAAAAAAAAGAGCATTGGGAAATTAAGTAATCTTGGGAAGGCGGCTTTGGATGTGGAAGAAACGGTATTGGGCCATTACAAGAAGAAGGTCGATTTGGCGGTCCAGAAGAGTTGGCATCGCGCACGAACTGCCCATGCTGATTTTGTAAAATTTGGTTCTTTAAAGGTTAGATTTTGGGTTAATGAGAAGGGCGATATAGTTGATATTAGACTTCTTCGCAACGATGCTGATCCAGTTATGGTTGATTTCTCGATTAGCGGTATACTCCGGGCAGATATTCCTCCTGTGCCAAGAGATCTCATTGAATTGACTCAGGACGGTAGGATGGAATTTGAGTATGAGATTATTATATACTAACTGAATACATGTATTACGTCGGCTTTATATCTGAATTACCAAATTCATTAAATTCTGTATACAAGTTTCTCATGGATGGAGGCGTCTTTATGTTTTGCCTTCTGTTACTGTCTTTTCTATCAGTGACTGTCATACTAATGAAGTTGATTTCCTTGAGGGAACAGCGAGTAGTGCCCAAAAAGGTTCAGGAAGCAATGAACGGAGCCCAGAAATACATTGAGACAGATAATGTTATAAATCTGGTCAATTGCTTGAAATCGAACCGGTCAGCTCTTTCTCGCATTGGCTTAGGCGTCATCGAAGGCGCTCCTTCGAGCCGTATAGAATCATCATCAACTGCCGAAGCGAGGGCACGAGAGGAGATTGTGGTTTTGGAAAGAGGAATTGCTCTTTTAGAGGTCGTGATAACGATTGCTCCTTTACTCGGTCTATTGGGAACCGTTTCGGGTCTCGTGGGGGTTTTTAGTAATATTGATGCTGAGGGATCTGGAAGCTCTCGTGTGCAAGTTTCTAGTGGTATTGCAGAAGCTTTAAATACAACAATAGCGGGCCTGGCTGTTGCTGTTCCTACAGTGATCGCACACAGTTATTTTACAAAGAAATTAGAAAGAATGGGTGTTCGTATGGAGGTTCTCACCGACAATCTAATTTCAGCTTTCTATAAAAATCCCTCCGAAATACTTTATTCTAAACTCAAAGGGTTAGTAGGGGACAAGGAAAAATAAGGAGTAAATAATTAGAGCTAATGAATTTTGTTAGTAAGCGTTCTACTAGGCCCCTAGTCCCCATAGTTTCTCTAATTGATATTTTAGCGATTCTATTAATTTATTTCATACTCACTTCTGCCCCCAAAGAAGATAAGGCTTTTGCGAGTATTACTCTTCCTAAAGCGAGTTCTTTGGCTAAAAAGGTTGAAGCTGAATCAAGGATTGAACTTGCTCTTACTGCGGATTCTAAATTGATTCTTGGTTCGGAGGACGTTCCTCAAAATCAATTGGCAACGAGGCTTAAGCGTCTAAAGCAAGAACGGCCTGACCTTGGTCTAGAGCTCAGAGCTGATGAGAGGGCTCCACTTAAAAGTCTTGTTGCCGCATGGGATGCTTTGACTCGGGCCGGATATCCGGTTAAGGATGTTCCAGCACGCATTCTAATTGATAAACAGAATAATTCTACACAACCGTGATTCGTGAAATTGTTATATTTGGTGATCCTGTATTGCGTAAAAAGTGTGATTTAGTTAAGGATTTCTCTGAGGATATTAACTCTTTGGTGGATGATATGCTTGAAACAATGGTGTCTGCTGAGGGGATTGGCTTGGCTGCTCCGCAGATTGGCATTCCGATTCAATTGGCAGTCGTGGACGTTTCGCATGATCCAGAATGCATTAGCTATTTGAGAGTAGATGGTAAGGACGTTGATCTTCTTGATATGATGCCCCTGATCTTTGTCAATCCGGAGCTCGAATTTGATGGTGAACAAGATGTGATGAGTGAAGGGTGTCTGAGTTTTCCAGAAATACGCGGAGAAGTTACTAGGCCCTATGAAGTGAAAGCTAAAGTTCAACTAATGAATGGGAATGAAGTTACAATTGAGACGGACGGTTTGCTTTCACGAGCTATTCAGCATGAAACTGATCATTTAAATGGTGTTTTATTCATTGATCGGATGTCAGCTGCGACCAGAATTTCTCTGCGAGGGAAGGTTAAAAAAATGCAGCGTGAGTATGGGATGCGATGAAAGATTTTTTTATGAGATTTTGATTATTGAGTAATTTGCAGGTGAATATTCATTAAATCCCTAATGGTTAAATTGATGGGCCCTTTGATTATAAAACTTTTGAGCCGGACATGGCTTTGCATCCCAGTATTTTGCGCGGGATTCTTTTTCATTGCACCGCAAGATGTCCAAGGAAAAGGAATTTTATCGAAACTTAAAAAAAGTTTTAAAGCTCGGATCAAAAAAGAAAGAAAACCTTCCAAGGCAATAAGCCCTCTTAAGCCAACGAGTATTTTATTTTTAGGAGATTCAATGAGCATGGGTGCTTTTGGTAATTCTTTTGATATGAAGCTGAGGGAGGCTGGATTTGAGGTGTATACATATGTTGCTGGTGGTGCAACTCCTTACTATTGGCTGAGTCGTTATGAGCCGATAGCCTCTGACATCGGATTTTGGGAAAAAACTCCGAAAGTGGATAGGCGTCTGAAAGTTATAAAAGCAGTACCAAAGGTAGAGTCTTTAGTTGAAAATTGGAATCCCGATATCGTTGTTATTCAAACTGGAACTAATTTATATTCGAGTTTGCTTTCAAAGCGTCGAGAAAGATCTGATAATATTGCAGTAGTCGAAGGGTTGTGCAGAGACATGGCAAAGGCAGCTGTGAGAGGAGGTAGACGCTGTTATTGGATTGCCCCACCTTCTTCTCATCCTGAACGATTTTCTTATGATCTTCAGGATGAAATGAGTAGCATAATGAATGATGCCGTCAGCCCCTTTGGACGAGTGTTCGATAGTCGAGAAGTAACTAAATTTGTTGATCCTTATCCGGAAACGGATGGCATTCATTATGGTCCGACAGAAGCGAAAGAATGGGCTCAACATGTGGTATCTGATTTTTTAATTTACGCGGGGGATGATGCTGTTGGTCGCCGAGCTTTAGATCCTGACGAGCCTTTTGGTGCCAAGAATGTTGAGGTCAAGAAGGCAATACCTGTGGACTCATCGACAATTGTTTGGGGTGAAATTGATGTCAATCTTCGCCTAAAAATTAAAACTGAAATTCCTAGGGTCAAAGCGGTCACTTACAGGAGTTGTCTGATTTTATATGAGTATGAGGTGCAAGAAGTGATGGAGGGCTACTATCCTTATGAAACTTTGCGAGTTGCTCATTATGGAGTATTTAATCGTAAGTACACAGCCAAATCGCGTTATCGATTGGGGTTTGA
>JABGYE010000025.1:0-4059 GCA_018675395.1 Akkermansiaceae bacterium
AAGGACTCTGATCGCATCTTTTCCAATTATCCATCTCACTGTGTCATATGCATGTGAGCCAACATCAGCAATTGTTCCAGATGATGAAAGAGAAGGATCATCTCTCCAAGTCAACGCCATGTCAGCTGGGCGCGGATTATGCCAGCGATATATGACGGCTTTAACTTCCCCAATGGCTCCACCTTCAATTAATTCCTTAGCCGCAACAAAACCAGGTGACCATCGGGTCCATAGAGGCACAAAATGCGCTAAGGTTTCTTTGTCCAAGTATGCTTGGAGCATCTCCCTAGCCTCTCCAACATTCATAGCTAAGGGTTTTTCGCAAAATAAGTGCTTACCAGCAGCAGCAGCAGCCATCACAGCCTCATAATGAAGTGCGTCAGGAGTCCCAACTACCACATAGTTAACATCAGGATGTTCTATGACCTGTATCCAGTCATCAGTTGCAAGGTCAGCTCCATCCTCAATGGCTGCTCTTTGTAGGGGCTCTTTGCGCCGGGCACAAACCGCAACGATCCTCACCCCATCGCATTGGCGCATTTCCGCGCGGTAAGGCTCGCCTATGTACCCAGTTGCGCCAAGAACACCTACACCAACGGGATGAGGTTCAGTACTCATAATTTTATCGTTTTACTGAAATGTCCTTGAACGCGACTATCATCTTGTCACCGCCGTGAAGCTGAAAACCAATGTAGCCCTTATCAAGCCTCTTTGCTTTTTCATTATCAATGACCTCGGATGCAATCTTACCATTGATAGTGAACCATAATCTGTTCCCTTTAGCATAAACGACCACCTTATTCCAATCTTCCTCCTTAGCGTCACTAGGCTCAAAGGCACCATCTATCTCTTCAATTTCTTTCTTACCATTCTCATTTATGGTGACTTTGTGACCCCTCTTAACAAGATAATCACCACGATTATTTTCATGAAAATCCCAAGCTCCCAGGACTTTGTCACCTATCCCAATATGCCCAATGTCAGCATGGTATCCATGCAACCTACTTGCCCTACCTTTGACCGGATGACTTCTTACTTCTACCCCGGTATTACCTTCGTCACTAATTAACTTGTAAGAAAATCTAAGCTCAAAGTCCCCGAGTTGATCGTTGAACATAAGATATGATTCTTGACCCTTGCCACGACCAATGATTTGACCCTTTTCTATTGACCAGTTTTTTAACTGTGAAGATGGCCGACAATTCCAACCGTCCAGAGTTTTTCCATCAAAAATTGGCTCGAACCCATCTTCCGCATACGTAGGAACCAAGCCACAAATTGCAACTGCTAAGGAAAATATAAATATAATCTTCATTTTTATATAATAATTCGTCAATTAACAACAAAGCAAGACTCGCATCCTCAGTTATTTTAGGTCAAGTTTCATTTCAATGGGTAAGGAATCACTTTCACTCAATTCTCGCATCACCATCCTAGTGATTGCTTTTCTTGGATGGTTCTTCGGCGGCATGCAGATTGGAATGACCAATCTAATTAACGATGCCACCAAATATCTGATCATTGAATCAGGCTGGTCAGACAAATTAAATCCGGAACAGCTAAATAATCTCATTTCTAACTGGTGGGCCTATCAGCAATGTGCATTTCTTTTCGGGGCTGCAGCTGGTGGCTATATTTTTGGAAAACTTGGTGATAGGATCGGAAGAACTCGTACCCTTGGTATTTCCATCCTCTGGTTCTCAGCACTCACAGGAATTGCTTGCTTTGTTAAAGATCCTCTTCAATTACTTTGCATTCGTTTTCTTGCCTGTCTGGGTATTGGGGGTTGTTGGCCGAACGGTGTTGCTTTGGTATCCGAGACTTGGTCTAAAATTGCACGGCCAGCCATGGCCAGTCTGATCGGAATGGCCGGGAACATCGGTATCTTTACCTTTGCTACAATGATGGCAAGAAATCCAGCCGATGCAGATTCATTCAGAAGTGTTTTTTTGATAGGTGCCTACTCAGCCCCACTAGGATTAATCATTCTCTTTTTTGTTAAAGAATCTCCAACATGGATCGCTTCCCAAAACCAAGGTAGTGAAGAGGAAACTAAAAAATCAATTTCCCCATCAGTATTTAAAAAACCCTACCTCGGGGTCACCCTGATCGGCATTATTCTTGCTACTGTTCCTTTACTTGGAGGTTGGGGATGTTTTGCCTGGATTATACCTTGGGCATCTGAAGTCGGCTCACCCGAATTGAAGGCTCAAATTTTGCAAACTCGTTCCATCGCTAGTATCATTGGCAGTGGTCTGGCTGCAATTATTGCTCTGAAAATCGGAAGGAGATCATGCTATTTTGTATCTTGTCTATTTGCCTTAATTATATCCCAATACATATTTTGGTTTGCTTCACCAACAGATCCCAACTTTTTGGTTTTCGTTATCCTTTGGGGATTTTTTAATGGAATTTTCTTCGGTTGGTTGCCGTTCTTCCTTCCTGAACTCTTTGAAACCAAAGTTCGAGCCACTGGTGCCGGAGTCAGTTTCAATTATGGACGAATTCTCACAGCAGCAACTATTTTTCTTACACCTTGGTTAAAAGCAATGTTTGATGGTAACCACGCACAAGTAGGACAAATCACTAGCCTGATTTTTATTTTAGGAATGATTGCCGTAACATTGGCACCTGATACTAGTAAACGTGATATGAATAAATAATGACACGATTGGCGTTTCAATTATCTAATCATCAGGAGGATTTCCTTATTGCTGCATCATGGGTTGATGAAATTGAAGTAGTGAGTACTGATGAAAATCCAGATGCGATCGTCACTGACGATGCAAATATCCAATCCAATGAAAAGCCTATCCTATTATATGGATCATCACCCATTGAGAGAAAAACTCTCATAGTCCCAGCATTACCAAAACGGTTCTTTCCAGAAGTGATTGCCTTAAGAGAAAGTCTGGACGCTGGCAACTTAGGAAAATTAGGTCTTATAAGGATGCACTTATGGAATCAACAAAACTCAGATGAAGTTCAAGAAATAGTCCATACCATTGACCTAGCTCTGTGGTTCTTTGGTACTGAGCCTGCACATATTCATGGAACGACATCAGCTGAAAATGAAATTAAATGTTCACTTATCCATCTTGGATTTGAATGTGGAGGAATGGCACTTCTTGATTTCAACAACTCACTACCTGCTGGTGACAATTACGAATCATTATGCCTAATCGGCTCAAAGGGGGCAGCTTATGCAGATGATCACAGAAACCGTAATCTCTTTTTTAGTGGTGGAGGACCAGACGCAAAATACCCTGATACCAGCATGAATTTCATTGGGCCCATGCTGGAAGACTTTATTCAAAAAGTAAAGACTGGTGCGGATCTGGGAAGTAATTCAAAGAGTTACAATGAAGCATTCAAAATATTTTCAAAGGCCGGGTAAAGATATTATTCTAAATGAAGAGAACTGATAGAGAAAAAGAACCTTATAGAGTAGGAGTCTTGAGCGTGGTCAAACATGACTATCTACCACGCGCCATTGCTGCACATCCAAGATTTAATTTAAGTTTTGTCAGTGATGAAATCTCCAGACCAGAATGGACACACGAAAGGAATAAAAAATTCGCCGATGAATTTCAAATTCCTTATATAAAAGACATTACCGCGGCAATAAAAGACAATCCAATTGACGCCGTTGCGGTGAGTCCTGAAGCCGAGCGACACTGTGAACTGGCTATCATCGCAGCTGAGGCCGGTGTACATATAGTAGTTGATAAGCCCCTTTCCACGAACACACATAAATGTGACAAGCTGATTGATGCTGTTAATGAAAATGGAGTGCGTTGCCTGGTCTGGAATCGCAACTACTTACCCGCACTCATTCAAGCAAATCAGAAAGTAAGTTCAGGAGAGATCGGAAAATTATTATCAGTTCACTGTGATTTCTATTTCTCAAAAGATGCTGGTCCACCGATCGGCTCAAGAAAATTTAATGATCCTCCGATCGAATGGCTGGACAGACAACTGGAAGCCCATGCCGACGGATCTGATGGTGGGGTAGGAACTGAGCCGATGGGCGAGCTCGAGGTTGAGGGGATTTACCCG
>JABGYE010000315.1:0-5116 GCA_018675395.1 Akkermansiaceae bacterium
CCTCTCCCGCATGCCTCCCTGGTGAAATGAAAAGCATTGAAAGAATGACATCACTGCAAAATCCATCAGAACCCAACAGGTTTTCCAGTAGAGGTTGATTGAATTCATACTCAGGACCAGGCCTGGATTCCATGGATGACGGCTCAACAGTGCTAATTTCATGGGATAAAATTTCCTTCAATTGATTGGCTATAAAATTCCTCACATCATTTACTTTTTTTCTCGGTGTACCATGATCCACGAGAGTAACCGAGGGCCTCTTTAACTGATTCTCTGAAATCTTCTTCCTAACTAATTCTGCAAGGATCTGTGCAACCTCATCATTCTTTGGATTTTCTAAATCAACTAAGGGCTCAGCAATTCTAACACTAAGATTCGAAAATTGTTTTCTTATCTCCCCTATTCTTTGAGGCAAATACTCATAGATTGCTGCGCTGCGCCCAAAAAATAAAGGAACGATAAGGAAGTTATCTATTCCGTTAGAAAGTTTTTCTTCAAGGAATGGCTCAACGATGTCAGCTGGAACACCATCAAGTTCATCTGGGTCAATTTTAGTTGAATGCAGCAATGATACCGGATGAACTGCGTATCCCGAATGAACGGATAATTTATTAGCAATTCGACGAAGACTCAGTACAGATGCAGCTCTGTGCGATCCATTATCAACTAATAAAATGCAGTATTTTTCCTCCATGTACTTTTAACAAAGTGATCCTCGACTATTTAAGGATGCAATTGATATTTTAACTAAAACAACACTAATAATGATTAATTCGAAAGGTTAAACTCTATAAGTTTCTACTCATCTGTCATTACAGAAATGAAATCAATTAACATTATCTATAGCTTAATCCTGTCATCGCTTCAGCTGCAAAGCGCTGATCTTGTAAGGGAAGTTGAATTCAATGACGGGACGCGCCTAATACTTTCCCTCAAGGATCAACCTATTACCTTTAAAAGCTTTCTAAATAACAACGAAATTGAAAGCATTGAACTAAATTTGTCAGACACAAATGAATTACATTTCACCACGTCACAACCAGTTAAACGGCTTCAACAAATAAACGGCTTACTAGAACAGCTCAGAGATGACGATTTTAGACAACGAGAAAGGGCCGCGGCCGAACTATCCACAATTTCAAATGGCTTTCAAAAAATACTAAAGACAACTATAGAAAACTCACTCGACCCTGAAGTGAGGTGGCGACTGAGGAGAATAATAAGCAACTCGCCAACTCAAAATTCCTTAGAATTTGATCAAATGCGATCCAAATCAAGAAGACTCAAAGGACAAATAATCAACTTTACGAACACTGCCCAATACCACGGATCAACTATAACGCTCAGCAGATCCTCAGTTAAGTCCATAAAGCAGATTCCTGAAAAACTTAACGCCTCTGGTTATCTTATTATTAACGAAGAAAACTCCTCAGATATACCAATCACCAATATAAAAATAGACTTCAACTTATCACCCGAAGGCAAAATTTTAAGAGCAGGCCAAAATATAAATAAAACCTATGAAAGGGCAGGCGTATCATTTGCTTCATTACGAACAAATTCATACCTGACTGTCAGCCCAAAAGAAATCAAGGGAATTCAACGAGGGAATTCGGCCACAAATTATAAACCTCTATTTGAAGGGGGTATATCTGCACATTTTTGCGATCCAGAAAATCCAAAAGAGAGCCGTTCAGTATCTTTCATAGGCCTTCGCGTTGGTCTAGTCAAACCAGGCGGCACTACTTTGACCGCATTCGGTTCAGACAACCATAAGATAGATGCAACTACAATTAAAGAAGGAAACCAATTCATTGGCATTCATAGCAAAACTCCTATCAGCCATTTTACGCTAATCGCTAACTCCGATATCGACACAACGTTTTCATTCGATGATTTAATATTCACAGATTTGCAAAACTTAAATGAAGCTAATGGATCGCTATTAACTCTTAAGAATGGAGACAGGATATCATGCGAACGATTTGTTTTTCCCGAACATATTAATAGAGAAGAACAGAGCTTAATCGCATTCCCTTCGTCAAAGTCATTAGCTAAACTCAATATCAAAATGAAAAACATCCTTTCAATTCATAATAGGAAGTTGAATGGAGAAAATAAGGATCTACCACCTCATCTTTGGTGCCTATTAAATGACGGATCCACACTAAAGGTTAATCACTCTACTGAAATGCCCCCTAAAACTGATTTAGGAAATTTTCCTCTAAATAAACTAAAACTCAATTCAATCTGGACATCAGGAAAAGAACTCATTGAGCATAACCTTGACTTGGATGTCCCAATTAATGGCGCAGCAATATTAATTCGCAAGGATCCAGTCTACGTTGAAAGTTTTACAATCAATGGCAACAGCTTTGAAGGCACACGAAAAGATTCCTCAAAAATTAAATATGCCTTTTCAAGGATGCCTTCCATTTGGTTCAACAAAAAACCGGAGCAGTACCAGTCTGACATACACTTAACATTGATTGACGGACAACAGATCCATTGCTCTAACCAATCCCTGTTTTCCATTTCAAAAATAACGGAAACTCATGTCATTTTAAAAATCCTCAAAGGAAAGGAATTATCTTTGCCTTTTGACGAAATCCACTCAATGGATTTCTAGCTATCTGCCCTCAAATCTTCTATCAATTTCTCCTATGGAAAATTCTGTCATTGTAGACCTTCCTCTCGTATCCACGTAAGGCATATCGCATTTTAGAAGATCAGAAACTAGAGCACTCATCTCCTCAGTGGACGTTGACTCATGGTACTGCGAAACCTTACAACTAAGACTCTTTGTCAGTTCAGTTAATGTAATTTTGGTTTTAACATTAGTTCCTGATCCACTAAGTTCATCGACGATAGATCTGATAAAGCCTTCAGCATCATGGCCCTTAAACATTGCAGGCAACGCCTCAACTTTAATATTATTATTACCGAAATCTTCAATTTCTAGCCCTATAGCCTTTAACAACTGGATTGAATCCAGAGCAATATGATAATCATCAGGCAATAAGCTTAATATGAGAGGGACAAGTAATGGTTGCGCATGAAGAAAGTCCTTTTCTTCGATCTGCTTTAAAGCTTTTTCATAAAGGATACGTTCATGAGCCGCCCTCTTATGAAGCAATAGTAGACCACTCGGTTTTTGGATAATAATATATTTGTTCAACAACGCGCCAAGGATCTCGAACGACTCTTTGTCCTCTATATCAATTCCATTATCAAGACTCTTGGATATTTTTTTCTGTAGAGAGCTCAAGTCAAAACTACTCAGATCCACGGAATTTTCTTCTAATTCCTCCTGACCGCATGACGGTTGACGCAATTCAATCAATTGTTCTGACTCTGAACTAAAGGGAGGAACATTAGCCGAACTTCTAACACTTAAAGATTCAGACGCAGACTGACGCAAGGCCTCTACTATCAAAGAAGTTATTTGACTATGAACAATTCTCTCATTCCTAAACTTCACCTCTTTCTTAGATGGATGAATATTAACATCTACCTCATTAGGATTAACATCTAAAAACATAAAGATTAATGGGTGCATACCCCTCTCAGTCATTCCTCTGTATGCTTCTCGACAAGCAGCCTTAATTAACGGACTGTCAACGGGCCTATCATTAACAAATACAAACTGAGCCTTTCTATTGCTCACCGATACACTAGGCTTAGAAACCCAACCGCTTATATTCAATTCACTCTCAGCGTTCTCCTCATAACTTAACTCAATTAGCCCATCCGCGTAACTGGATCCAATCAAATCCAATATTCTATCGATCGGTTTAGACGCGGGACCTAACTTAAATATTTCTCGTTTCCCATGCCTAAGTGAAAACCCAACATCATAACGTGAAATTGCTGCAATCCTCACAACCGTTTCAATTCTAGAAATTTCTGTAGAATCAGCTCTTAAAAACTTTTTCCGAGCCGGAACATTAAAAAATAATGACCTAATTTCGACCTGAGTGCCCGGAGCATCACCAGAATCTCGAATATCTTTAATCTTACCACCATCAATTAATATCTCTGTTCCTACTAAGGCCCCGTGCTGACGGGTTGATAAACGGAACTTTGAAACGCTAGCAATGCTAGGTAAAGCCTCTCCCCTAAACCCAAATGTTAAAATATTATTAAGGTCACTACTTTTAATCAGCTTACTTGTGGCGTGCCTTTCTATAGAAAGAATCGAATCATCACGACTCATCCCATGACCATCATCGACCACTTTAATTAATGCCTTACCTCCTCTCTCAATAATCACATCAATGCTTTTTGCTCCAGCATCCAAGCTATTTTCAATCAATTCCTTAACGACAGAAGAGGGCCGCTCAACCACCTCTCCGGCAGCTACTTGACTCGCAAGCGAATCAGTCATGACTTTTACTTTTGCCATATTTATTTTAATATCATCAATCGCATCTATTATGGATAATATTTGGATCTGAATTATATTCTATTCATCTAGTTTTATATAAAGTAATTATATTGTGAATATGATTAAACTCACAGATAGCGCAGTCAATCATCTTAAATCGCTCATATCCTCTTCAAGCGAACCAGATAAAAACACATTGAGACTGTGGGTCGAAAAGGGTGGTTGCGCTGGAATGGAATATCAAATGAAGATCGCCCAACCGAAAGACGACGATATAATATTTGAATTCGGCGAAGTTACAATTTCGTTAGACTCAAAGGACACATCTATACTGGAAGGTTGTTCAATAGATTACACGGACGATTTATCAGACTCAGGCTTAAAAATTTCCAACCCTAATGCTGCCAGAAGCTGCGGATGTGGCACATCATTTGAACCCAAGACAAAAGAGCAATGAATCACTCAGCCAAAAATCACGATTCTGAAATAAATGCTCTGCAATTCTAAATACAATCACCAAAATTCCTTGCCACAGAGGAGCCTTGGATTCATTTACTTGCCCCCCTTATTTTGGTGGTCCATTCTCATCGTCACACTCGCCGCAGTCGCAACCCTTTCGTGGACCTTCAGCACATACGTGTTTGATCACCCAAACAAAAAGATCCCCTATAAAATCTTAACAAAATTAAATAAAATAACACCCTTGGAGAAATTTCCTCCTCAGGATCC
>JABGYE010000070.1:0-4966 GCA_018675395.1 Akkermansiaceae bacterium
TGATCTAGCGCATGAGTTAAAGCTCATGGGAGCACATATCTTATGTATTAAAGATATGGCAGGCCTTTGCCGTCCCTACGCTGCAGAAAAACTAGTACGAACACTAAAAGAAGAAGTAGGCCTACCGATACATTTCCATACACACGATACTAGCGGTATAAATGCCTCATCTATATTAAAGGCCTCCGAAGCTGGGGTAGATATAGCTGATGCTGCCCTTTCTTCAATGTCTGGTTCAACAAGCCAGCCATGTCTAAATTCAATTGTCGCAGCATTAGAGAATACTGAAAGAGAATCATCACTTAATCTCAGAGCACTAGATGAATTCTCTGATTATTGGGAGGGAATTAGGAAATATTACTTCCCATTTGATACATCTCCACCTCACGGCACAGCTGAAGTCTATTTGCACGAAATGCCAGGAGGTCAATTTACAAACCTCAAAGAACAAGCAGAAGCCATGGGCCTAGGATCCCGCTGGCCTGAAATAGCGCAATGTTATGCAGAAGTAAATGACCTCTTTGGAGACATTGTCAAAGTAACACCTTCCAGCAAAGTCGTTGGTGACATGACAATGTTTTTGGTGACTCAAGGCATCAGCCCAGCTGATGTGATTAACTTACCTAAAGGAACAGCGTTCCCAGAATCTGTTGTTGATATGCTAGGCGGTGGATTAGGTCAACCAATCGGCGGCTGGCCTTCAGAAGTTCAAAAAGTAATCCTCGGAGACAAAGACCCAATAACTGATAGACCTGGAGACCATGCAAGTGAAGTCAATCTTGATACAATAAGAGAGGATCTGAAAACTCAAATAAAGCGAAATCCGACAGAGGATGAGATTTGGAGTTATTTGATGTATCCACAAGTCTTTCTTGATTTCATTGCAAGCAACAATGAATTTAGTGATCTAAGCGTATTACCTACCCCTGCTTATTTTTATGGAGCACAAGTTGGTGAAGAAATCAGCATTGATATCGAAGTCGGTAAAACGCTATTCGTTAAACTTATCAATGTTGGTGAACCTGATGAGAACGCTAATCGCAATGTGATTTTCGAACTCAACGGATCATCACGTCATGCATTAGTCACTGACAGAACCCTTACACCTACAGCAATATCTCGCGCAAAAGCTGATAAAGCTGATCTAAGTCAGATCGGCGCACCGATGCCTGGACTAGTCGCTGAACTCAATGTCAGTATAGGCAACAAGGTCGAAGAAGGTGCCCCCCTATTAACATTAGAGGCAATGAAGATGTACACTACGGTATCCTCTCCTCACTCAGGAACTGTAGAATCAATTGAAGTCACTTCTGGTGACAATGTTGACACCGGAGACCTACTTCTGGTTATTGCTTAACAATCCTCTAATCAAAATCACTCTCTAATCTTAAGCGCAAAAATGCCTTTTGAGATTCTGACGGCAAGCGAATTAGATTGCTTCTTATCAGAGGTCCAATTTCGGCTCGATCAATCGGGAGATTATTCCATTTATTCAGGTCATCAGAATACTCGAAAAACACTTTAAAATCACTTGCGGCCAACCTCGTGCCCACCTCCCATATCATTGCATTCTCCTCAACATCAAGCCTAGGCAACTCTAGTTGATCAGAGCGCCCTGCTTTTCCAACTAGAACATATTCTATAGCGTTCATTAACCCGTCCCCATCATCGTCTGCATCTTGAGGTCCAATCTCATTCAGTTCAGACCACATTTCATAAGTCTCTTCTAAAATTATTCCATGTGGGCTCCCTAGGTAACTACCAATTGTCCAAGACGATCTAGAATTATAAGTGGACGGATCAATAAATAAATCATTCAACTCTAATGAATATCCATACCCATCGGCCTGACTGTACCATTCATCATTAAATGAAAATCTAGCCATATTAAAGGGATAAGGTTCAGGCAACTGAAGAATTAATTCCTCGCCTCCATTATTCAATCTCCCTACATACTCATCAATTAAATGGTCCACATCACCATACCTTGAAGCAAACCCGTTTAAACTAGACACAAGAACGAATGTCTCCTTAGGCGAAAGCAATACTTCACCAAATGTATACTCAATTCCTTTTACAAAACTGATTCCATTTAAATTTAATGTTTTATCTCCAACATTCTGCAATTCAATGTACTCGTAATCAGAACCACCCAGAGGATTATACATAATTTCCACTATTCTAAGGGAATTATATATTCCCAACAGCCTCTCATATTCTATAAACTCATCTGAACCTTTTCCTGGCTGATCAACTCCCGGGGTAGGCACAACAAATTTCTGATAGGAATCAGTTCCGACAATTTTACCTTCTGATATCCCTTCATTCTGCGGACCATATATAACGACATCTAGAAGGGACCCATCTCTATCCGAGAGAACGATTTGATCAAAGTCAGTAGAAAGTTTAAAGCGCTTAGGTTTAATGCTTACATTACCATTTGGAGCAATAAAACTTAATTCAGGAAGAACCATCGTATTTTCATTAGTAGATTGCGAGTCAGAAAGATTGATTCCTGATATTTCGACTGGAAATGACGAAGGGTTAACCAATTCAATAAATTCACTCCCATTTAATTGTCCTGGATTAGCCAGCCATTCACTGATTCTAAGATCAGAAGAATCACCAATCATCGCCTCCCTATTCTGAGTCCCTGGAGTCGGGACATTTAACGCCCACAAAGAATCCCTTCCTTGCCTGCCAATGGAGTAATTAACCGTCTGGAATCCATAATCAATCGAATCTAACAGCTCATCTGAATTAAATAAGTAGAGCGCCCCCCCTCCATTACTTATGCTATCAAAATCTTTAGAAAGGTTAATATCAATTACCAAGTATCCCCACGCTTCAATCTCATTAATTTGGTCAAGATCTATTCGCAAATCATCGCCGGCCGAGGCAACAACATAAAAGCCATCCAAATTGAGAGCCTTAGGACTTGAATTGTATAGCTCAATGTATGAAGGATTGGCGCCATCGGATTCATAAATTCCTTCATTCAAAATCAGCAACTCATTCAGAACAAGCCTATCAGGATAAGAATCAACAATTTCCCATTGCTCTGATCGAGTCGGTGTTTCCTGCCAATTTCCTGCAAAATCTTGCCCCAAAACTTCAACTGCATAATTACCAGGTGACAAATCTTTTAAAAGTATCTCTGCACTACGAACAGTGGACCCCGAAGGATTAAAACCTTCACCTATTTCAATCACTTCACTCCATTCCGCATCTCTCAATCTCCACCGATAAGCAAAATATCCAGGTCCACCAACTACTAATATAGCTTCTCGATCTGTTGTAACTGGAGCAGGCTCTCCAGATATAAATATTCCAGAGGGAACCAAGGCTCCGAGATCTTGGCCGAATCTTCCGGCCCCTCTTGCAGGGGACGCAGGATGTAACTTAAAATTTTGGGACTCAGGGTCGGTAAATAACGGAAAATCAACGACATTCTTCTCCCCCAAATCTAAAACACTAACACCTTCGTGATTCCTTCCTATATCTAAATCTGACAATTGCGGATCTAATAGATTTTGGAACAACTCCAATGGAGTTACTGGAAACGGCGGCTCTTTAGCATCATCAGCACCACTAAAGACTCTCGGGGTGACTAATATATTGTCAGCAAGATACGCCCCTTTTCCGTGAGTAGCTCGAGAATCAGTATCTGTAGGTATAAAAAGATTAACCACTGACGCAACGCTCGGATTATCAAATCTGTCATTAAAATCAGGATGGATTTTATGAACGGTATTATTCTCAAAAATTGTAGCGCTCTGTATTTTTAGACTAATAGCATGATCAACATCAGAAAAAATATTCCTCGATATAACGAACGTAGCATCTGGACCAACGTCACCAGTAGAAATTGCATTGGCATAACCTCTATCTGAGGTTTCATCATCCTTGAATACATTAAGAAAGACATTTTCTGACAAATAAACATCTCCTCCAAGATCACACAGTTCATCGCCAGCACCTTCAAAATAGTTACCTATAATTTGCACTATTGGATCTGGCCTCCATCCACTATCAACATCGATGACGTCATTATGACCCTTATTCCTTCCAAAATAGTTATTTTTTATAATGTATCTACCACCTTCAGGGATTTCTCCGACCCCTTTTATGTGCTCACTAATATTATCTAAACCAAGCTCTGCTGGCTTCTCATCTTCAGTAAACATGTCAGGGAACTTTGTGTTCCTTATAATAATTGATGCATCCTCCGTATAAATCATCCTTATGTGAGTTCTGCTAAAAGACACATCCTCTATTACACATTGGGATTTTATCACACCAATAGCTCCCTCCTCATCTTGGGCACTATCAAAATCAGCGCATATGATTGTGTTTTCTGGATCTAATGTATTAATTAGTTTCAAGCCCCCCCATTTTGGAGGGGCATCAGGCAGCTCTCCATCACCTGCGTCGTCTCCAACAAATTGCGCTCCAGGAAAATGTGAAAATTGAATCCTGCGTTCTGGATCACCTACTATTGAAGCCTTACCTTCAATTTCAATTTTCACCCCTTCTGCAACATAAACAGAGACCCCTGCTTCCAAATAAAAATCGACTCCGTCTGGTACTTTTACATCGTCTGTAACGAAGTACGGTGAGCCATCCAATTCCCAACGCACCTCACCACCCAGTACAACAAAGTCATAAAACCCAACATCCTTTTTGTTTTGCCCTTCTGGTTCTTCTACTATTGCTGGAGAGTTTGCAGAAAGCCTGAAATCTCCTGTTTCTGCATTCCTGAATAGAGGATTTAAGCTCGGGTTCAATCCCCATCCTCCTTCAACTATAGAATCTTTAACTGTTATATCTTCATCACTATAATCAGTCCGAACAGAAACCCCATTACCCCAAAGAATACTACCACCGATCGTATACCGACTAGGATCGTCATCACCATCCTTATTCTCAACCTGGACCCCAACTCCATTATTGCCAGATACAGTAA
>JABGYE010000046.1:0-4570 GCA_018675395.1 Akkermansiaceae bacterium
CAAGAAATGGAATCTTAGGAATATAGGAGCCTCTAGTAGTTAAAAAAACGTTACCTCTCACATCAGAGCCCGTAAGGTCTCCTGAAACCTCTGTAACTTTTCCTGTATCGTTCCATAATCTTAAATACTCCTCATGCAACATCTTGCCATCAGAGCCTTCATAAAACGCGACTCTAACCCTGTTTAAACCGGGCATTAATGCGCCTCCATTTGAAAATGAACGAAGCGTTAAATCCCACGCCCCGTCACGAGGATTAAGATCAGCATCAATTCCATTAACTTTCACGGATTTAACCTTTCCAACATGAAAATCTCCACTAAACCTAGCCTCTCCATTAACTGTTCTGTAATACCCGTCACTTGATTCGGGCAAATCCACCTCTACAGAATAATTTGTCGTTATTTGAGCCAAAACCCCACGCCTACGATCAATAACAAATTCCTTCATCTCATCTATAACATCGGAAGGAAAAAAGTCTCCTACTGCCCTATCAATGATTGGATTGATCAGTTCTGGTCTATATCTGCTTTCTATTATTTCAATGAACTTGGCGTAATAACGGGGAATGATATCAGGATGAGACAAAAACTCATTCAGACCATCAACGCCTGTATATGTGAAAATTGACAAGTTAGGACTTCCTGATCTCGTTCCCTGGTCTAATACCGTATCTAAATCATGCGGAACCAACTGAAACCGTTGATCATTCTCCCCTCGATATAATGCATAATCATCGCCTTTACCTGTAGTAAGCCCCCCCTCTCTATTGCCTATCAGTGAATCCACGGCTAAAAAATGTAGCCACTGATCAATATCAATAACTGCAGACAACTTCTCAAGATATTCAGGATCTTCATCGCTGTTCAAAACTTTCGTTAAATTGATAATATCCGACCAATCATCTGCCGATTTGTTTGTCTTCTTGAAATATGTATTACGATACGAGTCAGGCTGATCACCCTCATATTTAAGATCCCCTTCATCTCCATTGTCCTCATCGTCTCTTACTTGGTAAATGTTACCACCAGAATCCTCAGGCCAGTGAGCCTCAACAAAATTTGAGTCTAGGGACTCTGTTCTAGCATAGTAACCAAACATTCTAGGGCCGCCGGACTCCGAAAGGTCTTCACCATTAACATACAGCTTGACAGGGATACTATCTGCCGACTTAACACCTAACCATTGATAGAGCCAACTTCCCGCTACTTGAGAGTGAGTGTACTGACAATTAAACTTTATTGATTCTTGACCATTCCAAGGATCATCGGATCTGAATTTAATTAAATGATTGTTTGGAGGACCATTCCGGCTGCTCGCTCCTCGGTTGCGAATTGAAGATAAGTATCTGACTCGTCCTCCCTTCCCGTCAAAACTAATGAAAGTACAATTCATTTCAGCATTGCTATCAGATTGACTGGATCGACGGCCAATTTCCTCAAGCTCAGCTCGCTCAGAATCAGTCATGATCACATAATAACTAGGCGTCGCATCGTTATACTCATAGTCATTATCGACCATATACAAATAATTACATACATTACCCTTACCTTGTATCAGAGTCGGCCACTGTCTAGATTCGTTGTCGCCACTGCCAACAACAAAGTAAAACTCAATGACCGACTTATCCATTTGCTCTGGAATTTCAGCAAAATATCGCCCCCCCTCAGCTGCTTGCATTCGCACCAAAGAAAAATCATCAGCACCCTCGTCTACCCTCCAAAACAGTTCAACTCTCAGATTCTCAAAGCGTGAAAAATTATCAATTTTCAAAGTTATTACAACAGCTTCCGATGATTTTGGCAGTAACGGAAATTGACTAATACTCTCTATTAATGGAATTAACTTTGGATCATAGACTGAATTTTGTTGACCGGGCGTTCCCCCATCTATTTTTGAAGAAAGCCAATTTTGACCATTATTATTTTTGTCATCCCAGTTAATCAACTCTAAAGATCTTCCACCACCATCGTGTAAAGCTTCCCAAACCCAACCCTCATGACCGCGATCCTCGGGGCCAGTGTTCCTTGAAGCCCAAAAACCCTCATCAGCATAATTGACTTGATCTATTTCTTTATTAACGGCGTCTCTTATTCGTATTCGCTCTCCAGTATTTGACAATCTCCCAAACCAAGGACCTAACGCATCGGGAGCATCAGGATAAATAGAGGAAAACTTATCTGGATCCGCAGCAACGACGACAAACGCTCCTGGAGCGATAACATAATTGGAAAATTCATAATCCACTCCTGCACTGATGCGCCAACCCTGAAGAGAAATTTCTTGTAACCCTGAATTATATAATTCAATCCACTCTTCACTGAACGCCTCTACTCCTTCATTATTCTTTACAGAATAATTAATTTCATTAATTACCAATTTCGCTTCGACTGTATGCGTTGCGAAATTGAGCATTACGCAGCAAGCAAGCAATGGGGCCAGACCTATAGATATATCAATCTTCATTCGAGAAAATTACATTTCTTAAATCTAAGAAATCGCAATTCAAATTCATCATTTTACACATGGCACAATATAATTCGCATTTTACTCTCATTTTACTCTTTATCGCTCAAAATCCTAAATAAGAGTAATCTCGGCTGATTAAGGCTAGATTAATTAGACATAAAAAAACCGCACTCCCTAGGGAGTGCGGCGCAATTAACTTGGTCTATCGGTAAATTACCCAGCGACCATGTCCTTAAGATTTTTCAAAGGACGGATCTTGACTACTTTACGCTCAGGCTTCGCTGAAACTGTAATCATTTCCCCTGTAAATGGGCTCTTCATCTCCCTTTCAGGAGTTGCAGGCTTGATCTGTCTAACGATCTTGCATAGACCTGGAATTGTGAATGCACCCGCTTCTCCATTGATTGAAGCGGAAATTTGATTAGTTAACGAGTCTAAAACACTGATAACGTCTTGTTTTTTGAGTCCAGTCTGTTCAGCAATGCTGTTTAAAACTTGTGTTTTGCTAGGTGGTTTAACTGCCATGGTATTTCTTTGTTGTTAGTTGTGATGGGTCTCCCTTAAGAGTTCTTAAATATATATTAACTTATACGATTTTAAGAAAGGTCAACCAACAAAAAAGCTAAAAAGACTATAAATACCATTTTTTTTTATTTTCAGAGCATCAAATCAACCAAATTAAAAAATTTAATTTAAGGGTATTTGTTAATTATTTTTAAAATCTTTTCCAGCTTCATAATTTACAACAAGTTATGAGATATCGGTTTTATTCGATAAACTCAAAGTAAATTGAAGAATTTTAAAACCAAACAAACAAAATGACGGTTACATAAAACACAAAAGTTTTTATAACTTCGACTAAATCATCACATTCAATGAAATAGTTTATATAATAAATTATATTATATTCGAGGCATTGATTGGAATTTACTAAAGCCAATAATTGTAAGGATTTATGAAAATAATAATCCGTTAAGTGAAGAATGACCTTAAATAAACAATTGTGAGTCGATATTGGCATATACTTAACAGATAGAATTAAGCGTTCTTGCCCAATCTAAATGAGAAGCTAACGTTCAAGCAATTGAGCCTGATGAAAAATCGCATAGAACAGAAATTTGAACTACTTAAAGAAGACAAAAAGGCAGCTTTCGTAGCATATGTGTGTGCAGGAGACCCTACTATAGAAAAATCCCTGGAAATATTACTCTCTATCGATGAAGCGGGAGCTGACATTATTGAAATCGGCATCCCTTTTTCAGATCCCCTAGCCGATGGAATTGTCAATCAAATGGCAGCAAGCAGAGCCCTTAATTCCGGCACTACAGTTCCTCACGCAATAGATCTTATTAAGAGCTTTAGAAAAATTTCTCAGACCCCAATAGTCATATTTACCTACCTTAATCCAATATATAATTATGGATATGAACGGTTCCATGAAGATGCCTCAATCGCAGGAGCCGATGGGATATTAACTCTTGATCTTCCCCCATCGGAGGAAAACATCAATGAAGAGCTGTGCCATGCAAAAGGGCTCCTCCCAATTCGCTTAATTGCACCCACAACTCCAAAAGCTAGAATTTCACAAATAGCAAATAGCGCTCTAGGTTTCATCTATTACGTATCAAGAGAAGGAGTCACAGGAAAACAAACAAAACTAGCCGATGGCATCCAAGAACAAATCTCATCTATTAAGAAGCTTACAGACTTGCCAATTGTTGTAGGTTTTGGAATATCATCCCCTGAACAATCAAAAGACATCGCACGAATGTCCGATGGGGTAGTTGTCGGTAGCGCAATCGTTGATTTTATTTCACAAAATAAAAACCAATCAAACCTCAAAGAGCTCGTCCATGATTTTGTAAAACCTCTAGCCGATGCCTCAAAAACCTGATTAATTTTGATATGCTGAATTTCACCAAAATGGACGGAGCCGGAAATGACTTCGTTATAATCAACAACCTCAACCTCAATTGCGTGCTAGAACAGAATAAAATAGTAGACTTCTGTGATCGTCACAGGGGAATTGGAGCAGATGGATTAATGGCGGTTGAACCCCCCCAATCCAATGGCGACTACAGGATGAGATATTACAATTCAGAC
>JABGYE010000073.1:0-2362 GCA_018675395.1 Akkermansiaceae bacterium
AATAAATGCATCTCTGAGTCGGGCTCATGCCAGTCCATCCGGCTGGGGGGATGGTAAGATTCTTTGACCCGAAAGCTTAATAGAGGTGCTTCGATGTCTTCTGGTATGTAATTGATTCCGCTTTGCTTCGAGGTCAACGAACTCAGGTGCCCAGCTTTGATTTCAATCTGCATGGAGTCGGTCTTCAATTCTCCGGCAGAAATAGTGATGAAATTAGGTGCTACCACACATTTCCATATCAGAACGAACAGCATGATGGCCCGCCATTGCATATCGAGATGAGAGAGGTTTAATAGGTTGATCACATCCCTGAGGTTGCTGACACCCGTTTAATTGTCAAGTCCCTGGCAGTTGTTATTGGAATCAAATTTTGAAACCTCATTCGAACACGGGTTTTAAAACGTTAGGGTATTTACCATAAATGAATGCCAAAAAGATTACGTTAAGGTTTTATTTCTCACGCCCACCCGCATACGCGGTTTCAAGAACGCGGAGGACGTTAAGAGCCTGTCTGAAAAGTCGAAAATCTTTAGGACTTAGGCCAATCTCCGAAGCTGAATTCGGATCATGGCCAAATAGACCCAAGCAGCGGCGCTTGTCTCCTTGTGCCCGAACCTTGTTTCGCAACACACCATTAAGTCTTTCCAATGTATAATCACGGGACCACTGACGGAAGATATGATAGACGGTCTTCCAAGTGGGAAAGGATTCAGGAAGCAAACGCCATTGAATCCCACCCTTGAGAACGTAAAAAATGGCGTTAACAACAATCCGGCGGTCTATAGGCGGTCTCCCGATCTTGCTCGGAGTAGGAAGCTCCTTCTTGAGCAATTTCCATTGAGCATCGGTAACGTCAGTATCGTATTGAGCGACTTTCATCGCTCGGACTGGCTTCGCAAAAATAAAACCTATTTTTCAAGTCGTTCTGACAACTAAAAAGTAACGCTATTTTCGATTACCCTCCCCAGTTCCTCGCTTCCCTGACTTTTCAGACAGGCTCTGAGGGAATCAACTAGCAACATGGACCTAATACACTTTTATCAATTGCGATCAAAAGTTGATTAGAGGCAAAGGTAAACCAACTAGAATACAATCAATTCCCAGATTTCCGGGTACGCTCCAACTCTTCAATCACCATCACCAGCGTCCCATAGGGCTAGCAAAGAAGGCAAAAACCATCGTATTTCCAAAGTTTTTGACCTTTGGTAAATTTTCGAGATTCTAAATTTTTCCTTATGGGTTGTCTTTACTGAGTTATTTTCTCCTTCATCGCGCGTGTGCTGTCCCACAGAGTGTTTTTAAAAATCCATGCAACTCTACGCGCTGCCATAAGGATGCATGCACTACAGCAAAGATCCTTGTGAAACTATGGGACCAGGAACTCATTCGGCTCAAAAACCGGAGTAACACATAAACAAGAAGTGCCGTCCAGACTTGCCACCGCACCGCGTTGGCTGAGTGACCAAGGAAGTCCGTCAGTTTGAGTGTCTGTTTGATTTGTTTGAAAAATACTTCAATCTGCCAACGCGCCTTGTAGAGATTAGTAGACTCTTTTGATATCTCGGTTCATTGCATGGCATAGGCCCCATCGTAGTTGTTGTTGCTTCAATTTCTTTTCATCCAGATTGCTTCGATGCCGGGAAGCATCCTCAAGGATGAACTCCAACATCAAACGCAGCCTTCCTCTTGCAGAATCATTATAAATCTGACAGGATTACAGCAATCCAAGAACCAATTATTAAAGCCAAATGAAATCAATCCTACTAACGGCCATCTTTCTTCTGGGCAGCATCGCCACTGATGCTGCTGAAAAAAACAATGCCTACCAAGCTCCAGTCACCGAAATACGTCATGCCGCCGCTGCATTTCTACAGAGCCTTAGTCCGGAGCTGAGAGAACAGGCTACGTTTTCATTGGATGACAAAGAACGTCGTGCATGGAGTAATCTTCCAGCGACTTCATTCAAACGTGAAGGAGTGAGTTTCAAGGAAATGTCGCCTGAGCAGCGATCCAAAGCTCATCAATTATTGCAAAGCACATTGAGCAGCCAAGGGTATCTCAAAACAACAGGGATCATGCATCTCGATGAAATTTTAAAAAGCATGGCCGCCATTCGACGCCCAAACAATACCCCAATGTTTGGTCATGACCTTTATTGGATTGGTATTTTTGGTAACCCTCAAAAGGATGCGACTTGGGGATGGCAATTAGATGGGCACCACCTTGCTTTGAACATTACAGTGGTGGGGAATGAAGTTGCCGTAAGGCCTGCATTCATGGGATCGGATCCAGCCAGACTTCCTGAAGGAGTGTATTCAGGGTGGAACGTTCAAGGTGCCGAGGATGAAAAAGGAAAACGATT
>JABGYE010000350.1:0-15159 GCA_018675395.1 Akkermansiaceae bacterium
AAGAAACTGACTAAAAACCTATTATTATGGCGAATTCCAAATCCGCAGAAAAAAGAGCCCGACAATCAGCTAAGCGTGCAACAGTAAATCGTTCGGTTAAAGCTCGTGTTAAGTCGGCTCGTAAAGCTGTTAATGATGCTATTGCGTCAGGGGCCAAAGAGGACGCCACGTCTCGATTGCATGCTTTAGCTTCAGTAGCGGATAAAGCAGCAAAAAAAGGGGTCATTCATAAAAATTCAGCTGATCGGTTGAAAGGCCTCTATTCAAAGAGAGTTGCCGCTATTAGCTAATTTTATTTAGCTAAGCATAGAATTTCCTTAATTTTGGCAATAAAAGCGAATTTGGGAAGGTTTTTCAGGCTAACTATAGTTTGTGTTATCTAATTTTATAAAATAGCACTGGCGTTATCATTTTATCGAAAAGATACATTTAAATATAAAGAACAAAGTTTTCTTTTAGTTTGGTTGATTGAAAGGTTCCTAAGGATATAATAAATCTTGTCTATGAATGAAGAGGAGGAGATGCAAAATGAGGCATTAAATGAACGCGCTAAGAGGGCAGATAAAATCATTAGAAATCCTAGAAAATATAAAATTTGTGCTGGTTGTGAATCGATTGTTGCCCAAAAAATCAATTTGTGCCCGAATTGTCATGCGTACCGGTTTGTAGAGAGCGAAAGTTTGGTAGTTGCTCAGGCTCAACAACTTGGACAAAGAGAGGCAAGGTCCGTACTGGGTAGTGATTTTGAATAAATCAGCGATTTTTAGTTAATTTACCTTAATTTTCTATATATAAAAAATTATGGAAATTAAGTCTTGCACTCAATTATGAATGGGTTTTCATTAAAGGGTGTTAACCCAACAATTGGGTAAACTGTTTGAATGTATTAACTAACTAACTAACAAACAAAAAATAAAGTATATGAAAATCCGTAACATTGCAGCAAAAACAGCCGCTGTTCTTGGATGCTCCGCCCTTCTCGCCCTGGTTCCTGCTATTGCAGGCGATGAGGCTGTTGCGGGTGAAGATCTTGGTGCAGAGGTAAGCGTCGGTTATGACACCGACTATATCTTCAGAGGTGCAAACCTTGGACAGGATCTCCTATGGAGCGACGTCAACGTTTCAACATCTCTTTCTGACGGCCTCGGCCTTAACATAGGTGCTTGGTACGCCAACCCAACAGACGCAGGCGACGATGAGCTTGATGTCTATGCAGGTATTTCAACCGATCTCGGTGGAATGTCTCTTGACGTTGGTACTACCTACTACTACTTCCCAGGTGCAACTGGCGACAATACTCTTGAGATTGGCGCTGCTCTTGGAACTAATGTTGGTGCTTTTGACGTAAGCGCAGGCCTATACCACGACATCGATACTGACAACACTTACCTTGAACTTGGTGTCGGTACATCAGTTGACCTTACAGACAGCGTTTCACTTGATATCGGTGCTACTATCGGTAACAACCAGGACGAAGTCATTACTGGTCAGGCTGATGGTCTTACAGCTCTTACAATCACAGTTGGTGCTCCTATCGGACTTTCCGATAATGCTTCATTGACTCCTTACGTTGGTATCAACGCTGGTCTTGATGACAACGATGGTGATGGTGATGAAATCTTCAGTGGAATCTCTCTTACTGTAGGATTCTAATTTAGATCTAATCTAAGTAATTTCACAAACCCCCGGTCGAAAGACCGGGGGTTTTTTTGTACATTTGCCAAACCATTAAAGGAACCACTCCAGTAATTATGGATTAGGAATATAAATTTTTATTCGGGAATGAATTGATTAGGTGATAAAAAATAAGGATTAGATTAAAAATACCCAAATTTATAGTAGGACAATTCGTGCAAGAAGGGAGAACCCCCTTAAATTTGATTAAGAATGGAGTAATCTTATCTATTTAATAGTAGGTGGGGCATAATTGAATTGTTTAGGCCCAAAAAAAGGGTAATATAAAAAAGTAATTCAAAAGAACCCCCAATAAGTAGTTAATTCAAAAATCCCAAATTGTAACTATGAGAAATCACCATTTCCTTTCAATCAAATCAAAACGACAAAAGTCATCAGCGTTTACTCTTATTGAGCTTTTGATCGTTATTGTAATCATCGCTATCTTGGCTTCCGTTGCTTTTCCGGTAACGGCATTGGTGATGGAGCAGGCTCGTAGATCGGAGGCTAACAATGAAGTCACCCAATTAAAAGCAGCGATAGGTTCATACGAATTGGAATATTCAAAGCTTCCTTTTGCTTCTGGAACTGGAGGAGAAGGAGATCTTAGGATGGACACGTTTCAAGATAATATTATCAGCGTTCTAGCTGGTTATAATGTGGATGGTCTGAATCCACGTAAGAAAGCATTTTATCAGGGGAAAAGAGCCAAAGATGCAAAGACATCCAAAAAACCGAGGGGTGGTGTTTTTGGAACTGATGAACAATTACAATTGGCTGACCCTTGGGGACGAGAATACTATATCGTGATAGATTCAAACTATGATAACATTCTTGAAGATCTTCCGGGAGCTGAGGATGAAGAGGTCAGGGCATCGGTTGCAGTATGGTCAAGAGGCAAGCAGAAGGATGGTGAAGATTTGCCCAAAGAAAAGTGGATAAAATCTGGTTTTTAAAATAAAAAGGCAGGAAATTTTTAGCATATTATTTTTCAAATTGAAAAGTCATGAGTCCCCGGTCGAAAGGCCGGGGATTTTTATGTATAATGATCTTCATAAATTATTGATGTGATGAAAGTAATTAGCAATAACCCATTGAAATTTAGATTTTATAGTTCTACAGGATTTAATTTCATTATTCTTAAAAGGGTTCGAATGCATTAGATTTTAGATGGTTCCTACAGCAAGAGTTCTAGTTGATGGGTCTTCTGGACTGGAGTTTGATTATTCAATTCCGCAAGACTTACATGCATTGGTTGTTGTAGGTAGCCGAGTGAAGGTCCATTTGAGAAACCGTCCATCTACTGGAACAGTAGTGGATCTATCTTCCGTTGATCAAGGATCTGATAAAATCAATTATCTCAAGCCGATTTCAGGACTGATTACGGACAAGCCCATTTTAACTTCAGCGCTGATTGAATTGGGGCGATGGATATCAAATTATTATGTTGCGTCAATGGAATCAGTGATGCGCAGTTTGATTCCTGAATCAGTCAGAGGCGAACGACATGATTTCAAACGCCTCCTCTTTGCGAAATTAATCAAAGTTCCAAGTGTACAGGAATTAGAAGAAATAAAAAAGCGCGCCAAGCGACAGGCTTCAATTCTATCAGAATTAATAGAGGCTGGGGTTCCTATCCCAATTAGCAAACTTGGAGTAGGGGCACGTGGCTCTGTGGACGGCTTGGTTAATAAAGGGCTCATTGAAGTATCGCATGAGATCGTCGGAAGGGATCCTCATGCGGATGAAGAGTTTATGCCCTCACAGCCACTGAAGCTTACCGATGCTCAAGCGATTTGCCTTGCTTGCATTTTAAAAGCAACTGAGGAACCGGCTTTAGCAAAGCCATTACTTCTTCATGGGGTCACAGGAAGCGGAAAGACTGAAGTGTATTTACAAGCGATTGCTGCTACGATTGCGAATGGAAAGACTGCGCTTATTCTGGTCCCTGAAATTTCGTTAACACCGCAGACAGTAGCGCGTTTCAAGAGGCGCTTTGCTGAGATTCAGCAAAAAGTTGCGGTATTGCATAGTCATTTGAGTGGGGGTGAACGTTTTGATGAGTGGCATAAGATAGTAGAGGGGAACGCTAAGATTGTGATTGGTGCGAGGAGTGCTCTCTTCGCACCAATACAAAATTTAGGGTTGATCGTAGTAGATGAAGAGCATGAGGGCAGTTATAAACAGGACACTGCACCACGGTATCATGCGCGTGACGTGGCCGTGGTCAGAGCAAAGATCGAGGGTTGTGTGGTTGTATTGGGTAGTGCGACACCATCTCTAGAGTCAATTCACAATACTCGGGTAGGAAAGTATCAGCTCATAGAATTAAAGGAACGAGTCGATGACTGCAGTTTACCTTTGATCCGGATCATAGATTTAAAGAAAGAGGCACGCAATTTATCAAAGTCAGGAGGCCCTGCCATTATATCTGAGCGGCTGCGGAGTGCCGTTAATGACAGGCTGGCCAAAGGTGAACAGGTCATTATGTTTTTAAACCGAAGAGGTTTTGCAACTTCTCTGAGTTGTCCTGGATGCGGTCATGTGTGTGGCTGCCCTCATTGTAGTGTTTCACTTACCTTTCACCGGAAACAAGAGAAGCTCGTATGTCATATGTGTGGCTATCAAAGAGTGGCGCCTCGCAAGTGCCCGGAATGCAAAGATCCGTCCATTCGTTTCGCGGGTTATGGAACTGAGAAAGTCGAAGGAATTCTAAGAAAGGTATTTCCTAGTGCTCGTTTAGCGAGAGTGGACACGGATACGATGTCCAGGAAAGGTGCTTTGAAAAAAACATTGAATGATTTTAAAGCGGCCAAACTGGATATGTTAGTTGGGACCCAGATGATCGCTAAGGGGTTGCACTTCCCCAACGTTACACTAGTCGGAATCTTGAATGCCGACATAGGCCTGCACATTCCAGACTTTCGTGCGGGGGAGAGAACGTTTCAACTTCTTACGCAGGTAGCAGGCAGGGCAGGCAGAGGTGAGATGGAGGGAGAAGTCATTATTCAGACGTTCACCCCTCAGAGCCCTTCTGTTCAGTTTGCCCGTCACCATGATTACATTGGCTTCTCTGATCAGGAACTGGAATTTCGAAAGAGTTTTTCTTACCCGCCCTATTGTCACTGTTTGATTGTCACGGTCCGATCGGAGCATGCCAGGATGGCTGAATTTACTTTGCAGACTTTGCATAGGAAGCTTGCAAAAGAATTACCTAAGACAATCATTATGGGAGAACCACTCGAGTCGCCATTAGCTAAGGCAGCGGGTCAGTTTAGATTTCAAGTCATGCTTCGTTCTCCTAATCCTAGGGCAATGACTAAATATGTCAGGTCGATTATGGATGAGTTGACAGTCCCCGATGAGGTAGTGACCGCTGTCGATGTGGATCCACTTTTTTTATCTTAAAAAGTATCAGTTTCTATAGTGGAAATGAAGTGACCTGGGGCGTACTGGGGCGAAGTATCTCCTTGGCGGTCTTGGAATATAGGTATGATAGTGATGAGCAGGACGAATTACTGGAGGTGAAGGTCTATAATATCTTGTTGGTGTAACGTATCCATTTTCCTGATCCTGAGCATTTCCAAGTGTTGAACCGGCAGCTGCTCCAATGATCCCACCGATAGCCGCACCTTCTAGCGGGCGTCCTGATTGATTACCAACGATTGCGCCAAGTGCAGCGCCTGTTAATCCACCAGTCACAGAACCTCTCTGTGATGCAGGACCTGATCCATACATGTCTGAGGTGCATGAAGTGCCCATTAGCGCCATCGCGACTGATCCAATAATTAATAAAGAAGATTGTAGAGTTTTCATGGAATTTTTGACTCTTAACTTAGAAAAATATTCAAATTAAATACAAAAAATACCGTTCCCATGCGGAAACGGTATCTTTTAAAGGATTAGATAATAAAAAAGGATGCTTTAATAACGGTTATTTTGGCGGTTTGCGCTTTGATTACGTTGTTGCTGTTGAGCATTTTGTTTGTCCTTTTTGTCTCCCAGAAATGCGCCAGTTCCTGCGCCGAGGGCACCTCCGAGCAGGGCACCTTTGGCCGCATCACCTGACTGGTTGCCAATGATTGCGCCAGTTCCTGCGCCGATCAGGCCACCCAGTACAGCAGAGCTTTGGGCATTTGGTCCACATGAAGTAGAAAAGAGAGCGAGTCCGAGACTCGCGCTAGCTATAAGTAGGAATCGATAGAGTTTCATAGTTAATTATTAATATATCTAAAATAGACTCATTTGACGGTTTTCGCGAATGATCTATTCAATTAAATGTTGTTTTCATTATAGAAAACGTTGATTTAAAGCGATTCTTTCAAAAAAAAACCCCAAGCCCTAAGAAAATAGGATTTGGGGTTTTTGTGAGTATCGAATTTTTTTATTACGAAATTTCAGATCTGGATTGGCCTCTTTCTTCAAGAACCGCCTGCGCAGCAGCAAGACGAGCGACTGGGATTCGGAATGGAGAGCAGGACACGTAGTTGAGTCCAGTGCGGTGGAAGAACTTGACCGAGTCAGAATCACCGCCGTGCTCACCGCAGATGCCGATTTTTAGATTGGGCTTGGTTGAACGTCCGCCTTGCACACCCATTTCAACAAGTTGACCCACACCTTCCTGATCGAGGCCAGCGAATGGGTTGTTGCTGAGAATTTCCGCATCCTGATAAGTTGGAAGGAAGCTAGAGGAGTCGTCACGAGACAGCCCAAGTCCGGTCTGGGTGAGGTCGTTAGTTCCGAAGGAGAAGAACTCTGCGTGCTCAGCCACCTTATCAGCGGTGATTGCAGCGCGGGGAATCTCGATCATGGTTCCAACGGTGTACTTCAACTGGGACTTCTTGAGGCCGAGCTTTTTGCGAACACTAGCGGCGGTATCGTCGATGACCTGCTTTTGGAGTTCAAGCTCACGAGCGTAGGAGACGAGTGGGACCATGATTTCAGGGAGTACCTTTGTTCCTTTAGCTTGAACCGCAGCCGCAGCTTCAAGGATAGCTTCGACTTGAGCAGCAGTGACAGCCGGGTAGCTGATGCCGAGACGGCAACCGCGGTGACCGAGCATCGGGTTCTCTTCGTGAAGATCGTGAATCCTCTTCGTGATGGCTGGTGCGCTCATTCCAATCTTTTTGGAAAGGTCCTTCTTTTGAACGGCATTCATAGTGCCGATGAATTCGTGAAGTGGTGGATCGAGGAGGCGGATCGTTGCGGGGCGACCTGCGAGTGATTTGAAAATGCCAATGAAGTCTTTTTTCATGAACTTCTTAATTTTCGTCAGTGCCTTCGCACGACCAGCGTCGTCGTCAGCGAGGATCATTTCACGGACAGAGTCGATACGGTTACCCTCAAAGAACATGTGCTCTGCACGTGTCAGGCCAATTCCCTCGGCTCCAAACTTGATGGCCTGCTCCACCTGTTCCGGCGTGTCGGAGTTGGTGCGGACCCCAAGTTTGCGAAGCTTGTCTGTCCAGCTCATGAGCTCCATGAACTTTTTGTAAGTATCAGAGCGCTTGCCAGCGGCTTTGTTCTCGATCAGACCCTGAATGACCTGGGAGGGAGAAGACTTGATGGAACCCTTGTAGACGTTTCCAACGAATCCGTTCAGAGAAAGGTCATCACCTTCTTTGAGAGTCTCTCCATTTCCAGAGAGTGTCTTCTTGCCATAATCGATGGTCATGCCGTGTGCACCGCAGACGCAAACCTTACCCATCTGGCGGGCAACGAGAGCGGCGTGTGAGGAGGCTCCACCTTCCGTCGTGAGTATACCATCAGCAGCAATCATGCCGCGAAGGTCCTCAGGAGAAGTGGCCTGACGGACAAGAATGACGGATTCACCCTTGGAGGCTGCCTTCACGGAATCTTCAGCTGAGAAGTAAATCTTACCAGAAGCTGCACCTGGTCCAGCGGGAAGGCCGCTACCTATCTTGTTTGCCTTGCGCTCAGTGGCAAGATCAAAGATCGGTGCCAAGAGGTGACTCAAATCCTCAGCGGGGATACGCAGGATGGCTTCATCTCTGGTGATGAGTCGTTCTTTGACCATGTCGAGGGCGATATTGACTGCGGCAAAGCCGGTACGCTTGCCGTTGCGTGTCTGTAGCATCCACAGCTTGCCTTCCTCGATAGTGAACTCGACGTCCTGCACGTCACGGAAGTGTTTTTCGAGGATCTTGCGCACCTTTAGCAGTTCCTTATGCGATTTCGGCAAGTCCTTGACCATCTTGGCGATCGGTTTTGGGGTGCGTACTCCGGCGACAACATCCTCGCCCTGAGCATCAATGAGGTATTCACCATAGAAGACGTTTTCGCCGGTAGCGGGATCGCGGGTGAAGGCCACACCGGTGCCGGAGGTCTTGCCGGTGTTACCGAATACCATGGCCTGGACGTTGACTGCAGTTCCCCACTCGGCTGGGATGCCATACTTGGCACGATAGACCTTGGCGCGGTCATTGTTCCAAGAGTTAAAGACCGCATTGATTGAACCATAGAGCTGATCCATTGGGTCTTCAGGGAATGCTTTGCCTGATCTTTTCTTAATGAGCTTTTTAAACTCGGCCACGACCCACCTCAAATCGGACTCTTCAAGTCCCGAATCGTCGCTTACCTTTGCTTTTGCTTTGGCCTTGTCCAAGATCACTTCATACGGATCATGATGTTCTCCCTCATGGGCCTCTACGCCCATGACGACGCTGCCATACATTTGCAGGAACCGGCGATAACTGTCCCATGCAAATTTTGAGTTACCGGTCTTAGCTGAGAGTGATTCAACGATCTCATCATTAATTCCTAAGTTCAGGATAGTATCCATCATTCCAGGCATGGATTCACGTGCACCGGATCGGACAGAAAGGAGAAGAGGGTTATTGAGGTCACCGAACTTCTTGCCCATGACCTTTTCGATCTTGGCAATGTTTGCTTTAATCTCGTTATCGAGGGTCTTTGGGTACGTTTTTTTATTCGAATAGTAGTAAGTACAAACTTCGGTAGTGATGGCCATCCCTGCTGGAACTGGTAAACCAATCCGTGACATCTCGGAGAGGTTCGCTCCTTTGCCTCCGAGGAGTGCTTTCTGAGATCCGTCTCCGTCAGCCTTGTTTCCTCCGAAGAAGTAAACGTGTTTTTTTGCTTTGCTCTTATTGACCTTCTTACGGGACGGATTCTTTTTCTTTGGTGTTGCCTTCCTAGAGGCAGTTTTCTTTTTAGCCATGAATACTTTGTGGTATGATGTTTTTGAAATAGTAAGTGAGGTTTTTGGTGTCGCTTTCTTTCCTAGTAAATTAATTAACAAAGGCCCTTATTTATTGGGGCGAGCGGAACTTTATCAGAGCGTTTTGGTGTGTCAATTAGGCGTTTTTTAATATCTCTTATTATTGGCTGATTTGATGGCAATTTAAGAGATTACGGATTCACCTCTGGCCTCGCGTTCGATCTGCTCTTCGATCCATGCGTAAGTCTTTGCAAGGCCCGTTCTGAGATTCACTTCAGGTTCCCATTTGAGCTTATCAAGGATCAATGAATTATCGCTGTTCCTTCCCCGGACACCCTGAGGCGCGTCTAGGTTGTGTTCCCGTTCCACTTCGACTCCTGCAATTTCAGAAATGATATCTATGAGCTGGTTGATGGAAACGAGTTCGGACCGACCAAGATTGATAGGGTCACTGAAATCTGATTCCATGAGTTTGTCGAGTCCAGTGATACAATCATCAATGTACATGAAGCTGCGAGTCTGTTCACCATCTCCCCAGACCTCTATTTTTAAGTTGCCGGATTCTTTTGCTTCGATGATTTTTCTGCTCAGTGCTGCTGGTGCTTTTTCTCGGCCCCCTCTCCAAGTCCCATCCGGTCCGTAGACGTTGTGAAACCGAACGACCCGAACCTCCATACCGAAGTCCTCTTCAAAGTGTTTGCACATACGTTCGCTGAAGAGTTTTTCCCAACCATAACCATCTTCCGGCATGGCCGGATAAGCGTCCGCTTCTTTTAATGCGGTGACTGAGGTGTCTGTCTGCTTGTCAGCAGCATAAACGCAAGCGCTAGATGAATAGAGATATTTTTTAATTTGGAATTCTTTTGCAGCCATTAGCAGGTGAGTGTTAATGAGGATGCTGAGCATGCAGAGTGCCTTATTGTTTTCGATGAAACCCATGCCCCCCATGTTGCAGGCTAGGTTGTAAACCTCATCACAACCCTTACTCGCCGAGAAGCAGGCGTCTTTCTCCTCCAAATTGGCCACAATATTTTCTGCTCCTTCAGTCCTTTGGTACCATTGGTCCAGTGGTTTTACATCAACGACCCGAACATCATGGCCGCGACTCACTAATGACTTAGCTAGGTGACCGCCGATGAATCCACCGCCACCGGCTACGAGAATTTTTTTGCTCATTTTTATTCAGAGTTTGTTTATTTTACGGTTTGTGACATAACGACAAATCCGGGGGTCAATTTTATTGTATCTTCCCCTAGTGTCAAACTGGAGATTGCAGGTAAAGTCTTAATTATCTACAATTTTAAAATCCACTAAGCGCTGATCAAGGTCGACTCTTTCAACAGCCACTAGTATCTTCTGCCCTGCTTCGAAGGTCCGCTTTGGCTTTGAGCCTACGAACCGGCTCATTGATCCATCGAACCAGTACCCGCCACGACAATTCGGCAAGGCATGTTCTGGCACGAGTCCCTTAATGAAGTGATCTGTTAATTCAATGAAGAGTCCTTTGCGGCGAACATCATGGATGATTGCCGGATGAGTTGGTGATGGCGAGTCTCCAGAGTCCTTCGTTTCAAGCCATAGGAATTCAAGTTGCTTTAGTTTTTGAGATTCCATTTCAGCGCTCGCGGAGTTGCGTTCCGTGTCTGAAATGTGTTTGGTGATTCTATTCAGTTCTGGAAGTTTAGGCGTTTTGGTGGGGACTGTTCCAGTCACGGCGGCCAATACTCTGTGAACGATTAGATCAGCGTACCGTCTTATAGGGCTCGTGAAATGAGTGTAGTTTGTCTTTGATAGTCCATAATGGCCGATCGGCTCTTCACTGTATGTGGCTCTTTTCATGCTCTTTAAGAGTCCTACTTTGATGGCATGTTCCTCGGGTTGCCCTTGAACGGATTTGAGCAGGGATTGTAATTCGTTGGGTGAGGAGTTTAAGTCACCCACTTCGAATCCATAGTTAAGTACGAGTTGTCTGAATTCGAAGAGCTTGTCTGCGTCCGGATCCTCGTGGACCCGGTAAACTGAGGGCTTCATTTTTTCTTTGATGTGTTTGGCGACTGCCTCGTTAGCAGCGAGCATGAATTCCTCAATGAGCTGGTGACTCTCATCATTTTCTGTTTTCTCAAGAGCTACAGGTTTACCGTTTTTATCTAGGACGGCTCTGACTTCAGGCATGTCAAGTTCGAGGGCCCCTGATTTGAAGCGGCGTTCACGGAGTTTCTTAGCTAATTTCCATGCCGTGGATAATCTTTCACTGAAAGGGTCTTCAGGATCAGGTTTTTGCATCAGTGCGTACGCTTCTTTGTAGTTGAACCGTCTTGCACTATTAATCACTGCCTTGCAGAAACGTACGGACTTAGGTGAACCGTTCTTATTGAACTGTATGACGGCTGCATGCGTAAGGCGGTCTTTTTTAGGAACAAGTGAACATAAGCCATTACTCAATTTTTCAGGTAGCATGGGAATGACCCGGTCCGCAAGATACGTACTGTTTCCTCGATAATAAGCCTCTTTATCAAGTAGGCTCTTCGGTCTAACATAGTGGGCAACGTCTGCAATGTGGACTGCCAGTTCCCAGTTCCCATCCTTTGTTTTCTCAACTAAAATAGCATCATCAAAGTCGCGGGCATCATCCGGATCAATTGTGAATACCGGGCGATCCCGCCAGTCTTCTCTGGACTGAATATCTTCTTCCGAAACGTGCTCTGAGAAATTATTAGCTTCTTGCATCACTTCTTCAGGGAAATTTAATGAAAGTTTGTGGGCATAAATTATTTGCAGGATGTCTAATCCAGGCGTGTCTAGCGGCCCAAGATCTTCAACGATGTGGCCCCTCGGATTGGCTCTTTTAGAGATCCAATCAGTGATAGCTATTACAACTTTATTTCCTGTTTTCGGAAGCTTCTTAGGGAGCTTTTCTGCATCCAACTCGATAGTTGCTGGCAATAACAGATCATCAGGTTGAGCATATATGAATTTCCCTTTTTTTTGGTAGGTCGCTATGACCGCTTCATTCTTTCTCTCTAGAACCTTTACGACTCGGCCCTCAGGTAACCTTCCGTGGCCTGAGAAACGCTGTTCGAGTCGCTCTCTTGTTTGTGTGTTTTTGATATGTTTCGTCCATTGAGGAGAACGGCTCTGACTTAAGATCTTTGCTACGACCTTGTCCCCATGAAGTGCCGTTCCCGATTCATCTTTTGGTATGAAGACGTTACTGTCCTTCTTGAAATTTTCGGTATCGACGAAAGCATGACCATTGGGATTGAACCGGATGGTGCCAATAACTTCGGCTCCTCCTCTCTTAACGTATCGTCCTTTTTTAATTTTTCGGATCACGCCTTCCGATTCCATGGTCCCGATGATTTGACGCAATTGTTGTCGGTACTTTGGAGTAACTTCAAGTGCTCTCGCCAGTTCCGATTTATTTAATGGACGATAATTAGGATCATTCAAAAACTTGAGGAGTTGCTCTTTTAGTTTTTGATTAGGCTCCTCATTAGTGGAGGAGGATTTCTTCTTTTTTTGATTAGGCGTAATTGAAATATAGGTATGAATTGACCGAAGGGAAAGGCCCATTCATTGGTATCATTCTTTGATAAATTGACTTCGAGAGTATTCTTGAACGTATTCTTGAACGTATTAGGACCTAAAGGACCTATCTTTGAGGATTTAAAGCGCACTAACGCCTTCACCTTCCTCGTCCGAACAGCATGGTGTAGCCGGTCTTGATTATGATTGTCAGATCCATTACCAATGAAAAGTACCTAACGTAATAGAGGTCATATTTGAGCTTATTGATTGTGTCTTCAAGATTGGCCCCGTAAGGATAATTGACTTGTGCCCAACCCGTGATGCCAGGCTTAACGATATGACGCAGATGATAATGCGGGATCGCCTCTTCATAATTTCTCACCAGTTTTTCCCATTCCGCTCTCGGACCGATGAGGCTCATCTCTCCTTTGATTACGTTGATGAGTTGAGGCAATTCATCTAACCTTGATTTTCTTAAGAAGTTCCCGATCGGTGTTATTCTGGGATCATTAACGTGCGTGTAATCACCCTTGGTATCGGAACCGATCTTCATCGTTCTTAATTTAAATAGGGTAAAGGGCACCTCGCTTGCTCCGATCCGTTGTTGCCTGAAGAAGATTGGCCCTTCACTTGTTAATTTTACAGCAAGCATTGCAATGAGCAAGACTGGACTGGCCAGAATCAGGATCAAAGCGGAGAGGAAGAGATCAATTGTTCTCTTGCCGTGTGCGTAAACGACATTTTTAGTGATTCGAAACCCATGCTCGAAGGGCCAATTTTCATCAACGAGTTTTGTTGGGACATATTCAAATTCTGATAGGAAAAAATTTTCCAATGAAGTGACATCATTTTTCTGAAGATGGCGTCTCATTAGTTGGTGTCTTAAATTTTTATCCAATGTCAATTGATTCATGGATTCAGACAGAATGATCTTATTAATTGTCATTTCCTTGATGAACTGATTCTGAGAATCGAACTGATCAGGTTTCAATGTGTCCACACCAAGTGAGCTCAATTTTTCAATCAGTTGCTTATCTAGGTCATTGGCTATGACGTAGATTTTTTCAGTGAAATTCTGATCATGAATGTCTTTGATGAATTCATAGGTATGTTCAGAGGCGCCGATGAAGATAATGCATTTATTTGTTTTTCTCTTTGCCCTGATCTTTCCGATCCAGCACCGATAAAGTATTGAGAAGGGAGTGAATAATAGAAAGGTTCCCAGTAGTGAGGTTCTGTTCGTTCCGACCCGGTCGGCGTAGGAGACAAAGAGGAGAATAACTAACATTGATAGAGTCGCACCGATGACAGAGGCGATGAGGTGTTCACTGATGAAACGAGCGCTACGCTCAATTTTTTGGTATTCGTAAGCACCTACCAAGTACAGAGCGAGGGCATTGCAGGCGATCATGCTAAAAAGAATTTGATCACTACTAAAGAAGACATTCGATCCACCTGTTCTCACGAAAGTGACGCCAAAATAAATCAGGTAAAAAGCCGTCGTATCAATGGCCAACAATATTGCCGGGAAAACTTTTCTTATGAGATTTACGAACATTGTTAGTTAATAAGACATCTAATTACCGGTTTTTCCGCAAGATCAATGCCAAATACAATAAATATAAGATAATAGTTTATAAAATTAAATCTCAAAGTAATGTTAATTTTAAAATTTATTCCTTAGATTTAATCTGATTCCCGGACAAGTGCTAACTAAATATCTATACTTAATTTTTTCTTTCCTCCTTTTGTGGATCGTCGCAAATCCTAGTGAACTTGCGGCCGATGACTTGACTGATTCCTCGACTTTTACAGATTCTCAAAAAAGTTCTTCGGGTTCGGCGTTGGATTCTCTTTCCTTCTTACAGGACCGAGTCAGTGCTCAATTCACGACGAGGTACATTCAGGATTCGAATATTTTTCTTCGGAACAATGAAACTAAAGCCAACATACTTAATGGATCGGTACTCCTTGGAGTCAAGGGTGGGGGGCTAGCTAATGAGCCTGGCCTATCTTACAAGTTATTGTATGGAGGAAATTATTTTTCCTCAATGACGGATGATTTTGAGTATGAATCTCCAGCCGATCATTCTTTCTTGTCCGGGTTTGAGTTTAGGGGAGCTTTCACGACGCTAAGACTTGACGCTAATATTGAGGAGCAGGGCGGCTATTCACGGTCCGAGCCCTTTGCTGAAGGAATTTCTTCAACTTTCGGAGAAGCAAGAAATCTTGGATATCAAAGGAAGAGAGTGGCCCTAGGCATTTCTAGAGAATTAGCTTCCAGTGAACTGGCACTTAGGCTTTCCATGAATCGTACCGAATACAATGTCAGTAATTTAATTGACCGGTCCTACGAGAATGTGAAGTTTGCGACGGATCTGTCATGGTTTTATGATCCGGTATTTCTTGCCAAAACCCGCCTTGGCATTGGCTTGAATGTCGGTCAAGAAGAGATCACTCAGAGTGTGTTAGGATCCCAGACTTTTATGACCCCTTCAGTCAGGTTTCGGTGGGACTATTCACCAAAGACAGCATTTACCGGCCGGATCGGTTTTGATGAGAGGTGGCGTGATTCGGATGATTTCAGTGAGACGACGCCAGTCTATGGTCTGACAGGTATGTGGACGGCTCCGACAGACACGCAGTTCACCATTGATATTACCAAACAGGTCTATTCTTCCATTTATGAAATTGATAATAATGTGGCCACAAAGAAATTCTCTGTAGGGGCTAGGCAGGCCTTCGACGGTGGCATT